>VAXD01000046.1 GCA_005884155.1 Actinomycetota bacterium | reverse complement strand
CACCTGTGTGGTCGACCATGATCATCGCCTTCGACGTCCTGATCATTTGGGCACTCACGGTCCATGGACGCGAGATGAAGGCGCTGCAGTAGTCCCCCGGTCAATCCGTGGAGGGGCGAAGGCTCTGGATCGACGAGTCCGTGGGCGCGACGAGGCCTGCCTCGTAGGCAGTGATGACTGCGTGCACTCGGTCACGGGACCCGCATTTCATGTAGACGTGCTTCACGTGTGTTCTGACGGTCTCAAGTGACACTCCCAGCACGGCCGCGATCTCGTCGTTCGAGAGGCCACGCGCGATGAGCGTCAGCACTTCGGATTCTCGGCTCGTGAGGCCGAGTGAGAGGTTCGACCCACGTTGACCAATAGGTTGTTCCGCGAACCTTGCAATCAGTTCGCGGGTCCTGGCCGACTCCGGTAGCGAGTTGCCGTTCGTGACCGTCCGAACCGCTTCAATGAGGTCCTCGGCCCGCGTCCGCTTGAGCAGGAACCCACTTGCGCCGGCGCGGATGGACTCGTACACGTACTCGTCGAAGTCGAACGTTGTCAGCACGATCACGCGGGTTCGCCCCGCTCGCTCACTTCGGACGCCAGTGATCAGGCGAGTAGCTGCGATGCCGTCGATGTCTGGCAGCTGCACGTCCATCAGCACGACATCCGGGTCGAGGACCCGGACAAGTTCGACGGCGTCCGCCCCCGTCGCGGCTTCGCCGACGACCTCGAGCTCCGGGTCAGATGACAAGATCGTCCGGAGCCCCACCCGCGTTGGCACGTCGTCATCTGCGATCAGCGCGCGTATCGGAGTCCCTATCGTGGCGACGACGGCAATCGAGCCCAAACTGAGAAGCCGCCTTCTCCAGTCGGCCCCAGCTCGATACGACCCCCGAGGACCGTGACCCGTTCCCGCATGCCGATCAACCCTCGACCTCCATTGTCGGGCCGTGACCGCGTTGGCAGTCCCTCGTCGGTGACGGATACGACGACCGCGTCCCTCTCGAATGAGATCACCACGCGCGCCCTCGCATTCGGGGCGTGCTTGACAACATTCGTCAAGGCCTCCTGAACGATTCGGTACGCGGACCAGTCGACAAGTGTGGAAATCTCCGCATTGCGCGCGCCTAAGATGTCCAGTTCCACGTTCATGCCCGTTTGGCGTAAGACCTCGACGAGGTCAGGAACACCGACGAGGCCGCGGAGCGGCGAGAGATCAGGGGGCACGTCGGCAAGTCCGAGAGCGACGTCGAGCTCACCGAAGGCAGTCCGACCAACGTTCTCGATCGACTCGAGGAAGTCGCGGGACAGTCCCTGGTCGGTCGCGAGGACTCGTCGAGCCGCGCCCGCCTGCGACAGCATGACGTTGAGTGCATGTCCGACGATGTCGTGGGTCTCGCGTACGATCCTGCGGCGCTCTTCGTCCGCGGCGGTGGCGACCGTGCGTTCGACCTCCGAGACCTCCCGCTCGGCCTGCAGGCGGTCGCCGACTTCCACCGAAAGCGTGAGTGCCGCAAGGAGCGTGACCGCGAGAAAGAGTTGTACGTACGCCAGTTGCTCGTTCGTCGTTCCGGTCGCGAAGAGCGCGTTGGCTCGACCGGTGACCGTCGCCCAGTCCGCGGCGAACGCGACGCCCACGCCTGCCACGCTCACCGCTCGCCACCCACCGCGAATCGCGGCCCACATGAGGACCGGCAGGACCGCGTAGATAATCGGGTAGTGCCACAGCACCGCGGGCACGATCGTGATCGCTGTCGCGAGGAGTGAGGTGATCCCGACTTCGAGGAGGCCGCAAGAGACCTCGGAGCGTCCGCGCCTCGACCAGGCCAGGATCGGCGTCGCCAAGACGATGACGCCGATCGCATCGCCTAACCACCACCGACCGAAGATCGACGGCCCGTCCGACGCGCCATCGATGAGCACGGCACTCGTACTGGCAATGAGCGCGCCCACGGCGGGACCGACAGCGGCGCCGTAGAGGAGGTATACCGCAAGAAGCTCGCGAAGCTTCCGCGTCCGCCCAGCCGCCCACGTGGTCTTGATCCCGATCGCGCCGACATACGGGCCGAGCACGTTCGCCGCTCCGAAGCCGAGCGCGAGGCGAAGAGATTGCCCGTTCGTCACATCGACGATGACCTCCGTGGCTCCCACTGTCGCGAGCCACAGTGGCCACGTGCGCCGGGGCGACAACACCAGGAAGCTCAGTGTCAATCCCGCCGGCGGAAAGAAGGCAACTCCGGCTTCCGGTGACGCGAGGTACCAGAAGGGCAGGAGCGCGCCAAGCGCGTACAGCGCAGCGAGCACAATCGCGAGAGCCAGCAGTCGAAGCGCCGCGCCGCTGCTCGCTGTCATCGAGGACCGGTCGAACGGCCGGCTCCCCAGCAGGCCCGCCGGTCGAGTCCGAAAGGACTTGGCCAGGGTTGGCATCCGCTGCACTGCCACTCAGGCTAGTTCGGGGTTGCGGTCGGTCAACCCTCGAGCGACAGCGTGATGCAACGTCGCCCGACCCAAACACGCCCTGTAACCGCGGGCGCGCACCGGACTGGGAGACGACGGCCTGGTCCGCAGTCCGAACGCATCACCCTTGGCGGGTGATTCGTGATCGTCCGAAGTAGTGGTTCAGTTTCGACTTCATGGCCACCACGGCAATGCTGAAGCCTGCAGGAGCGGGCACTACCCATCATCCCGTGAAATGCACGATTTGCCGCGCCCGCGGGACGTGATCGCGGCCGCTCTCCGCACGTACCGAGAGCGGTTCTGGCGTGTCGCCGGGACGGCGTTCGCGGTCTTCGGGATGATCGCTGTTGGCGATGCCCTCGCCGGCGTTCTCGTCGTCGACGGTCACCTACCTCGACCGTTGGGGGCGTTGGCCAGCTTGGGCGCCGTCGAGGTCCTGGCGATGGCGGGTGTCGTCGTCTACGCGGGCATACTCGACAAGGTCGTAGGTGCGCACTTGCACGGCCACCCGGACCTCACTCTCCGCCAGATCTGGGCAGTGCTGCCAGTGCGCCGATTGGTCATGGCAGACGTTGTGCTGGCGGTGGCAACGCTGTGCGGCCTCGCCTTGCTCATCGTCCCCGGCGTCCTGATCTTCACGCTCTGGTCGCTTGTCGGACCGGTGATCACGATCGAGCACCGCTCCGTACGTTCCGCGGTCAGACGCTCCGGACAACTCGTGCGTCCATCCTTCCGGCTGGCGCTGTGCCTCGTGACGGTTCCCGTCATGATTGAACAGGTTGCGCTACACGCCATCCACTACACCGAGATCTTCGACCATCCGTTGTTGCCCGCGTTTCTACTGAACGGGCTACTGGGGATGGTGATCGGCTCGGTTGTGGGACTGATCGAGGTCGTCTTGGCGTACGAACTGATCGCACGAGCCGACGACGCAACACCCGCCGCTCTCGGCTTCGACGCTGATCAACCATCGTCTGGTGCCCACGCAGACGACATTCGAGGCGCGTGAGCGCGCAGGCGGATCCGCTTGGGGAAGGCGTCGCTCAGGGTGACCAGCTCCGGCGGAGAGGCGCGGGCGAGGTGCGGGTGGCGGACCGTTGTGGGCAGTTCCCACCCTCTGTGTTTGGCCCACCACGAAATGTGGGATATGTTCCAAATGACTGACTGGGCCGTTCCTGACACCCTTGCTCTGGCTCACCGGCGGCGCCGCGAGGTGATCGCCGAGATCAAGCGGCTGCTGGTGCTCCGAGACCTCATCGGGGACTGGGCCCCGGACCACCGCGCCCGGTACCTGGTCCTCTGCGAGGAGGAGCGAATCCTGATCAAGCGTGTGCGGGAGCTGAGCCTGGCTCCCACCCCCGTTCTCGTCTGACCCCCGCGGCGGGCGGGCGGCGGCCGGGGAAGCGCCGAGGGGGCAACCCCCTACAATTCCGCCCGTGCGGCGGAGCGTTGTCGGGGACCGTTACGAACTGCTCGAGGTCCTCGGCCGCGAGGGCGGGACCGAGGTCGTGCGCGCCGTCGACCGTCAGCACGATCGCGTGGTGGCGCTGAAGGTCCGCCATCTCGCGCCGGATGTGTCGCGCGACCGGCTGCTCGCCGAGGGGCGCGCCCTGCTCCGGCTACGGCCGCATCCCACGATCCCGACCGTGCGCGACGGCTTCTTCCTCGACGAGGAGACGTACGTCCTCGTCATGGACTGGGTCGAGGGCACGCCGCTCGGGCGCTTCGTCTTCGAGCGCGGTGACCCCGGCCTGCCGCTGGGCACGGTCCTCGAAGGCCTCGCGCCCGTCGCCGACGCCCTCGACCACCTGCACCGGCACGATCCACCTGTCGTGCACGCCGACGTCCGGCCCGAGAACGTGCTCGTCGGCGTCGGTGGCCGGCTCAGCCTGGTCTTCGGCGTCGGCGGCGCGGAATCGGCGTCCGCGGAGAGCTACATCGCCTACCGGGCCCCCGAGCTGGCGACTGCCGGCCCGAACCGGGCGAGCGACGTGTTCGGGCTCGCGGCGACGACCGTCTTCGCGCTCACCGGTGCACCCCCGACGCCAGGGGAGCCGATCGTGTGGGAAGGCATCGCCCCCGAGCTGGCGAAGCGAATCGACCGGATCGTGCGTCGGGCCCTCGACCCCGATCCGAGCCGCCGGCCTCCGAGCGCGCCCGACTTCGTCGAGCGCCTCTCGAGCGCGCGCGAGAGCGGCGTGCCCGCCGGCGTCGTGACGTTCGTCCTCACCGACGTGGAGAGCTCGACCGACCTCTGGGAAGCCCATCCCGGGGTGATGGCGGCCGTGATGGTCCGCCACCACGAGCTCGCCGCCGACATCGCCGAGGCGCACGGCGGGCGCATGCCCCGGTCCCAGGGCGAGGGAGACAGCACGCTCGCCGCGTTCGCACACGCGACCGACGCGATCGACGCCACGCTCGCGTTCCAGCGCGCCGTCCTGCACGAGCCGTGGCCCGAGGGAATCGACCTGAAGGTGCGCGCCGGATTGCACACGGGCGAGGCCGAGGTGGATCACGGCGACTACTTCGGCACGGCCCTCAGCCGAACGGCGCGGTTGCGCGGGCTCGCGCGCGGTGGGCAGGTGCTGCTTTCCCGAGCGACAGCCGAGCTCGTCGCCGACCGGCTCGCGTCGGGGATCACACTGCGCGACCTGGGTCGCGTCCACCTGAAGGGGCTCGAGCGGGCAGAAGAGGTCTACCAGCTCTGCGCGCCCGACCTTCCCGATCTCGCACCCGCGACCGCGCTCGTCGACGCGGCCGCCGATCGTGCCCGTCTCCCGCTGCCGATCACGCTCGATTCCGCCGGCGTGGCGTTCGTGGGTCGATCTGAGCAGCTGGCGACGCTGCGGGCGCGCTGGGCCCGCGCGGTCGACGCGACGCGACGGCACGTCGTGACGCTGAGCGGCGAACCGGGGATCGGCAAGAGCCGGCTCGCCGCCGAGCTGGCGCGCGACCTGTACGAGCAAGGCACGATCGTGCTGCACGGTCGCTGCTACGAGGAGAACGTGATCCCGTACCAGCCCGTGGTGGAGGCCATCGAGCACGTGGTGCGGAACGGCAACCCACCGCAGGTGCGCGCCGAGATCGTCCGCAGCGGCACCCTGCTCGCCCGGCTCGTGCCGGACATCGCACTGCAGTTTCCCGACCTCCCCGAGCCCGTGCATGCCGAGCCCGACACGGAGCGCTACCTGATGTTCGAGTCGGTGAACGCGATGCTGTCGGGACTCGCGAAGCGCGCCCCGTTGCTGCTGGTCCTCGACGACCTCCATTGGGCCGACCGCCCCACGATCGCGCTTTTGTGCCACCTGGCGAGAAGCGCCACCGCCGCGCCACTGCTGATCCTCGGGACGTACCGCGTGGGAGAGGTCGGCCACGACCATCCCCTCGCCGGCGCGCTCGCGGACCTGCGCCACGACGGGCTGGCCGACGAGATCGCGCTGTCCGGCCTGAGCGAGCGAGAGGTCGGCGAGCTGATCGAGGCGACGAGCGCCCTGGAGACTCCGGCTGCGTTCGTGCAGAGCGTCAGCCGCGAGACCGCGGGAAACCCGTTCTTCGTCCAGGAGATCTGCTCCCACGTGGGTGAGACGGGCGCGTCCAGCGATGCGTTCACGCTCGAGACCCTGGGCGTCCCCGAGGGCGTCAAGCAGGTGATCGGGCGCCGGATCGCGCGGCTGCCCGACGGCACGGCCCGGTTGCTCACCATCGGCGCAGTCATCGGTCGCGACTTCGACTTCGATCTCCTCGACGAGGTCGCCGGCGACGATGAAGACGCGGCCCTCGATCTGCTCGACCGGGCGTGCACGGCGCGCCTGATCGAGGAGATCGGCGGCGCGGTCGGCCGGTATTCTTTCGTGCACGCGCTGACACGAGAGGCGCTGTACGAGTCGTTGAGCGGCGCGCGCCGCGCCCGGCTCCACCGCCGCGTGGCCGAGGCGATCGAAGCGCGCCGTGCCGCGCAGCTCGAGGACCAGCTCGGGACGCTCGCTTATCACTACGCCGAGGCCGGCACCGAGCTGGCGAAGGCGGTGGAGTACGCGCGGCGCGCCGGCACCCAGGCGCTGGCCCGGCTCGCCCACGAGGAGGCGGCCGCGCAGTTCGAGCGCGGGCTCGCACTTCTCACCGCGCAGGACCGCGGCCGCTGCGATCTTCTCCTCGGGCTGGCGGAGGCGCGCCGTCGGGCGGGCGACGTCCTCGGCTCGCAGGAGGCCTTCGCCGACGCGGGCGCCGTCGCCCGCGCGCTCGGCGACGCGGAGCGGCTCGCCCGTGCTGCGATCGGCAACTTCCGTGGTCACGTGCTCGCGAGCCCGGGCTGGCACCAACCGACGATCACGCTGCTCGAGGAGGCACTCGGTGCACTCGCCGACGACGACACCGTCCTTCGCTCGCGCGTGCTTGCCGCGCTTTCCCTGGAGCTCTACTTCACGCCCGAGCAGCAACGCGGGATCACGACGGCCGCCGAGGCGATCGCGATGGCCCGGCGGGTCGACGACGACGGAGCGCTTGCGTTCGCGCTCGCATGCACCCACACCGCGATCTTCGACCCCGGCCATCTCGAGGAGCGCCTCGCGGTGTCGACCGAGCTCGTCGAGGTCGGCGAACGGGCGGGAAACCCGGAGCTCGCGCTCGTCGGCCACGTGCATCGCGCCTGCGATCTGCTCGAGCTGGAGCGGGTGGACGAGGCGCGCAAGGAGGCCGGCGACGCCGCGGCCATCGTCGAACAGCTCGGGCAGCCCATGCAGCGCTACTTCGTGATCTGGCTGCAGTCCACCCTCGCGCTCCTCGAAGGCCGCTTCGCCGACGCTGAGCGGCTCTCGAACGAGGCACTCGACATCGGCGCGGCGGCGAACCACCCCGACGCCTTCGTGGTCTGGGGCACCCAGGCCACGGTCCTCGCCTGGCAACGGGGCGACACGAGTCACCTCCTCACGCCGGCGCGGGAGCTGCTCGACCAGTTCCCGGACCTATCGGCATGGCCGGCAGCGGTGTCGCTGGTCGAAGTGCTGGCGGGCGAGCCGGAGGCGGCGCGTGAGCGGCTTCGCGCCTACGCGGCCGACCTCGACATCCTCGAGTTCAACTCGATCTGGACGGCGGCGATTCTCGCGCTCACCGAGGTGGCCCGGATCACGGATGCACGGGACACGGCAGCTGCGCTCTACGAGCGGCTCGCGCCGCACGCCGGCACGCTGTGCGTCGTGAGCCTGAACCTGTCCGAGATGGGACCCTTGAGCCGCGCCGCCGGCGTTCTGGCCACGCTGGCGGGCAACTTCGCGGGTGCCGAGGCACATTTCGAAGATGCGCTCGCGGTCAGCCGGCGGATCGGCGCGCCTCCTCACACCGCCCGCACGTCGGTGGACTACGCGCGCATGCTGCTCGAGCGCCGGGCGGACGGTGATGTCGAGCACGCCCGGGCCCTGCTCGGTCACGCGGCCTCCACGGCCCGCGACCTGGGCATGGCCGGCGTGCTCGCCGAAGCAGACGCTCTGAGCCAGAGCGCCCGGGCAGCGAACTAGCAGCGCGCAGTCAGGCGCGCACGCGTCGCCTCCGGCTCACTCCGGGGGGGCGGCGCGACGCGCCGGTGCCTCGATCGTCGGCGCGAGCGCGTCGGCGAGGTGGCGCACGGCGGCCTCCAACTCGTCGAGCCGCTCGTCGTCGCCCCGCAGCTGCTCGGCCACGAGCAGGCTGCCCCCGACGGCGGACAGCACGACGAGCGCCATGCCCGCCGATGCGAGGTAGGGGATCTGGCGGTCGACCGCAGGCTCGAGGCTGAGCTTCAGGTAGCCGATCACGCCGACGATGGCGGCGGCCGTAATGCAGAGCACGCCGAGGATGAGGCGCCAGCGGCGCTGTGGTTGGGTCACGGGTGTACCTCCGGGTTTGACGCGTGAAGCAAGACCAACGACGAGGAGCGCGACGGTGATGACCGTGCCCAGGCCGATGGCGAACGCGCCGGTCAATGCGGCCGGGACGTTGCCCGAGGTGACCGCGCCGAGCACGACGTTCATCGCGCGCTCACCGTGCTCGCCCGACCGAGGTAGGCCTCGCGAAGCCTTCCCTGCATGGCGCGCACGGCTGCGCCTTCGGCGCGGTCGACGACCTGGCCCTTCTCGAGCACGAACGCGCGGTCGGCCAGGTCGAGCGCGAGCACACTCTGCTCGACGAGGAGGACGGCGACGCCGTCCTTGCGATTCGTCTCGGCGAGGAGGTCGAACACCGTCTCGGTCATCACCGGCGACAGGCCGAGCGACGCCTCGTCGACGAGCAGCAGCCTCGGGCCGCTCATCAGCGCCCGAGCCACCGAGAGCATCTGTTGCTGGCCGCCCGAGAGCGTGCCGGCCTTCTGCTCGCGCCGCTCGGCCAGGATCGGGAACGCGGTGTAGGCGCGGTCGAGGGCCTGGGCCACGACGGCCCGGTCGTTCACGACGTACGCGCCGAGCTCGAGGTTCTGGGCGACGGTGAGGTCACGCAGCATGCCGCGTCCCTCCGGCACCATCGCCACGCCGCGACGCACGAGCTGCTCGGCGGGTGCGCCGCTGACATCGTCGCCGTCGAGGTGCACGGTTCCCCGAAGCACCTTGAGCTGACCGGTGATCGTCTTCAGCGCCGTCGTCTTGCCCGCTCCGTTCGATCCCATGAGGGCGACCACCTCACCCGGCCGCACGTCGAAGCTCACCTCGAACAGCACCTGCAGAGCCCCGTAGCCCGAGCACAGGCCGTCCACGCGCAGCAGGCTCTCGGCTCCGCTCATCTCGCCGGGCCTCCCGAAGCGGCAGTGGAGCGGCCCAGGAACGACTGGATCACCGCGGGTTGGGCGATGACCTCGCCCGGCGCGCCTTCGGCGATGAGCGCACCCGACTCCAGGCAGTACACGTGGTCGCACGCGCGCGCGATGAGAGGGACGTGGTGCTCGATGACGACGAGAGTGAGGCCGAGCTCGTTGCGCAGCGCGAGGAAGCGATCGGCCAGGGCGTGCGACTCCTCGGGCCCGAGGCCGGCGCTGGCCTCGTCGAGCAGCAGCAGGTCGGGGCCGGCGGCGACCGCGGAAGCGATCTCGACGATGCGCATCGTGCCGTACGGCAGCTCGCCCAGACGCTCGTCCGCGACATGGTCGAGGCCGAAGAGCTGGAGGGCCATATCGGCCCGCCGCCGCAGCTCACGTTCGCGCGTCACGGTGCTGCCCAGCGCGAGTATCCCCGCCAGGCGGCCGTAGTTGCAGAGCCAGGTCTGGGCGAGCAGCACGTTCTCCTTCACCGTCTCCGCACGTACCAGGCCCATGTCCTGGAACGTGCGGGCGACACCGAGCGCGCTCAGGCGCGACGGCGGTCGTCGCACCAGCTCGACCCCGCGGAATCGGATGGACCCGGTCACGGGGGCCAGGCCGGAGACCGCGTTGAAGAACGTCGACTTTCCGGCGCCGTTCGCACCGATGAGACCGACGACTTCGCACCTCGAGCGAGACCGCGTCGAGGGCCACGACGCCGCCGTACTGAACGGTCACCTCCCGGGTCTCCAGGAGCGCTCGCACCGGCATCTCGAGCGACAGCCCCCGGGGGACGCCGCGCAGCGCGGTCGCCTGCTCGGCCGCCCGGGGTGTCGCCGTCGGCTGCGCGCGGGGTACCGACCGGCCGGCCGTGCCGCGACCGAGGAGCCGGTCCAGCACACGTCCGACGGAGCGGTAGACGCCGCCGATGCCCTCGGGCTGTGCGACCACCGCGACCACCAGCAACGCGGCGGACGCGATCGGCACGATGCGCACGGCGTCGAGGTCGATGCCGGTCAGGGGGATGCTGATGTGACCCACGAACTGCGGCAACCCCTTCACCACCACCGCGGCCGTGAGGATGCCCGCGGCCGAGCCGGCTCCGCCCACGACCACGATGGCGACGAGCTGCAGCGACTCGAGCAGCACGAAGGGGTCCTTGGCGCTGATCGACCCCTCCTTGAGGGCGAGGAGCCCGCCGGCCAGCCCGACGATCGCTCCCGAGAGCGCGTACGCGAGGAGCTTGGTCCGGCCCGTCTCGATGCCGAAGCACTGGGCCCGGGCCTCGACATCGCGCACCGCGAGGAACGAGCGCCCGGCAGCCGTCACCGCGAGACGTCGGCGCACGATCAGCACCGCGGCCACGCATCCGAGCGCGAAGACGTAGAGCCGCAGATCGGTGTCCAGCAGGGCCGGCCGTTCGAGCACCTGGTTGGCGGCGGTGAAGTCCTGCCGGGTGAACAGGAAGTTCTCGGCCGCGACCTGGAACGCCAGCGTGGTGATCGCGACCTGCAGGCCACGGATGCGCAGTGAAGGGAGCCCCGAGAGGGTGGCCGCGATCGCGCCTGCGCCCACCGCGGCCGCGAGCGCGAGCGGCCACGGCCCACCGTGGCCGCCGACGTTGAGGGCCGTGAAGGCGCCGACGCCGAGGAAGGCCGCGTGCGCGAGCGAGAGCTGGCCCGAACGGGCCACGAGGATGTCGAGGCCCAGCGCCGCGATCGCGGTCGCGGCCACACCGACCAGGACCGAGAGCCGCACCGGCGACAGCGTGCACGACCAGGCAACGACGAGCGCGATCGCGGCGGCGCCCGCCGCCCGGCTCGGCGGCACCTCACGCAGCACCAGACGTCCCTAGCAGTCCCTGCGGCCGGACGACGAGCGTGGCGATCACCAGCGCGAGCACGGCGACGTTCGCCGCCCCTCTCGCGCCGACCTGGCCCCCGACGACGGCCTCGAGCACGCCGATCAGGAGGCTGCCGATGATCGCGCCCCAGACCGAATCGAGTCCTCCGATCACCGCACCGGCCAACGCGCGCAGGGCGAACTTCGTCATGTCGAAGGGGGTGAGACCGCCGAACGCCGGCCCGAGCAGCGCGGCGGCCAGCCCCGACAAGGCTCCCGCTGTGATCCAGACGAAGCGATAGACCTGGGTGACCTTGACGCCGAGGAGGCGCGCCACCGTCGGGTCGCCGGTGGTCGCGAGGACCGCGAGCCCGAACTTGGTCCGCGTGAAGAAGAGGTAGATCGCGCCGGCGACGACGGCTGCCAGCCCGAGGGCCACGATCCGCTCCGCGGTGAGGGTGGCGCCGAGCACGACGACCCGCCACTTGCCGACGGGCGAGGGCGCGAACTGCGTGGCCGTGCCGAAGATCTCCTTCTCCAGCAGCGCGAGGAACAGGGCAACGCCCAGCGTTGCGATGAGCCCGTCGAGCGGGGGACGCTGCACGAGCGGTCGCATGATCAGTTGTTCGATCACCAGTCCCAGGAGAGCGCCCACCACCGCGGCGATCACGAGATCGGCGAACAGCGGGGGGTGCCATCCGAGGCCGGGAACGCCGCGTGCCGACCAGCGCAGGCCGAAGAAGTAGCCGAAGGCACCGATCTCGCCCTGCGCGACGGACAGGGCTTTGGTCCCCTTGAAGATCAGCACGACACCGACCGCGACGAGCGCATATGCCGCGCCGGCCGCCAACCCGGTGACGACCTGCGCCACCACGACTCAGAAGCTTCCCGCGAAGTCGCGTTCCAGTGCCCAATGGTCGCCGTCCTGCTTGAGCACCGCGACGACGTTGGCGCCCTCGCGCACACCCGGCCGGAAGGACACAGGTGCCCACAGGTCGGGGGCGAACTCGAGGTGCTGCATGGCGTTGCGGAACCCGTTCTGGCCGAGGTCCTTGCCGGCGCGCTCGATTCCCTTGCCGACGATCTGGCCGACGCCCCAGCCGACGAGGCCCAGGTCGTCGGGTGCCTCGCCGTACTGGCTCCGGTATTCGCGCTGGTAGGTGTCGGTGCGCGGGTCGGCAAGGGGAAGCCACGGGCTGAAGGCGCGCGCCCCGCTCAGGCCCGTTGGCGCGACCTTGAGCACGAGGTCGAAGGCCCACGAGATGGAGTTGGCGAACCAGGTCGGGTGGTAGCCCGCGGCGTCCGCCTGGTTGGCGAGCTTGGCCGCAAGCGTCGGGGCCATGTACAGCCACACCGCGGTGGCCCCCGCCTGCTTCAGCCCGAGCGCCTCGTTGGAGAAGTCGTTGGCCTGGGGATCGATGGCCCGGTTGTACGCGACCTTGGCTTTGAGCTTGCCGATCTCGGTGGCGAACGCGTTGCGACCCGGGCTCAGGGCCGGCGCGTTCTCGTAGATGACGCCGACGTTCTCGGCCCGGAGCACGTGCACGAAGTAGTCGGCGATGAGCCTGCCCTGCACCGCGTGGTCGATCGTCACCCCGAACGTCCATGTCTGGCTCTTCGCCAGGTTGGCCGGCGTCTGGATCTCGATGTTCGGGACCTTGCGGCCGTCGAGATAGGCGCCGATCGCCTGCTGGTTCTCGAGCCGGTCCAGCACGACGATGGTGAAGACCTTGTCCTCCTCGACGAGCTTCTTCGCCTTGTCCTTGCCCACCGAAGCGCTCGACTGTGTGTCCTCCACCACGACCTGGATCTTGCGCCCGAAGATGCCACCCTGGCGGTTGACGGAGTTCCAGTAGACCTTGACCCCCTTGTCGAAGTTGGAGGGGATGGGCGCGGCGCCGGTCAGGGGAAGCAGGTAGCCGATCTTGATCGAGTCGGCGGTGACGCCCGGCGCGGGTCCCGGTGCGACCGGTCCCGATTCGTCGGCCGCGCCTTTGGCCGTGGTCGTCGGCCTTGCCGGCGCGGCTCCGAGCCCCTGGTCCGCGCCGGCGGAGACATCGCTCTTGTCGAACCGGGCGCCGCATCCGCTCAGGAGGAGCGCGACGACGACGCCGATGCCCAGCGTCCGGGCCGTCGTCCATCGCGTGCCCATGGATCTCCCTTCACTCGCGGTCGACCTCCGCGGCCCGACCGCCCGACGCTAGGCGAGCCACGGCTGCCGCGCCCGTGCTCCCAGCGGCGGGCTACCGACCGAGACGACGGCGCAGCGCGTCTCGTGCCGCGTCGCTCTCCGGCTCCGTCCACACCGCCAGCGCCTCGGCTCGGGCTTCGTCGCTCGCGCCGTCGATGCGCGCGACGAGGTCTCGCACGACTGCCGCCTTCGCGTGCGCGTACGCGACGGCCGGCAACGACGCGAGCCTCCGGGCCTGCGCCAGCGTGTCGTCCTCGAAGGTCGCGGGCTCATGGCTCGACCGAAAAAGGATGGACACCCGCGGATCGTCGGACCAGAAGAGGTCGGCGCCGAGCATCAGCTCCATCGCGCCGGCACCCAGACGATCGATCGCGATGGCCGACGCGGCGGGCGGGTAGCCCGCACCCACGGCGACCTCGGTGAGACCGACCTGGAGGCGGCGGCTGGAGACGACACGATGGTCACAGGCGAGGGCGAGCACGAGCCCGCCCGCCACCGCGTGCCCGTTCACCGCCGCGATCGTCGGCTTGGACAGTGCCACCAGCCGCCGGTGGGCGGAGTGGTAGAGGTTCGCCATCTCCACCGCCGCGGCCGCACCCCTCGGGGGCGCCTTCATGTCGAACCCGCCCGAGAAGAACGATCCGCTGCCGGTGAGGACGACGCAGCGCACCGCCTCGTCGACCGCGGCATCCCGAACCGCAGTGTCGAGGTCGGCCAGCAGCTCGGTCGTGAACGCATGGGCCGGGGGCCGGTTCAGGCGCAGGACGAGGACGTCGCCGTGGTGCTGTCGGAGGACGAAGCCGTGCCCGGCCGTCATCGGCTCTACCCTCCGACAACGGCGGGCCGCTGAAGGCGCTCCAGCTGCTGTCGCGCCACCAGCAGCACCTCGTCGGGAGGCTGAGGTGTCGAATAGAGCGCGCCGAAGTAGAAGAGCAGGCCATCGCCTCGATCGAGGGTGACGGAGTAGCCGTGGATGGTCAGGTTCCCCTGGCGATGAACGAAGCGCAGGCCGGTGCCGCCGTCGACCGGGAACGCCACGCCCGCGTCCTCCTTCACTACGAGGCCGCTCTCGTAGTCGGCCAGTGCACGGGCGCCCGCGGGGCCGGCGAACTCGAACACCGACGCCACGAGCCGGCTGGGCCCGCTGGCCCCGGGCTTCTCCCAGCTGCGGACGAACCCCTGCTGGAAGCCGCTCTGCGCGAGCACCATCCGGTCCTGGAGCGGGTGAGGCGAGGTGCGGGTGAAGGAGACGATGTCGAAGGCACCGCTCGGGCCGGAACGGGGCGAGAGCTCGACGTAGCCCCGGGGGGCGACATCGACGAGCAGCTCGGGCAGCACCCGGCGCGCCGGCCGCGACGGGACGACAGAGGTCGGGCTGGTGACGGCGGCCGGGCCCGGCGTGTCGGCCGCCGACTCGCGCGAGACCGCCTTCTCGGGCGACGCGGCGCGCCTCGCCGTCGAACGCGCGGCCGACCTGTTACCCCCGCCGCCGAGGATCAGGAAGGGCGCGAGCGTGAAGACGGTGAGCGCGATGCAGGCGATCGAGAGCGCCCATTCGGCGCGCGTGACCTCAGGTCGCGGCTTCCCGGCCGCGGCGACCCGTGTCACTGACGCGCGGGATGGATCAGGTGCTCCGGCTTCACCGAGAGAGACCACCGCCCGTCAACCAGCTCCGGCCGCCCCCCACCGTTGCCGGTGACGACGGAGGGCGATGGCTCGCTCCCCTCGCCGACCGGCGCCGCCTGCTTCGCGTAGTACTCGGCATAGATGCCGCGCATCGCGAGCAGCTCGTCGTGCGTCCCCTTCTCCACGATGCGGCCCTGGTCGACCACGAGGATGCAATCCGCCGAGCGGATGAGATTGAGGTGGTGGGTGATGATCACCGTCGTCTTGCCCTGCATCAATGAGCTCAGCCCGAGCAGCACCTGCTCGCTGGCGTCGGCGTCGAGACCCGTGGTCGGCTCGTCGAGGATGAGGATCGGCGTGTTGCGGATGAAGGCTCTCGCGATCGCGAGGCGCTGGCGCTGGCCACCCGAGAGGTTTGCCGCCCGCTCGCCGAGCATGGTGTCGTAGCCGTGGGGCAGCTCGCGAATGAAGCCGTCGGCGTTCGCGCGCGCGGCGGCCTCGACGATCTCGTCCCGCGTGGCAAGGGCCCGCCCGTACGCGATGTTGTCGGCCACGGTGCTCCTGAAGAGCACGGTGTCCTGCAGGACCACGCTGATCTGTGAGCGCAGCGACTCGAGTGTGAGCCCGCGGACGTCGAGGCCGTCGATGCAGACCGTGCCGGCGTCGGGGTCGTAGAGGCGGGGGATCAGCTGCGCGATCGTGGACTTTCCCGCGCCACTCGGTCCCACGAGGGCGAAGACCTGGCCCGGCCGGATGTCGAGGTCGACCGCGCGCAGCGCGACGCGGAGGGACGAGCCGCCGGCCTTGCCCGCATCGTCGGCTTCGACCTGGTAGGCGAAGTTGACGTCGTGGAAGCTGATGTGGCCGGTGAACTCGGGAGCCGGCGCCGCGTTCGGGGCGTCGACCACCGCGGGTTGCCGGTCGAGCACCTCGCCGATGCGCTCAACGCTCGCGAAGATCTTCCCGATTGTGCTCCACTCGCGGATGATCTTGCGGGTGGGCTTGAACATGTTCTGGATCAGCACGGTGAACATGACCAGCAGGCCCACGGTGATCGTCTTGCGGTCGATCAGCCACAGACCCGTCCACACCACCGCGGTGATGGAGAGCGCCTCGAGCAGGGCCACCACCCAGCTGAAGCGCGCAGACAGGTTGGCCGTATCCAAGGCCGCCTCCATGGCCTGCCTGCTCTGCACACCGAAGCGCTCGGTCTCGTAGTCGGCCCGCCCGTAGGTCTGGATGACCCTGATCGACGTGAGCATCTCCTGTGCGGCGTCCGCGAAGTCGCCCTCGCGCGCCCGCTGCCGCTTCGACGCGGACTTGATGCGCTGTGAGTAGTGGTTCGAGACGGTGGCCAGCGGCGGGACGATCAGGAGGGCGATGACCGCCACCATCCACGACTGGTAGAGCAAGAAGCCGAGCGTGCCGACGAGCACGAGGACGCTTCCGGCGAGATCGCTCACCGACTTGACCACGAAGTCCTCCAGCGCGGTCACGTCGCTCGTGACCCGGGTGAGCATGTCGCCCGTGCGGCGCTGGTCGTGGAACGCGAGCGAGAGCCGTTGGAGGTGGGCGTGCAGCTCGGAGCGGACGTTGTAGCCGAGCACCCGACCGCCCCGGGCCAGGAAGATCTCGGCCAGGGAGTCTCCGAGGCTGTTGACCATCGTGAGCAAGATCAGGCCGCCGGTGAGGATCGCCACGGTCTCGCTGCGCGGCGTCGAGAAGAGAGGCAGGTCGATCCCGAGCGGCGGCCTCTGCCCGTTCAGGAAGTCGATCAGGTAGGCGAGCGGCCAGACCTGGGCCACCGCGGTGACGGCCTCGAAGACCAGCATCACCAAGGCGAGCACGTAGAGCCGGCGACCCCCGGAGAAGCGCACGAGCAGCTTCAGCACGCGTCGCGCCTCTTCGCCGCCGCGCGGGCTCGGTGCTCGCGCCGAGTGCTTTCCTCTGTTGACCCTCACCTGCATCTCGTTCCTCCGGCGGGTGTGTCGATGCGGTTGCGCCCCTCGCCGACGACCTCGGGTGTGGGGGAGCGGGGCGCAGGGCCACAGTGACGCGGCGCCGAGCCCGGCTCCCAGCTCGCGGCGCCGAGGAGCACCGCCATCCTCCCGGCGGCGACGCGGGCGTCGAAGCCCGCTTCGACCGTGACCCGCGCCTTCGCGCCCATGCGCCGACGGCGGTCTGCGTCCGCGAGCAGCTCGGTCAGGTGACCAGCGATGGCGGCCACGTCGTGCGGCGGAGCGAGCAGCCCGTTCTCGCCATGGCGCACGAGGTCGGGGATGCCGCCGACCGAAGTGCTCACCACGGGGACGCCGCACGCCATGGCCTCGACGAGCACGTTCGGCACGCCGTCGCGGTCACCGTCGTCTGTGATGAACGGGGTCAGGGCGAACACGTCGGCGCGTTGGAAGAGCGGCACCAGCTCCCGCGGCGAGCGGGCGCCTGCGAACGTGACGGTGTCCGCCAACCCCAACTGCTCGCACCGCGCCTCGAGCCTCTCCAGCAGGGGCCCGTCGCCGTAGATCGCGCACCGGAAGCGGTGGCCTTCGGCGGTCAGCTCGGCGCACGCGTCCAGGAGGTCGAAGAAGCCCTTCTTCTCCACCAGGCGACCGACGGAGAGAATCAGAGGCAGCCTCGAGTCGACGGCTCGCGGACGAGGGTGGAACCGCTCGAGATCGACGCCGTGGTGGACGAGGTGCACGCGAGCCCCACCTACCGAGTTGCGGATGTATTCGGCGTTGGCCGCGCAACACGTGACGACTGCGCACGCCACGCGGACCCGAGCCGCGAGCGCGGCCCGCGGGATGCCGTAGAGCTCACGTGCGTGCGCGGTGAGGCTGAACGAGATGCCCGTGAGCCGGTGCGCGAGGAGCCCGACCAGCGCCGGATCGTGAGCGAAGTGGGCATGGATCCGCGCGAAGGGTCGGCCGCGCCGGCGCTCGGAACGCGCGAGCGCGGCGAGGTGCACAGCATGGCGGAAGCACGTACCGCGCGTGCTCGTCGAGTAGCCGGCGGCCAGCTGCTTCCCACGCAGCACGAACGCAACCGTGCTCAGGTAGCGCATCGGGGACCCGACCAACACGCCCATGTGCTCGGCGACGAGCGCGGCTCGGTTGCCGTGGCGCGCGGCTTCGAGGTCGTGAACCGCAGCGCGCGCCTCGCCGGCGTGATCGTGCGCTTCGGGACCATGGACGGCGGTCATGCGGAACACGTCGATCGTGAGCCCGAGCCGTTCGAGGGCCAGCACCTCGTTGACGATGAACGTCTGCGACAGGCGCGGCCAGCTGCGGACGATGTACGCGACCCGTACGGGGCCGCGATCGTGCTCCGTCACCGCGCCAGCCATGCCAGCCCCTCCCGCAGGATCAGGTCGACCTGCGCGGCGCGCGCCTCGCCGGCCGGCCTCGGCTGAGGCCCGCGCCCCGTCGACACCTGCTTGGCGATCTTCACGCACGTGTAGGCGGCATACCAACCGAAGGCCGCGTCGGGTTCGCGGCCCGTCGCGTCCGAGTAGGCGCCGAGGAACGAGCGCAGCCACCGGTCCCGCTCGGTGCGCGGCGCGCCGGTCCGCACCGCCAGGAGGTGGAGGTTGGCGCAGAAGTGGGCGAGATCGAGGTTGGGATCGCCGAGCCGGACCTCGTCGAAATCGATGACACCCACCCCGCCCCCGACGAGCACGTGCCCGTAGTGGAAGTCCTTGTGGATGGGGCTCGGCGCGTCGACGCGGAGGGGCGGCCGCGTGGCTTGCAGCGCGTCCGCAAGTCGGAAGGCGACCGCTCCCGCGTTCGGGAGTCGGGTCGCGACGAGCCCGGCCCAGGTCCCTGCGTCGGCCGTCTCGAGCGCCACGTCGAAGGTGCGATCAAGTCGTAGCCGCGAGCCGTGGAGCGTGGCCAGCCATCGCGCCGCGTCAGCCAGCGCGGACGAGAGCTCGGGTCTCGATGCCAGCCGGTCCAGCGGGATCCCGGCGACCGGGGCGTACACGACGAGCGCCAGGTCAGGGTCGAAGCCCAGCGGCTGAGGCGCGCGCAGATCGGGAGCGGCCGCGAAGACGTCGCACAGCCGGCACACGAGGTCGTGGACGAAGGCGGCCCGTGCCGGCTCGGGGTAGGCCTTGGCGTAGAAGGCGACGGCACGGCCCGACTGCTCGCCGAGGTAGTGCACCACCGCTCGGTTTCCCGGCTTGTGGTCGACGAGTGTCGCCGTGTGCAGGATGAGGGCGGGGGAACCGAGCTGCGCTCGGAGTCGCGCGGTCATCGCCTCGACGTCGAGCAACAGTTCGAGCGCAGTGCGGCTCGTGGTCGTGACCGCGGGACAGCTCACCCGCTTCCTCCCGTCGCGAGCAGGTCGAGCGCGGCATCGACGAGCGCGGGCACCCTCGGCCACTCGCGGACCGACAGGTTGCGGAAGCGGCGGCCTGCGATCTTGAGCAGCGAGATGGCCTCGGCGGTGCGAACGAGGTCATCGGCCGGCATGTCACCGGTCCGCCGGTACGCGGCGCGGAACGCACGGCGACCTTCGGCCACGAGCGCCCGGTGCTCGGGCTGACGGATGGCCTTCCACCGCAGGTACGCCAGGAGGTTGCCGATGTCGCGGGCGCGTTGCGACCAGCAGTAGCCGTCGAGGTCGATGAGCGTCACGCGCTTTGCCGACACGTACAGCTGGTCGGTGCGCAGTGACCCGTGGCTCGGCACCACGGCCCCATCGACGTCGCTCGACGCGAGGCGGGCTCGCTCGACCGCACGGGTGAGCCGGTTCGCGAGCGATGGGTCGGCACGAGTCACGGCGGGCAGGTAGGCGCAGAGCTCGCGCAGGTCGTCTGCCGGCGTGCGGCTGGGAGCCGATGGGCCACTCCCGCCGTGCAGCGCGGCGATGGCGCGGCCGGCGCGTCGGAGCAGCGCCACGCGTTCGGCCGACGGAAGCGCGGTGCTGAACGCGAGCGCGTGGAGCGGCTCGCCCGCGACCTCCGCCTGGACCACCAGCCCGAGGTCGTCGAGCCGCGCGACCGGCGGGAGCACCGACGGCGCCCCGGGGTCCGCCTTCTCGACTTCGTGCAGGCCGGTGAGCGCGGCGCCGAGCGCGCGGGCACCTTCTGCGAGCACCTTGCCGTAGAGGAGGACCGGTCCGGCGGACGTCGTGAGCCCGTACCGCAGGACCGCGCGCGCACCGGGGCGGTAGCGAACCGGCGTGACGGTGCAAGCCTCGAGGGCAGCCGCGCAACAGGAGCCGAGCCGCGACGCGACGACCGCGGCGTCGGTCGCCGCAGCCAAACCCGGGAGAAGGGGGTCCTCGTCGTAGCGGCGGTGGCTGCGGCCGGCCGGCGTCAGCTCCACCACGCCGATGGTGCGCGCCCGCGTGCCGTCGCCGTTGCCGGCTTCCAGCGCGTACGTCGTGACGCAGCGAGCACCGGGTTCGTAACGGGCACTGAGCAACGTGCAGCAGATGATGGGCCGGAGCCAGGTTCTCTCGAACAGCCGCCTGACCGCGCCGAGATCGAACGACTCGGCGATCGGAGGGAGCGCCGGGTCGAGCGAGGTGAGCACGTTCCCGGCTCCGGGTCGCGACGGGGCAACGCGGACGGTCATGGGCGCGCGCCCTCCACGTCGCGCAGAAGTTGATCGGCCCGCGCGACGAGAGCAGCAGTGCGGCCGTCCCAGTCGGGCTCGTGCACCGGCACCCGTCGGGCGGTCATCTTCAGGAGCAGGAGCGGCTCGAGCACCCTCGCTCGCGCCAGCCGCGGCCGGGATGTCGGGCCGTAGCCGGCGAGGAACTCCGCCTGCGCCGACGCAACCGCGCCCGGCCGCCGCTCGGTCCACCAGCGCACGTCCGCGAGGAACTTGGCCAGGTCGAGCGCCGGCTCCGATCGCGCGCACCGGTCGAAGTCGATGAGGGTGACACCCGCGCGGCCGACGAGCAGGTGGTCGGCCTTGTAGTCGCCGTGGACGAAGCACGCGGGTTCGGCCGGCACCTGGTCCAAGAGGTCGCGCGTGCGGGCCAGGATGTCGCGCACGGCTGCTCCTGATGACGGCAGGAGGTGTTGGATCGCCTCGCTCGCACGCTCGGTCGCGATCAACTCGGCTTCCACGGCGTGCGGTTCGACGAGGGCGCTGAGCTCCGCTGGGGCGGCGTGCAGCCGACGGAGAGCCGCTCCGCCCTGACGGAGGTGCACGCCCGCGGCTCGTGTGCCGCCACGGAGACACGTCGACAGCGGTCGTCCCGGCAGCGACGCGAACAGGACGGCCCGGTCGTCGTGGTCGAGGTAGGCGAGCGGGCGGGCGCCGGCGCAGTCGCGTGCCTCGTCGAGGAGGTCGGCGACCGCGAGCGCCACGAGGTGCTCACGCGCGCCGGCGTCGTCGCGGTAGAGCTTGGCGAAGAGCGTCGGCCCATGGTGAGCTGCAGCCGGGCGATACAGCAGGACGTGGCGTTGGCGCGGACGGTAGCGCACGGTGACGACCTCGAAACGGGTCGAGCCGCCGACGAGCTCCGCCACGTATGCGGGATCGGAAAGACGCACGAGTTGCGGGAAGGCGGCATCGAGGGGCGCGATGTCGACGCGCATCCGGACGTCGCGAGCCTCGGCGGTCAGGCGGCGAAACGGTGTGCGCAACCCCCGTCGTCCCGCCTCTGCTTCGAGCGCAGCTTCGTGGGCCGAGGGCCCGTCGGTCGCGCCGCCTGCCGCCTCCCACGTGACCGCGATGGCCCTGGGACCGCCATGTCCCGCGATGTCCGCGTCGAGGTAGGCGGTGAGCTTGCGGCCGGGCTTGAACTTCGTCCGCCGCAGCCGGCAGGGGCCGAGGGGCGTCGGGCGCGCCAGCGCGTCCATCAACAGCCCGCGGACTCGCCTGCGCAACGAGGAGGAGCGCAGCGCACCACGGACTCCGAGCGCTCCGGTCCGGCCCGAGAGAACGTCGTCGACGTGCACGGTCACAACTCCAGGAGAGCCGGACGAACGTCCTCACCGATCTCGTCGACGTCGAGCAGCGAAAGGATCTCGCCGACCGCGACCTCCAGCCCCGCGAGGTCGGGACCTTCGGTCGCCGGTCCGCCTGAAAGCGCGGCGACCACCGCGTCCGCCAGCGTCTCGGGTGAGAGGTCGTCGGGATCGACGACGTGCGCCCAGCCGCGCTCTCCGAACAACTGGGCGCGCATGCGCTGCTCGGCGCTGGGAGCGGCGCGAGGCACGAGCACCGCCGGCGTCCCGATGCGGAGGATCTCGGCGGTCGTGTTGTAGCCGGCCATGCCCACCACGGCGTCGGCTGCCGCGATGTAGCTGGGGATGTCGCTCACCGACTTGCGCACCTTGATCGGCCGGCCCTGCGCGCGCGACTGCAGGTCGCGACGCTCGGAGGCAGGCATGAAGGGGCCGGTGATCATCGCCAGCGCGCACCGGTGCGAGGCCTGGATCTTCGGGAACGCGTCGATCAACGCGTCCATGAGGGGATAGGCGTCCGCCCCGCCCCCGGCCATGGCCACTACGAGGCGTGGTTCGGCACTGGCGGCCTCGAGCTTCCTTCTCCGAGCGCGCCCCAGCGCGGCTCCCGTCGCCAACGCCATGCACTTCGCGCGGACCCGCTCGGCACCGTGGGCGGCCAGCGGGCTGCACACGTAGCCGCAGTAGACGAGGCGGCTGGCGGCGTCGCCGGACCACGCGTACTGGGTGGCCACGTCGAAGACGGCGCGGCTGCCGTAGACCAGCACGAGGTCGTAGTGCTCCTCGACCGCGGCATACGCCCCTTCTGCCCGCCATCGGCTGCGTACGACGTGCGGGGCATCGAGGATGTCGCGCAGCCCGAGCACGAGCTTGGCGGGAGTCGATCGCAGCGCCTCGAGGGTGGGGAGCAGCTCACCCAGGGCGCCGTGCGGCATGTGATCGACGAGCACGATGTCCGGGCGGAAGCTGAGCGCGGCGCTGCAGATCAGGTCGCGCCGCAGCCCGAGGAGCTCGTTGCTCGGGAGCGGGAGCGAGAGCGAGTGCCACGCGCCTGCGCCGGTCTTCACCAGCGACGGGAGCTTCAGGTAGTCCTGGTTCGGGGCCATGCCGAAGAACGTCCCGAGGGGCGAGTCCGACACCGTGAGCACGCAGGCGTCGGGACAGGCGCGCAGGAACTCGGCGGCGATGGCCGACGTGCGCCGTAGGTGACCGAGCCCCTGGCCGTCCTGTGAGTAGATGAGCAACCGCGGGCCGACCGCCCCCGTGTACTCGCCGACCCCCGTCTCGGTGCCGCCGTCCTCGACGACGATCGAGCGGGGCGGCCACGATCCCCCCGTGCGCATCTCGCCCTAGCCTTTGTCGACCAGCGCCGCTCTTCTCGCCTCGTCGACGAGAGCCGCCGAAAGGGCGCTTTCGCCGCGAAGCAGTTGGGACACTACTGACGGGCGAAATTCACTTCGAGGAAACGGAGCGTTCTTTTTCGTCGCGGGCCGTTGATTTTTCTCAACGCCCGCGGAGCACGCGCACCGCACCGGCGCGGTTGGGCACGCGCAGCTTGTGGAGGAGGGAGGACACGTGGCTACGCACCGTCACCGTGGAGATGAACAGGCGCTCGCCGATCTCCGCAGTCGTCAGGCCTTCACCGAGAGCCTCGAGGACCTCCCGCTCGCGGTTGGTGAGACGGGCGGGCCCATGCCCCAGCACCGGGAGCCGGCTCCACGCGCCTCCGCCTCTGATCCGGAACTCCGCGACGACCCGCGCCACCAGCGCTCGCGGGAGCGCGGCCTCGCCGTCGAGCACACCCTGGAGGGCCAGCGGGAGGCGCTCGGGATCGGTGTCCTTCAGCAGGTAGCCCGCGGCGCCGGCCTTGAGCGCGGCGAACAGGTCGTCGTCCGCGCTCGAGACGGTGAGCATCACGACCGAGGTTTCGGGCACGTGGGCCGCAATCTCGGCGGCGGCTCGGATCCCGTCGCCCGGCATGTGGATGTCGAGTAGGGCGACGTCGGGTCGTAGCCGGCGGGCGAGGGCGACGCTCGTCGCCGCGTCGGGGGCCTCCGCGCACACGTCGAACCCGCCGCGCTCGAGCGACACCCGCACGGCCGCCCGGGTCGGGACGTGATCGTCCGCGATCAGGACCGTCCCGTGCCTCACGACCATGCCACCTCGATGGTGGCCCCCGATCCACATTGGGCGCGGATCACGAAGTCGGCGCCGAACATGGCCGCCCGTTCACGCATGCTGACCAACCCGAACCCACCCTCGCGCCCGCTGAGCCCGACCGGATCGAAGCCGACGCCGTCGTCGGAGACGCGGAGCCGGTAGCCGTCGCCGTTGCTCAGCTCGACGGTGACCGCAGACGCGTGCCCGTGGCGACCGGCGTTCGTGATGGCCTCGCTCACGATCCTCACGAGCGCGTCGCACGCACGGGGCCCGGCGACGATCCCGGGGTCGAGGGCGAGGTGGAGGCGGAGCCGCTCGCGTAGCGCGACCTCCTCCGCCACGTGCGCGAGCGCCACTTCGAGGGGCTCGTCGCCCGTGCTGAGCGCGCGTATGGCCCGACGCGACTCGGTGAGCGCCCGCCGCGCCGCTGCGCCGACCTGCTCGAGCGAGCTGCTCGAAGCGGTTCCGCGCTCGACCAACGCAACCTGATTGGCGATGAACGCCAGCTCCTGGGCGAGCCCGTCGTGCAGGTCGCGCGCGATGCGCCGCCGTTCCTCGGCCACGAGCAAACGCGACCAGCCTGCCCAGTACGACGCGATCTCGCGCCCGCAGCCCGTCAGCCAGAGGAGGGCAGTACCCAGCCGCAGGATGTCTGCGGTGTAGAAGCCGATGCCGAGTGGCGGGAAGAGCGCAGCGTTGACGCTGGCCGCGGCTGAGAGCGCGCAGCCCGCGCCGAGCCAACCCCAGAACTCGTCGGCGTCACGGTCGCTCTGTCGCGCGAAGGCGACGGCCGCGAGTGCGTAGCAGGCCGCGACGAGCAACGGCGGAGCGACGACGAAGGGGCTTCGGGAGATGTGGAGAGACAGCGCGGTGCCGGGTCGAGCGACGGCAAATGACGTCGGTATGTGACGTGCGGTCAGCACGCCGATGGCCACCGCCGATGCTGCGATCGACGCGAACCCCGCGGCGGCGACACCGACGCGCGTGTGCGCTGAACGCAGGAGCCAGCGCGCGGCGAGGGCGAGGATGGCGGCGCCGAAGACCTCACAGGTGACGTTCGCCCAGTTCGAGAGCACTGGCTGCCCCGGCTCTCTCGAGATGCGCGCCACGACGGGAAGAACGAGGTTGGCGAGCGCGAACGCGCCGAAGGCGACCGCGACGACGAGGTCGTGGCGCGCCAAGCGCTGTCGCGACCGCCCGAGCGCGAGGAACGCGACCAGGCCCGCAGAGATGGTGATCGCCATCTCGACGACACCGCGTAGGACGGGGAGACGGAATGCGAGATAGAGAGCCGGGACGGCGGCGGCGACGACCGTCACCACCGCACCGCACAGAGCGGCCAGCGCGGTCAGCAGTCGAGGACTCACCGGCTGTAGATCATAGGAACGCGCAAGCGCCGCGAACATCCCCAATGTGTCGTTCACGGCGACAGGGGACGATTGTCGTGCCCAACCCGTTTCGAGCAGCACCCGAGTAGTCACTCGGAGTGACGCGCGTGGCGTCGAGACGGCGCGTTCCGCCTGGGTTGGGGGGAGATGCGAGGTGTGTCCCCGCTGTGGTTTCCGCGCCGAGGGTGAGGCAGCCTTCTGCGCGCGGTGCGGTGCACGGATCGGAGGCGAGCCGGAGCGGCGCGGCTCCCCGCGCTACGTGCCGCCCGCGTCGTCGCGCACGCTTCCGGTGAACCGCCTGGCGGCGGCATCGATCGTTCTCGCCGTCGCGTGGGTCTGGGGCATCGGCTCGTTGCTGGCGGTGATCTACGGGACCATGGCCAAACGGACCATCGATCGATCCCGCGGCCGCGTCGGTGGCGGCGGAATCGCAGTGACGGCGATCGTCCTGGGCTGCGTGGGGCTGGTCTGCGTCCCGCTCGTCTTCCTGCGCTGACCTGGCGGCCGGTCCGGGCGATCGATACCGAGCGGCGGACGAACTTCAGGGAACCCTCAGCGAGCCGGATGCACAATTGCCGGACACCCGACGGAGGGGTCACCATGCACATCACGCGCCGCCGCGGGATGCTCGTCGGCGGACTGCTCGCGCTCGCTCTTTCCGGTGCGACCGGCATCGCGATCGCCCAGTCCTCGAACGGCAACGACAAGGCGCCTGCGCGCGAGCACGACGACGCCGGTCCGGGGAAGACGAGCTCGGTGACCGTGCCCGCCGCCCAAGCCGCGACCGAGGCGGACGAGGGGACCGCGCTCCAGGGCCTTGCCAAGATCACGCAAGACCAGGCCAAGGCCGCGGCGGTTGCCGCCGTTCCGGGTGACGCCACCAAGGTGGAGCTCGAGAACGAGGACGGCGGTGTCGTCTACAAGGTCGAGGTTGCGGGTGCGAACGGTACGCGAACCGATCTCGTCATCGACGTGGGAAACGGCGCCGTGCTGTCCAGGGAGACCGAGACCGAAGCCAAGCGATCCGTGGACGAGGCGCCCGATGGCCGGGGCGGCGGCGACGAGGCCGGCGAGGCCCCGGAGGTGCCCGGCGACTGAGCCCGGCGGCTCAGGGCACTAGCGGACGGGTGGGTAGTAGCGCGACTGGTGTCGCAGAATTGCCCCGATGGCAGGGCCGAGCGCAACCGTTACCGCCGCCCATCCGATGATGACCGTTTCGATGTTCATCACCCGAAGCATTGCCCGCGGCAGGGATCTTCTAACTGTCGGGCAGGGTTCACCGGGATGAACTCGGGCTGAATGCTCTGCGGTGGTCGCGAGCGGTCCGTCGAGCCGAACGGGCTCACGGGCTTTGGGGCCAGGTCCTCCTGTCGCTGCGCCACGGGCTTTGACTCGCCGCGGGGGAGTCTTCGGAGGTGGTCGCGTCGCCCGCGAAGAGGCGGCCCACGACGGGAATGTCGGTGAACGACTCGGCCCGAGCAACGGCGAGGGCCGAGGGAAGCACCTGCTCCGGGCCGTCGTACACCGCAAAGCGCGGACGCCAGGTGGGGTCGTACTTCGCGTTGAAGTACCACAGCGACTCGATCTGCATCGACGCGGACATCCGCTTGAGGAGCCACTGCTCGACCCGGGTGCCCAGGCCGTCACCGGTCTCTCCCGCGAGGACGGCGCGCATCGTCGCGAAGTTCAGAGCGAGGCCCCGGTGGCCGTTGTCCCTCAGGTGACGGATCGTCTGGACGACGACGAAATCGGTGACGCCATTGGGTGCCGGTGCATCGGTACGGCGCATGACATCGAGGGAGTAGCCGTCGATCGCCGACGCGGGCACGAAGTTGCAGAACGCGGCAGGTGTGCCTTCGGAATCGAAGGCCACGGCGAGAAGCAGCCCCTCGTCGTCGGGGTCGAACAACCGGCCGAGCGTCATCGAGAAGCCTCGTTCCGCGTCGCCCCGGCGGCTCGTGCTGCCGATGTGCCGGAGTTGGGCGCGAAGCGGCGGAGGCAGTCGGGCGGGGTCGAAGAACTCGACCGAGTATCCATTCCTCGCCACTCGGTTCACTGCCTGTCGGAGGCCCTTGAACCGTCCGCCGCCGAGGCTGAACCCGGCGCAGTCGACCACGGCCTCGTCGCCGACGTAGCGACTGCGCATGCCCGCCTGCTCGTAGATTGGGAGCCACTCCTCGTTCGCCCCGACGACCGCGACCGGCCAGCCCATCGCGTCGGCGTACGCGCGGAACGCCTGCCATGCCGCCGCTCGCTCGGCGGCCGGACCGATGGGGTCGGGCGAGACGAGGCAGACGCCGCTCACGACCGCATGGGCCACCAGGGTCTCGCCGTGGAAGAAGAACTGCTTGTCCGCCCGCAGGGCGAAGTACGACAGCGTGTCGGAACCGTGCGCGGCGACGATCTCGCGGGCGCGTGCCAGGCCGGCCTTTCCCTGCCGGCGGCGATCCACCAGTGGGCGACACAGCAGCCAGCCGGTGACGGCGGTGACCCCGCAACCCAGCATGAAGAGCGCCGCGCCCACGAGGGTCGAGAACCGGCCGGGTAGAGGCGTGGCGCGTGTGCCGACGAGATGCTGGCTGACGTCGATCAGGGTGCGCCCGAGTGTCGGCTTCTGGAGGTGACCCGGCCACACGCGCACCGCGAGGGTGGCGGCGACGACTGCCGCCGATGCGGCGACCGACCCGGCGGCCAGGCCCCGACGCACCGAAGGCCCGTCGGGCACGATGTCGAAGGCCGCCCCGTGCCGGATGAGGTACCCGCCTGCACCGAGGAGGATCACGGCCTCCTCGAGATCGATGCCCTTCACGACGTGCAGCACGGCGGAGAGAAAGACGAGCGCGAGCGCGAGCGCCCACGCCGGGCGCTGTCCGCGACGCACGCCCCGCGAAAGCATGATGAGCGCGAGACCGGCGAGCGCCACTCCGGCCGTCGCGGTTTGCGGGATGACGAGTGGGACCCAGCCGAGCAGCTCACCGAGGCGGTCACGCATCGGCGGCGTCACGGCGGACGCGAGGTCGACGAGGCCGGCAGCTGCGAGGACGGCGGCCGAGCGACGGCGAATCCGGCGACGCTGCAGGTGCTCCTGGTTCATGCGTCCACGCCGGGGCTCATGGTGCATTGTCCCACCTTGACGGAGTCGGACTGAGTGCTCGCTGACGACGGGTCGAGTTCGGCGTCGATCAGGAACACGCCGAGGAGCAATGGGCTGAGGCGCAGCACGATCTTCACAAGGATCGCATGACGCGGCACGTCGAACGCGTCCCCGTACCAGATCAGCGATGCGTACGGGATGAGCACGAGCAGGCTGAGGACCGGAACCGCCATTACCCGTCGCGCGCGCGAACCACGGATGACCGCGATGCCGGCGAGCAGAACACCACCCGCGCCCGCGAACGCCGCGACGCCGGGGCCCGGGTAGACGATGCTTCGGAGAACGGGTGGTAGCCCGGGACGAGCGCCGGGCGGAAGGTAGCCGGGACTCTCGTCGACGAGGGTCGCGCGCTCGGTGAACAGCGGCAGGGTCGCGGCGCGGGGATGGGTGACGAGGTAGAGACCAAGCGTCGTTCTCGCGTGCGTGCGCACCCAGTCGAGAAAGACCTCGGTCGCGGGGTCGGTCGATGGTCCGCCGGCGATCCCCTTGAGCCGAGCCGCGTTCGCTCGAACCCGAGGCGTCGGCTCGGGCATGCCGTGGTGCCGGAAGTACGCGGTCATGCCACGGTTCCCCAGCACGCGCACACCGACGGCACCGGTGATGGGTCGCTGCACCCGCCGGAGGCTTGCGCCCGCGGTGGTGGTCGACGCCCAGCTGGCGCCCGCGATCACCACGAGTCCCGTGAGGAGGACGATCCGGCCCCGCCTCGGTCCCGGACGCGTCACCCAGACGAGCACGAGCAACGCGACGAACACCACCGGGACGGCGTTCGTGTCTCGCGCGAACGTCCACAGCAGCGTCACAACGAGTACCGCTGCGATGCTCACCGCGCTCGGGCGAGCGACCCGGAGGAGCGCCAGCCAGGTGGCGATGACCGCCGCTGTCAACGAGACCGCGAGCGACTCGCTGAGGATCAGCGTGTCCCAACGCGTGATCGAGGAGCTGAGGCTGAAGACGAGCACGACCGCGAAGGCGACGAATTGAAGCCGCTCGTCTCTGACACAACGAGCGGTGACGGTCGCCAGCGCGAGCCAGCACAACACCGAGACGACCAGTTGGCCGGCGGTGCGATACGCGTCACTGTCGGGAAGGACCTTGTAGAACAAGGGCACCGCCCAGGGGCGGGCGCCGGCAAAGAACGCCTTGCTCGAGAGAGGCTCCCTCGCGACGTCGAGATACGACGTGCTGTCCCGGAAGCGCACTACCGCGACGGCGACGAACCCAGCGACACGCAGACTCACGTAGAGCACCGCCATCAACCCGTACGACGTCCGCACCCGGGTCGCACGCCCCGACGTCGCCGGTCGCGTCATCGCGCGGCGTTCAGCGAGACGGACGGCCGATCGAGGGCGGGCAAGTCATCATCTCTACTCCGGTCGGCAGGTGGACGTCTACCACCCGGGGCCCTCGCCCGTCGGTTGCACTAGGCGGCGTGGAGCTCCTGCAACAGCTCGTCCAGGCTGATCGCGCGGTCGACGGGCTCTTGTGTGCGGTTGCGTGCGACGCCTGACCTTCGCGCCATCTGCCTCCGGGCCAATCGCAGCTCGACGAGCGCGTGCACGTTCGTCAGGAGGTGGATGAGGTACACCATGGCGAACACGACGAGGATCACGAGAGCGACCATGCCGATCATGGTGTCAGCGAGCCGAAACCGCGGCCATGGGTCGAAAGAACCGTTCATCGCGCGATGGATGGTTCTCGAGACCTACCCGTGGCCGATGCGTCACCTGGTCATGGGCTCGGACAGGCGACCGTCGTCGACGTCGTAGGCGGATCGGTCGTGGACGTCGTCGGCGGTTCGGTCGTGGTGGGCGGCACGGTTGTCG
>VAXD01000045.1:37601-41367 GCA_005884155.1 Actinomycetota bacterium | reverse complement strand
ACAGGACCCGTTTCCTCGATGGGATCGAGGCGCGCGATGCGGCCGGCGTGGCACGATCTTGAGCCTGATGGTCCGCTGGGGACAATGACAGCATGGCGTTAAGCCCCTCGCGGTACGACGCCATCGTCATCGGTGCCGGGCACAACGGGCTGGTGACCGCGTGCTACCTCGCGCGCGCCGGGCTGCGCGTGCTCGTCTTCGAGCGGCGCTACGTCGTCGGCGGCGCCTGCGTCACCGAGGAGACGTTCCCCGGCTTCAAGGTCTCCACCGCCGCCTATGTCAACAGCCTCTTCCACACGGCGATCGTCCGCGACCTGAAGCTGGCCGCCTACGGCTACGAGGTTCTCGCCCGAGACCCCTCGTCGTTCACACCGCTCCCCGACGGGCGCTCGCTGCTGATGGGCCCAGACGCCGACCTGACCCGCAAGGAAATCGGCAAGTTCAGCGTGCGCGACGCCGAACGGTATCCGAGGTACGAGGCGATGCTCGAGCGGGTGGCGGCGGTGGTCGAGCCCACGCTCACGATGGCGCCGCCCGATGTGCTGAGGCCACGCCCCGGAGACCTTCGGACGCTGCTCTCGCTGGGACGGGCCTTCCGGCGGCTGGGCGACGGCGCCGGCGAGGCAGTCGAGATCCTCAGCGGCGCCGCGCGCCCGATCCTCGACCGCTGGTTCGAGTCCGAGGAGCTCAAGGGGACGCTGGCAACAGACGCGATCATCGGCGCGATGGCGAGCCCCTCGATGCCGGGTACCGCCTACGTGCTCTTCCATCACGTGATGGGTGAGGGAGGCGGCGCGAGAGGCGTGTGGGGGTACAAGCGCGGCGGGATGGGCGGGGTCACGCAGGCGTTGGCGGCGGCCGCCCGCGACCTCGGCGCCGATATCCGGTGCGACGCCGAGGTGGCACGCATCCTCGTGCGCGACGGCCAGGCTGCCGGCGTCGCTCTGGCCAGCGGGGACGAGTTCTACGCACCCGTCGTGGCCAGCAACGCCGACGCCCACGTGACGTTTCTGACTCTGCTCGACCGAGACGTGCTCCCCCAGGCATTCGTGGCCGACGTCGAGCGGATCAGCTATGCCAGCGCCTCGCTCAAGATCAACGTTGCCCTGGCCGAGCTACCGAGCTTCCGGGCAATGCCGGGCACGGAGCCCGGGCCCCAGCATCGCGGCACGATCCACATCTGTCCGGACCAGGACTACATCGAGCGGGCGTTCGACGACGCCAAATACGGCCGACCATCCGCGGAGCCCGTGCTCGAGTGCACGATCCCCTCGGTGGTCGACCAGACGGTCGCGCCGCCCGGCCGTCATCTGATGTCGATGTTCGTCCAGTACGCACCCTACGAGCTTCGTGACGGTTCCTGGGACGACCAGCGCGAGGCCTTCGCCGACCGCTGCTTCGACCTGCTGGACGAGTACGCGCCCAACTTCAAGGACGCCGTCCTGGAGCGCCAGGTGCTGACGCCCCTCGACCTCGAGCGCGTGTTCAACCTCACGGGGGGCAACATCTTCCAGGGCGCGATGACACCTGGTCAGCTGTTCGCATTTCGCCCGGTGCCCGGCTATGCGCGCTACCGGACGCCGCTCCGCGGCCTCTATCTGTGCGGCGCCGCCGCTCATCCGGGCGGCGGCGTCATGGGCACGCCGGGGCTCAACGCGGCCCGCGAGATCCTGGGCCGGCGCCGCTTGCGCACACGCACCGGCAGCCGAAGTCGACGAGGAAGCTGACGCAGGCGCTGGAACTGCCGACGCGACGCGATCAGGATCCCGGCTACACGATCGGGTTCACGCGTGCGTTGCTCTCAAGGCAAGGGATCTCGAAGAGGGTTCGAGGCAGACCAGAACGCGTTCGATGGCGTGGCGACCCGAACCTCAGGGTTATGCGATCTGCAGCTCCGGCCGATCGACAAACTTGCGCATGATGAGCACAGCGTTGTGACCGCCGAAGCCAAAGCTGTTGCTCAGCGCGACGCGAACCGGTAGCTCGCGCGCGTTGTCCGGGACGCAGTCGATATCACAAGCGGGATCAGGCGTCTGGTAGTTGATCGTGGGCGGCACGATGTCGCGCTTGACAGCGAGCACCGTGAATGCCGCTTCGACCGCTCCTGCGGCTCCGAGGCAGTGGCCGGTTGCGCCCTTTGTTCCCGAGATCGGGATCGTCTGGAGCGTGTCCTCGCCCAACGCAAGCTTGAGTGCGCGCGTCTCGATCGCGTCGCCGAGACCCGTTGAGCTTGCGTGGGCGTTGATGTAGTCGACGTCTGTCGGATCGAGCCCTGCATCAGCCAGCGCAGCGCCGATGGCCCGGGCTTGTCCCGCTCCGAGGGGATCGGGCTCGGTCATGTGGAAGGAGTCTGAGCTGACGCCGTAGCCGGCGAGCTCCGCGTAGATCTCGGCGCCACGGGCGCGAGCGTGTTCCAACTCCTCGAGCACAAGGACGGCTGCCCCCTCGCCCATCACGAAGCCGTCCCGGTCGGCATCAAAGGGTCGACTCGCACCAGCCGGATCGCCGTTTCGGCACGAGAGCGCTCGCATCGCTGCGAAGCCCGCAACGGCCAGCTCCGTGATTCCCGCCTCACTTCCCCCACAGAGCATCACTTCTGCCCGCCCCAACTTGATTGCGTCGTACCCGTCGCCGACCGCCATCGCCGACGCGGCACAAGCTGTGCAGGGTGCGCCGAGTGGACCGCGCGTCCCCAGCTCCATCGACACCCAACCGGCCGCCATGTTCGGCATGAACGCCGTCACCAGGCTGGGATGGATCCGTTGCGACTCGCTGAGCTCACGCAGACACTCCGCCAGGCTCGCCACACCGCCCTGGGCCGTCGCGATCGAGGCCCCGATTCGATCGGGCTCGGCCGCGATCTCCAGCCCCGCGTCCGCTTCCGCCATCCGCGCCGCGGCGACCGCAAACTGCGCGAAACGGTCGATCTTGCGGATCGTCTTGCGGTCGAGGTCGCTCGCCTCGCAGGCGATCCGCACAGAATGGCCCGAAGTGGCAAAAACGGTGATCGGACCAGCGCCACCTTCTCCAGCCACGAGCCGCCGCCAGGTCGTGTCGATGTCCGCGCCGAGCGGGGTAACAGCGCCCAGGCCAGTGACGACAACGCGCCGCTCAGCGGTCATTTGAGCCTCATCCCGCGTGAGCTCGGGCAAAAGTTGGGCAAAAGTCCGAGCTTCACAACTGCGTCCGTGCAAAAGAAAACCCTGCGTGTGCAGGGCTTTCTCAGTAGCGGGGGCAGGATTTGAACCTGCGACCTCCGGGTTATGAGCCCGGCGAGCTACCTGACTGCTCCACCCCGCGTCGCGAGGCGCAGTTTACCACCGCTGCGTCAGCCCTTGTAGCCGATCACCGCTTCCTGCGGACGCGCCGCCAGCGACGCGAAACCGAGGAAGAACAGCACCGCGACAGCGCAGGCAAGAACCGTCGCCCGCCCGGTGGAGGCGCCGCTTCCGGCGACGACGAGCCACGCCAGCAGAGTCAGCAGGAGGCCGTTTCCCATCCTCGCGCCGATGCCGATCGCCACCTGCTCATCGTGGCCGCTCTCGGCGCGCGAAAGGACGCGCAGCATCCACGCGATCGCGAGCAAGAACGGTTGCGCCAGCAACGCGAGCGCAGGGTCGAGCGCCACGCACAGAACGGCGTCCCCGGCGAAGAGCGCGCAGAGGCTTAACCCGCAGGTCGCGCCCTTGCCGAACCGCAGCAGGATCGTCGGCTTGCCGTAGCGCGCGTCGCCGGCCCGGTCGCGGAAATCCTTCAGCACGATCCG
>VAXD01000045.1:32974-37569 GCA_005884155.1 Actinomycetota bacterium | reverse complement strand
GCCTCCCGCCGCGACGATCCCGAGCGAATACGGAACTATCACGTAGGCGATCCCGAGTGCAAGTGGAGCCCCCGCCACCCGATACGACAAGCGCACCGGCCGGGCGGAGTAGGCCTGGCTGACGACGAGCGAGCCCAGGACGAGGAGCACACCGGTCCGGCCGAGCGGGAGCGCTGCCACCACGCTCGCTGCGCAGGCGAGCAGATGCAGGACGAGCAACTCGCGCCGCGTCGCCGTCCCCTCGACCAGCGGCCGCCCCGCATCACGCGGGTGGTTGACCCTGTCGATCTCCTCGTCGGCAAGGTCGTTCAGCGCCGTGGCCGCCACGTAGCTCGAAGCGAGCGCGACGGCGGCGAAGAGGTAGGACGCGCCGAGCGCGAGCCTCCCCTCGCGCGCTGCGCCGAGGAGCATGAACAGGGCGACCATTGCCGCCACGCGGTAGCGGAGCATGACCACGTACAGACCTGGCAGCTTCGTCACTTCGGGGTCACGACCTTGAGCGGCCAGAGCGAGGTCAGCACCAGCACGTACACCACCCAGAGCACGTGGTAGAGCGCGAGGAAGTAGAGGCCGATCCAGAAGAAGCTCATGAACAAGCTCGCGTCACCGACGAGCCGCGCCCGCTCTGCGGTCGAGTTGAACGCAGCCGCCGCGAGCGCCGTCGCACAGGCCAGGACGATGCCGATCATCAACGAGAGGCTCGACGAGAAGACGAAATCGAGGTAGCTGAGCCCCGCGGCGATCGGCACGAGCACGAGCAGCAGCGCGCCGCCGCTCGCCACCAGCAGGACGGTCAGGACCACGACGCCGATCACCAGCGTCCGGCCCTTGACGAGGCGCGGGATCGGGTCGTCGGGCGCGAGGTGCTCGATCTTGACGCGGAAGTACCTGTACAGGACGACGTACACCGCGAGGTACAGGCAGAAGACCGCCGCCGCCGCGACGAGCGCCATGAACGGGTTGTCGATCGTGATGATCCCGTCGAGGGTGCGGTGCTGGTTCACCTCGTAGAACCCGTGCGGCGCGAGTGCCAGCTTGACGAAAATTACGAGAACGTTGAAGGCCACCGTGTAGACCGCCGCGGTCGCCGGCAGGCCGAGGTCGCTGTGAAGGCCCCAGAACAGGAGCGGCGCGCAGATCGCGCCGACCACGACCGCGGTCACGAGCAGCATCCCGACGGGAGGAACGTCTCCGCTCGTCGAGACCGTGTGCGGCGCGAGCGCCACGACCGCGAGCGACAGCGCGCCCGCCAGGAGCAGCTTGAGGAGGAGCGACGGCGTCAGCGCCGCCGCGCGCGATACCGGTTGCGACGACACTCCTCCAGCTAGTGAAGCGGCGCGATCGGATGGGCCCCGCCCGCGCTCCGCCACTAGCATCGAGCGTAGTGCGCGTCGGCGTCGTCGATCTCGGGACAAACTCCACGCGACTCCTCGTCGCGGACGTCCGCGACGGGCAGGTGGACGAGGTCGCCCGCGAGCAGGTGATTACGCGGCTCGGCGAAGGCGTCGACGAGCGCCGAAAGCTCCTGCCGGTCGCGCTCGCGCGCGTGCGAAACGTGCTCAGCGACTACCGCCGCGAGCTCGAGCGGCTCGGCGCCGAGCGCGTCCTGACGCTCGCAACGAGCTCGGTGCGTGACGCCGACAACGGCGAGGCCTTTCTCGGCGAGATCGAGTGGAGCTACGGGTTCACGACTCGGCTGCTCTCCGGCGAGGAGGAGGCGGAGCTCACCCGCCGCGGGGTCGTGGGCGGCCGCGCGGTCGGCGACGAGACCGTCGTGCTCGACATCGGCGGCGGCTCGACCGAGCTGATCACCGCACGTGAGCGCGTGAGCATCGACCTCGGCTCCGTCCGGCTGACGGAGCGGCACCTGCACTCCGACCCGCCCGCCCCCGAGGAGCTAGACGCCGCGGCGCAGGCGGTGAGTAAGGCGCTCCCGGACTGGCATCCCACGGAGGCGATCGGCGTCGCCGGCACCGTCACGACACTCGCGGCGCTCGAGCTCGGCGAGTACGACGCGGAGCGGATCCACGGTTACCACCTGTCGAATGACGCAGTGGCCCGCCAGCTCGAGCGCCTGGCCGCCCTGCCGCTGGTCGAGCGCCGCGAGCTGCCCGGCCTGGATCCCGACCGAGCCCCGGTGATCGTCGCGGGCGCCGTGATCGTCCGCGAGTTCCTCGACCGCTACGGTCTGCAGGAGCTCGAGGTGAGCGAGCGAGACCTCCTGCACGGCGCGGCCCTCGAAGCAGCGGAGCTCCCGGAGCCGCAAGAGGGCGACGCGCCGCCCGGCGCCTACACCTGCTGTTAGAGCTCCTCGAGCGGCGGCGGGGGGTCGTCCTCGGCCAGCCGGCGGCGCAGGACGCTGCGCGAGAGGACTCCGACCAGCCGGTCGTTCTCGACGACCGGGACGCGTTCCGCGTCGTGTTCCTCCAGGAAGCGGAAGGCGGCGTCGAGCGGCACGTCCGACTCCAGCAGCCAGTGCGGCGGCTCGGCGATCTCGCCGACGGTCGTCGAGCGCGGGTCGAGCCCGGCAGCGATCACCTCGCGGACGAGCGTCTTGCGCGTGATGACGCCGACGAAGCGGCCGTCGTCGCAGACGTAGACTGCCCGCACCTCCGGCTCGCGCAGGTGCTCGCCCGCCTCCTGCGCCGACGCGGAGCCCTCGAGCGTCTGCGGATCCGGGATCATCGCGTCGCGGACACGGTCGGTCATGGGTAGATCCCTCTAGCCGTCAGCGCACCCGAAACCTCGCGGATCCCGGCGACCAGCGCGGCGCTCCGCAACGACAAGCCTTGCTCGTCGGCGAGCTTCCAGACGCGGTCGAACGCGTCGTTGAGCTGGTCCGCGAGCTTGGCGCGGATCTCCGCGCGGTCCCAGAAGAGCCGGCCGAGATCCTGCACCCACTCGAAGTACGAGACTGTCACGCCGCCCGCGTTCGTGAGCACGTCCGGCAGGACGACGATCCCGCGCTCACCGAGGATCGCGTCGGCCTCGAGCGAGGTCGGGCCGTTTGCTCCCTCGGCGACCATCTTCGCCTTGATGCGCGGCGCGTTGTCGCCGTGAACCTGGTCCTCGCGCGCGGCGAGGACGAGGATGTCGCACGGGAGCTCGAGCAGCTCTTCGTTCGTGACCCGTTCGCACTCGAGGAACTCCTCGAGCGAGCCGCGCTCGGCCGCGAAGCGCCGCAGCGCCGGAACGTCGAGCCCGTGCTCGTCGTGCACACCGCCGGAGACGTCGGAGACGGCGACCACGCGCGCGCCCCGCTCGTGCAGCTCGGCCGCCGCGACCCCGCCGACGTTGCCGAATCCCTGCACGACGCAGCGCTGCTCGCCGAGCGACCAGCCGAGCCGCTCACAGGCGCGGATGATCACCATCACGACCCCGGCGCCGGTCGCTTCCTGGCGGAAGAGCGAGCCGCCGAGCGAGATCGGCTTGCCTGTGACGATCTCCGGCACCGCGTGCCCGACCTGCATCGAGTACGTATCCATCATCCAGGCCATCGTCTGCTCGTTCGTGGCCATGTCGGGTGCGGGGATGTCCTCCTGCGGGCCGATGATCGGCAGCAGCTCCGAGGTGAAGCGGCGCGTGATCTTCTGCAGCTCGTCCGTCGAGAGCTCGCGGGGGTTGCAGCGGACGCCGCCCTTCGCGCCTCCGTATGGAAGCCGCAAGAGCGCGCACTTCCAGGTCATCCACATCGCCAGCGCGGCGCACTCGCCGAGCGTCACTTCCGCGTCGTAACGGACGCCGCCCTTCGTGGGCCCGAGCACCGTCGAGTGCTGGACGCGGTAGCCGGGGAAGACCCTCCAGCGGCCGGCGTCGAGCTTGACCGGCACGCTGACGACGAGCGCGCGCTCCGGGTAGCGCAGCCGCTCGGCCACGAGCTCCTCGACGTTCGCGTGCGGCAGCGCCTGCTCGTACTGTGCGAGCGCCGTTCGGTAGAGCGGCGTCTCCCACTCGAGCGCGCCTGGCTCGGGCGAAAACTCCTGTACCTCGGCCATCGCTCGGAGTCTAGTCCCGGCTTTGCCGGCTGGCGAGTCGAGGATGCCGGGGGAGGGACTCGAACCCTCACGCGGGCCTAAGCCCACACCTGATTTTAAGTCAGGCGCGTATGTCCAGTTTCGCCACCCCGGCGGAGGCAATTTACCGCCGCCGCGACCGACCTGGCGGGCGCGGCTACCGACCGCCCGCCGTCAGGAGTAGCGCGATCCGGCGCAGCCGGCTCGCTGCCCGAGCGAGCGGAAAGCGAAGCGGGCGAAGCGGGAAGATGTGCCGGCTACAGCCCGCCGAAGTTGTACGTCGACGGGATGTTCTTCGGGCGCTTCGTCCCGATCACGAACGCGATCTCCTGGTGCTTCTTCAGCACAAGAGCGGCCGGGTTGCCTGGCTGGTTCAGGCCGTCCACGTACCAGCGCCACGGCGTCTGCGGCTTGCAATAGCCGCCGATGCACTTGTCGGTCAGGCGGACGCCCCAGACGCCGAAGAAGTCGCCGAGGGTGAAGTCGCGCTTCGTCGGCGACTCGACATGCATCACGCCGCTCGTGTCGTGGGTATGCAGCTCGGTCAGGTACTGGCCGTCGAAGATGCCGATGCTCTGGGGC
>VAXD01000045.1:32541-32962 GCA_005884155.1 Actinomycetota bacterium | reverse complement strand
GGTGAATGTGGATCACCGTGCCCTCGGCGCCGAGCTCGCTGAGGCCGAGCGGCTTGAGGCGGTCGGTCAGGTGGTCGAGCCCGGCGTTCCACGGCGCTGGGCCGGTCTGGATGCCGATCAGATTGGCGGTGTTGGGCGTCGTCGCCGAAGAGGTCGAGGCGTTGCTGTTGTTGCTGGTGAACTTGAAGGCGAGGAGAACGGCGACGAGAGCGATGATCCCGGAGGCCGCGAACGCGGCCGTTATCCAGAGCGTCCGCCGCTGTTCGGGCGTGCGTTGCCGGCGCGGCTCGACGCGGCGCTGAGGCGCCTGAATCTTCCTCGGAGGCGCGGGGGTGCGGGACTTCTTCGCCACTCCCGCGGCGATGGTAGCAGCCGTTTCCGGACACACTTGACAGGGCGCCCGCCTAGGCCTTAGGGTCGT
>VAXD01000045.1:15533-32508 GCA_005884155.1 Actinomycetota bacterium | reverse complement strand
GTCCGGATCTGGCGTTTTTGGGGCCGGTTTCGGGGATACTCTCCGGCACACGGCAAGGAGGCCTTAGATGAGTTGGCTCGACAAGCTGCTCGGCCGCGACAAGAAGTCCGGCGAGATGAGCAGCGACAGCCCGATGAAATCCGAGGACATGAGTCAGGGGCAGGGCGGCATGGGCGACGTGGGCAAGCCCGCCAGCGCTCCAGAGCAGCCCGCGCAGGAAGGACAGGAGAGCCCTCCGGGCTCCGGGTAACGCTCGATCCTGCTGACGAGGGCGGCGCAAGCCGCCCTCGTCATGTCGTCCGACGCGCTCTCTAAGGTTCGTCGGCTCATGACTGCGCTTCTGATCTTGCTCATCGTGCTCTTGGCCGGTGCCGCGCTCTTCGCGTGGCTGCCGCGCGTCCTCGACCGGCTGCTCACGACGCGGAACTCCGAGATGGACGGGCGCCTGCAGGCGATGAACGAGATCGTCGACCGGCGCCTCGCCGAGCTCGACACGAAGGTCGACCGGCGGCTCGAGCACGCGACCAAGCAGACGAATGCGATCCACGAGAAGCTCGGCGCGGTCGGGGAGGCAACGCAGCTATTGGCGGAGCAGGCGAAGGGCCTCGGCGAGCTGCAGCAGATCCTGCGCCCGCCCAAGGCGCGCGGCGGCTTCGGCGAGCTCCTGCTCGGCCAGCTGCTGGCCGACCGCCTGCCGCCGACCGCGTACTCGCTGCAGTACGGCTTCGCGGGCGGCGAGCGGGTGGACGCGGTGATCAAGGTCGACCGGCTCGTCCCGATCGACTCCAAGTTCCCGCTCGACAACTTCGAGCGGATGGCCGCGGCCGACAACGACATCGAGCGGCAGCAGCACGAGAAGCTGTTCGCGCGTGACGTCAAGACGCATATCGACGCGATCGCGTCGAAGTACATCCGCCCCGACGAGGGCACCTACGACTTCGCGTTCATGTACCTGCCGTCGGAGGCGATCTACTACGAGCTCGCCTGCGGCAAGACCGGCGCGCTTCTGGAGTACGCACACACGAAGCGCGTGCTGCCGGTGTCGCCGACGACGCTCACCGCGTACCTCCAGGTGGTCGTGCTTGGCCTTCGGGGCCTCCAGATCGAACAGCATGCGCAGGAAGTCATGGCGTACTGCGCTCAGCTGCAGAAGGAGTTCGGCAAGTTCAAGGAGGACTTCGAGCTCGTCGGCACGCACCTCGACCGGGCGCAGAAGAAGTTCCTCGAGTCGGAGAAGCACCTCGGCAAGTTCGAGACGAAGCTCGAGCAGGCCGCAGAGTCACCCGCGGAGCTCGAAGTGCCCGCAGAGGCGCGCGAGCTGCCGCGTGCCGTGGACGCGGCGTAGTTACGCGGGCGCCGGCTGCTGCTCTTTGAGGTAGCGGATCAGGCCGCCGGCGACGACGATCTCGCGCTCCCGCGGGAGCAGGTCGTGCGTGAGCGTGATCGTGCCGACGCCGTGGATCTCGGTCTCGAGCTCGTCCTCGCCCTGGGCGATCGCGTGCAGGCCTGAGATCCGCCAGGTCTGGCCGAGCTCGGCCTTGTCGTAATCCGACTCGTCCTGGAAGAGCAGCGGCGCGATCCCCTGCGCGATCAGGTTACGCCGGTGGATGCGGGCGAAGCTCTTGGCGATCACGGCGCGGACACCGAGTTGCGCGGGCGCGAGGGCGGCGTGCTCCCGGCTCGAGCCTTGGCCGTAGTTGTCGCCGGCGACGATGAAGCCTCCGCCCCACTCGTGCGCCCGGCGCGGGAACTCTTTGTCGCGGTGCTGGAAGGTGAACTCCGCGATTGCCGGGACGTTCGAGCGGTAGGCCATCACGGTCGCGCGGTCCGGAGAGAGGTCGCCGGTCGAGATGTCGTCGGGCGCGACGATCAGGACGCGCATCTCGAGCTCGTCCGGCAGGGGCTTCTGCTCAGGCGGGGGCTTGATGTTCGGGCCGCGGGGGATCTCGATCGAGCGCGCCTCGTCCTCCGGCACCGGCTCGAGGATGTGCTTCTGGACGACCTCCGGCCGCGCGATCGGGCGCTCGGCCAGCTCGACCGGTGAGAGCTCGCGCGGATCCGAAATCACGCCCGTGAGCATCGACGCGGCCGCGACCGCCGGCGAGCAGAGGAAGACCTGGTCGTCGGCGGTGCCGCTCCGGCCCGGGAAGTTCCGGTTGAACGTGCGCAGCGAGTTCGAGCCTGAGGGCGGCGCCTGGCCCATCCCGACACACGGCCCGCACGCCGGCTCGAGCATCCGGACGCCGGCCATCAGCAGATCGACGTACGTGCCGGAGCGCGTGATCTGGTCGAGGATCTGGCGCGATCCGGGTGTCGCGGTCGCGGAGACGAGCTTCTCCGAGATCTGCCGGCCACGGAGCACCGAGCCGCAGACCGCGAGATCCTCGTACGAGGAGTTGACCGAAGAGCCGATGCAGACCTGCGACAGCTCGGTGCCGACGAGCTCGTCCACCGGCACGACGTTTCCCGGCGACGACGGCTTAGCCACGAGCGGAACGAGCTCGGCGAGGTCGATGTGCTCCTCCTCGTCGAAGTCGCCCGTGTCGCCGGTCTCGAGCGCGACGAAGTCGTCCTCGCGCTGCTGCTCGGCGAGCCAGCTCCGTGTCTCTTCGTCGGCCGGGAACACCGCCCCGGTCGCGCCGAGCTCGGCGATCATGTTCGCGATCGTGCCGCGCTCGGTGTAGCTCAAGGTCGAGACGCCGGGCCCGGTGAACTCGAAGATCGCGCCGCGCCCGCCGCGAACGGTTCGCCGGCGCAGCATCTCGAGGATCACGTCCTTCGCCTGGATCCACGGGCGCTGCAACTCGTTCTCGAGGAAGACGCCGACAATCTTCGGGCAGGGCAGCTCGAACGGGTGGCCGGCCATGCAGACGGCCACGTCGAGGCCGCCGGCGCCGATCGCGATCATCCCGCACGAGCCCGACTGGGTCGTGTGGCTGTCCGCGCCGATCAGCGTCTTGCCGGGAACGGCGAAGCGCTCGCAGTGCACGTAGTGACAGATCCCGTTGCCAGGACGCGAGAACCAGAGGCCGTAGCGCGCGGCCATCGCCTGCAGAAAGCGGTGGTCGTCCGGGTTCTTGAAGTCGATCTGCAGGATGTTGTGGTCGACGTAGACGACGGCGGTCTCGACCTGGACCCGGTCGACGTCGAACAGCTCGAACTGCATGCACGCCATCGTCCCGGTCGCGTCCTGCGCAAGCGTCTGATCGACGCGGAGCGCGATCTCCTGCCCTGGGACGAGGTCGCCGCGCTCGAGGTGCTCTTCGAGGATCGTGCGCGCGAGCGAAGCCATCACTCAGAGTATTCCTGAAGCCGCTCGAGCGGTGCCAGGCACCGCAACAGAACCGTTACGCGCTGTCCACAAAGGCCTGCACGCGGCTCCCTTTCGCGCGGTGCCAGGCGCCGTGACGGATCAGTAACGCAGGAGCGCGCCGATGCCTTCGACCGGCTCGAGGTCGTGGCGCTCCTGAAGCTCCCGCACCTTGCCGCCGTGCGCGAGCGTCTGGTGGACGGCGAGGTCCGCCCCGTTCTGGCTCTCTTCCATCGGCGTCCCGTCGAGCGGGCAGTCACCAGCCTGCGCGGAAAGCCTCCCGCACTTCGGGCACTGCCATGCAGGGTGGTCGGCGCCCTCCTGGACGAGCAGCAGCTCTACCCGCCCGTCCGACGCCGCCTCGAGGGTCTTCTCCCAGCCGGCGGCCGCGCGTCCGTTCCGGCCGGCCTCCTCCTGCCAGCGCTCGGCCACGGCCGTCTCCTCCTGCGCCCGCCACTTTCCCAGCACGGGCTTGGCCGCCTCGAGCAGCTCGGAGGCGCCTGCGTGTGCCTCGGCGGTTGTCCAGCCGATCACCGCGCTCTGCACGTCATGCGACAACTCACCCTCGAGCGCCGAGCGGGTCTCCTCCGAGACGACGAGCACGATCCGGGTGCCGCGACGCCGGCGTACCGCTCGCTCGAGCAGCTGAGCCACGTCCTTCAGGTGATCCTCGACGAGCTTCTCGATGTGCCGCTGGTAGCGCGCCTGCGACCAGCCGCCCTGGTCGTGGCGGCCCGGCTGCTCGTCGAACAGCTCCTCGAATTCCTCCAGCCGCCCGTCCGTCAAGCGATAGAGGTCGCCGCGCTCCCGGCCGACGGCCGCAACGATCACGCCGTCGCCGCTGCCGACGAGGGGCACCAGCGGGGCGAGGTGGAACGTCTTGCCGACCTTGACCAGAAGGGGCAGCGGCATCCAGAATCCATCGAGCCCTGCGCAAAAGAGAGCAAACCCGTGCGCGCCGTCGCGACTGAACTCCGACTCGAAGTAGTCGCGCAGGCGCTCTAGATCGGCGTCGAGCCCTTCTTTCTGGCCGTGGTCGAGCCCGCCGCGCCCGGGCCACTTCTCGACCTCGTCGAGCAGCGCGTTGATGCGCGAGTCGACTGCGACGGGGGTCGGGGAGTCGCTCGGGTCGAGGTCGAGGTAGACGCTGATCGCGCATCCACGCGCGGCACGAAAAGTCGCGAGATCGCGTAGCTCTTCCCAGGTCACCGTCGCCGCCATCAGCCTGCTTCCCCTTGCCGGAACTGGGGGATTTTACGCCTCTCCGCAGCCGCGACCCTCGCGCTCCGTGACGGAACGGCAAGTCCGGCGAGGAACGCGACCAGGAGCGCGGCGGCCGAGGCCGCGAAGGCGATCGTGAACCCGCGCTCGGTCGGCTCCCCGTTCGCCCCCACGGTGGCAGTCACGATCTCGCCGGCGACCGTGCTGCCGATCGCGCCGCCGATCGTGCGGACGATCGTGTTCATCCCGGTCGCCACGCCCGTCTGCTCGGCCGGGACCGCCTCGACGATCAGGTTCGCCATCGACGCGAACGCGAACCCGATGCCGACGCCCATCACCGCCATGGAGAGGTAGATCTGCCAGTCCGAGTCGTGGGCGACAGCGAGGATGAAAAACCCGGCAGAGGAGACGAGTGAGCCGACGAGGAGCGGCACCTTCGAGCCGACCGTGCTCGAGAGTCGGCCCGAGATCGGCCCGGCCACGAGCATGCCGATCGTCGCGGGAACGAGGAAGAGGCCCGCCTGCGTAACGCTGGCGCTGAAGCCGAAGCCGGTGGACTTCGATTGCTCGACGAACTCCGGAACGAGGATGAACGACGAGTACATGCCGAAGCCGAACAAAAGCGCAGCGAGGTTCGTCGTCCAGACGCCGCGCAGGCGCATCATCTGCATGTCCACGACCGGCGCATAGCTCCGCGACTCCCACCAGATCCACACTGGGATCAGCACTGCCGTCGCCGCGAGGAGCCCAAGCGTCTTGCCGGATGTCCAGCCCCAGGCGGAGCCTTCGCTGATCGCGACGAGCAGCGTCACGAGCCACCCGCCGAGCAGCACCGCGCCGACGGGGTCGATCCGCCCGCGGGCGCGCACAGGCGACTCCGGCACGAAGAAGAAGATCCCGACCAGCGCGATCACGACCGCGACCAGCGGAAACCAGAAGAGCCAGTGGTACGAGAAGTGCGCGACGATCGGGCCCGCGAGCACGATCCCGAGGCCGCCGCCGATCCCGAGGATCGCCGAGATCAGCGCGATCCCGTGCGGCACGCGCTCTGGCGGGAACTCGTCGCGGATGATCGCGAACGAGAGCGGGAAGATCGCGCCGCCCGCGCCCTGGATGACACGGGCGATGATCATCACTTCGATCGAGCTGGCCACGCCGGCGAGCGCCGTTCCTGCGGCGAGCACGACCAGCACGACGACCATGACCAGCTTCTTGCCGTACATGTCGCCGAGGCGTCCGGCGATCGGCGTCACCACCGAGGCCGACAGCAGGTACGCGCTCAGGATCCAGGCGGCGCCCGTCGTCGTCGTGTTCAGGTCGTGCTGGATCGCCAGCAGCGCGGGCGCGACGAGCGACTGCAGCAGCGCGTAGGAAACCGCCGCAGCCGCAAGCAGCGCGAAGGTGACGTTGTAGTGCTGCCGGTGGACCTCGATGCTGCTCATCTGCTCCAGTGTTCACGATCGGACACGGCAGCGGGCAGTCCCTAGGAAGTTTCGACCGGTCCGATTCGTTTAATACTGCAGAGAGATGAACGACACGAGAGAACTGATCATCATCGGCGGCGGCCCTGCCGGGTACACCGCAGCGCTCTACGCGGCGCGCGCGAATCTCGAGCCCCTCGTGATCGAGGGCTTCGCCTGGGGTGGCCAGCTGATGATCACTAGCGACGTCGAGAACTACCCCGGCTACCCGGAAGGGATCCTCGGCCCGCAGATGATGCAGGACTTCCGGCACCAGGCCGAGCGCTTCGGCGCGGAGTTCGTCACCGACGACGTCACGAAGGTCGACTTCACGGAGCACCCGCTGCGTGTCTGGGTCGGCGACACCGAGCACACGGCCGAGGCCGTGATCGTCGCCACCGGCGCGAGCGCTCGTCAGCTGGGGCTCGAGTCCGAGCGCTCGCTCCAGGGCAAGGGCGTCTCCTACTGCGCGGTCTGCGACGCCGCCTTCTTCCGAGAGAAGGAGGTCGTGGTCGTGGGCGGCGGCGACTCCGCGATGGAGGAGGCGGCCTTCCTGGCGAAGTTCGCCAACAAGGTCACGCTGGTCCACCGGCGCGACGAGTTCCGCGCGTCGTCGATCATGATCGACCGTGCCCGCGCGAACGAGAAGATCGAGTTCGTCACGCCGACGGTCGTCGACGAGGTGCTGGCGCACGACGGTCAGACGAGCGCCGTCCGCCTCCGCGACCTGAGCACCGACGAGACCCGTGAGATCCAGGCGCAAGGCTTGTTCGTGGCGATCGGCCACGACCCGAACACGAAGCTCTTCCTCGACCAGCTCGACCACGACGAGGCCGGGTACCTCGTGACGAAGCAGGGCTCGACCGAGACGAACGTCGAGGGTGTCTTCGCGGCCGGCGACGTCGTCGACCACACGTACCGCCAGGCCGTCACCGCGGCCGGGAGCGGATGCATGGCCGCGCTCGACGCCGAGCGCTGGCTCGCGGCCCGCGAGGGTCACGCTGCCACCGCTCTGGCCGCGCCCCGCGAGGGCTAGCCGAAGCCAGGTCTAGTCTCGGCCGGATGGCCGAATGGATCGACCTGCTCGACCCGACGAGACAGGAGCTTCACGACGCGCTGCCGAGCGACATCCACGAGCTCGCGCTCGAGCAGCTGCTCCGGCCGGCGTTTCACGATGACGAGCCGAGACCGCGCCTCGAAGGCCACGACCACTACGTCTACGGCGTCTTCCTGGTGCCGATCTGCATCCGCGAGGAGGACGAAATCTTCTACCAGGAGATCGACCTGATCGCGACGCGCGAGCGTCTGGTCACCGTGCGCAAGACACCTGACAAGCGGCACGCGTTCGATATCAAGGGCGTGCAGGACTCCGTCGCGAGGGAGCAGGACGAGCGCGTCGGGATGATCGTCTATCGGCTGGTCGATCAGATCGCCGAATACTTCCTCGATCTGGTGGACGCGATCGACGAGGAGATCGACGAGCTCGAGGACGGGATCGAGATCTGGCGCTCGGACCAGATCCGGAAGCGCATCTCGGGGCTGCGGCACGACCTTCTCCACGTTCGCCGCACCGTCGCGCCCACGCGCGACGCGATCCGGAGGGTCGTCGACCGGCGCATCGACATCGGTGAAGGCACTGAGCTGCTCCCGCGCGAGATCGAGCTCGACTTCGCGGACGTCTACGACAAGTTGCTGCGAGCGATGGACGGGCTCGACCTTTCGCGCGACCTGCTCTCGAGCGCGCGCGATTACCACCAGTCGAAGATCGCGAACGAGCAAAACGAGGTGATGAAGCGGCTGACCGTGATCGCTTCGGTGCTGCTCGTTCCGACCTTCATCGTCGGGCTCTACGGACAGAACTTCCGGCACATCCCGGAGCTCGCGTGGGGCTTCGGCTACTGGTGGAGCTGGGGCTGGATCCTGGTGACGACGGCGCTGCAGCTGGCCTTCTACCGCTGGCTCGGCTGGATCGGCGGCGCGCCGATGGGCCACCGCCTGCCCCCGTTGCGCCGGCTCGACCCGCGCACGCTCGCCGGCCGGCGCCGGCACCCCTCGCGGCTACGCTGAACGCGTGCCCTACTTCATCTGCCCGAACTGCAAGGAGCGCTCGATCGACCACGACCGGCGCGAAGGCCTGACGCAGCAGGCCGTCGCCTGCCATCACTGCGGGTTCGGGTTCCTGTTCGAGCTGCTCGAGGACTACTACCCGGCGCCGGGGACGGGCTTCGTCGTCTGCGACCAGCAGGGTCGCGTGCTCGCGGCCGGGCGCGACGTCTTCGAGCTCTCGGGCTTCCGCGAGCAGGAGCTGATGGGCCGCGACGTGGTCGAGGCGCTCGGGCTTTCGGGCTTCGACGGGCAGAGCCCCGCGCAACTCGCGCTCGAGTGGGGCGTGCGGCGGATGGGCGAGAAACTCGAGCTGCGGACGCGCGTCGGGCACACGAAGGCCGTCACCGCCGACTTCTTCCCCGCCTACGACGACGACGGCGGGCTGCTGGTCGCGCTCACGCCGCGGTAGCCAGCTCGCCCTCGACCCAGGCCTGCAGCTCTTCGAGCGCCTCGAGCATGGCTTCGAGCTCCCGCAGCTCGGCGCGCGTTGCCCGCTCATCGAGGCAACCGAGCAGGCCGAGCGCCTCGAGCCGCTCGATCGCGGTCTCGCTCAGCTCGGCGCGGGCGCGCTTCTCGATCGCCGACTGCCTCAGTCGCGAGCGCGCACGCTCGGCGCGGGCAGCCAGGCTCGCGGCCTCGCCGGCCAGCTGGTCCGCGTAGATCGCGAGCTCAACCGAACGCATGCGCTCAGGCTACGTCGTCGCGCGTGACGCCTTTGTCGCAACTTCGACCCGACTTGCAGGACAGAGGTCGTTCAGGACGCACACCTCGCAGCGCGGCTTGCGGGCAATGCAGACGCGGCGGCCGTGCCAGATCAACAGGTGCGGGAAGCGGTTCCAGTCAGCCCGCGGGACAAGCCGCATCAGGTCGCGCTCGATCTTGACCGGGTCCTCCTGGCGGGTGAAGCCGAGCCGCTGCGAGAGCCGACGCACGTGTGTGTCGACCACGATTCCCTCAGCCGCTCCCCGCTCCGCGACGACGACGTTCGCCGTCTTGCGCGCGACCCCCTGCAGGCGAAGCAGCTCGTCCATGCGGGAGGGAACCTGCCCGTCGAACTCCTCGAGCAGGATCTGCATCGTCGCGCGGATCGCCTTCGCCTTCTGGCGGAAGAAGCCGGTCGCCCTGATGTCGTTCTCGAGCTCTTCGAGCGGGACGGCGAGGTAGTCCTCGGGCCGCTTGTACTTCTCGAACAGCCGCTCGGTGACGTGGTTCACGTTCACGTCCGTCGTCTGCGCCGAGAGCATCACGGAGACGAGCAGCTCGAGATCGCTACGGAACCGCAGCGCGATCGTCGCGTCGGGGTGCTCGGCCGCGAGTCGCTCGATGATCGGCCGGATCCGCTCGCGCTTCGGTCCGACTCGCCGCCGCGCCTCGGCGACGTAGCTGCGGGCCATCAGTGGTTGCGGAGGCGCGGGCCTGCGCAGACGACGTCGAGCGCGGGGCAGTCGGAGCAGGTGAACTCGCTCGGGGTCGGGCGGAACTCGTTCGCGTTGATCTTCGCGATCGCCGCGGAGAGCTCGGCCTCTAGCTCCGGAGCCTGCTTGCGTCTGTACGTGCGCGTCACCAGGTCGTTCGGGCGCTCGAGGAACTGATAAACGACCTCGACCTCCTCGACGCCGCAGCGGAAGCAGGCGAGCGCGTAGACGAGGCGCTGAAGGTGGTAGTCGCGCTCGACGACCTCGGCGGGCTCGAGCTCCAGCTCCGCGAGCGCGTTCGTCTTGTAGTCGACCACCAGCGCCCGCGAGCCGTCGAGCCAGAGCACGTCCAGGCGGCCGTGCAGTAGGACGCCGTCGTGCTCGAACGCGAACGGCCGCTCGGGCGCCGCGCCTTCGAGGGTCGCGAGCCGGCCGGCCAGCTCCGACGTGCAGTACTCCTCGACAAAGCCGCGGATGCGCGCGAGCTCGTCCTCCATAACAGCCGGATAGCGCGCCCGGACAAGCCCGTCCAGATCCTCGGGCATGGCCGGCGCGCGCAGGTCGACGCGCTCGAGCAGCGCGTGGACGGCGTCGCCGAGCTCCGTCGCCGCGAGCCCCTCGCGACCCGGAACCGATCCGCCGGCCTCACGCGGCCGCAGCCCCACCACGCGCTCCGCGAAGTAGCGGTACGAGCACTGCTCGAAGAGCGAGAGCGCGGAGTAGGAGAGCCGGCGCACGCGGTGGAGCGGTGGCTCCGGCACGTCCGCGAGCGGCGCGAGCGTGGGCGCCTCGGCCGCAGCGCCGCCGTTCACCGAGACCTCGAACAGCTCGAGCTGCTCCTCCGTCGCCGGCGGCAGCACGACAACCGGCTCCTCGGCGTAGCGGTCGACCCGCAGCAACAGCCGCGCGCCTTCGCGCTCGATCTCGACCGGCCCGGCCTCCTCGAGCTCGCTCAGCTCGAGGCGCTGGAGGACCCAGCCGATCGGCGTGCGCGCGTCCGCCCCACCCTCTCCGACCGCGCCGGAGACGATCAGCCGGTCGATCGCACGTGTCATCGCCACGTAGTAGAGGCGCAGCCGCTCGGCCTCCTCGGCGTGTTGCTCGGCCTCCTTCACTTCTTCGTACTCGGCCGTCGAGAGCCGCTTGCCGCTCGACGGGTGTGCGACGCGGAACCCGAGCCGGCCGTCCGGCAGGCAGAGGATCTCGTCCGGATCGGTGCGTCCGTAGTCGCGACCCGCGTCGGCCACGACGACGACCTTGAACTCGAGCCCCTTAGCCGAGTGGATCGTCAGCAAGCGGATGACGTCCGTCCCCTCCTCCTCGGCGGCAGCCTCGAGCTCCGACGCGCCGACCGCGTCCTGCTCGGCGACGAAGCGGACGAACCCTTCGATGTCCGGCCCGCGCAGCTCCTCGTACGAGCGCGCCAACCGGGCGAGCTTGCGCAAGTTCGCGTAGCGGCGGCGGCCGTCCCACTGCGCGAGCACGGCGAGGTCGTAGTCGTGCGCGCAGACGATCTGCTCGCAGAGCCGCTCGAGCGTCAGCGACGGCGCCTGGGCGGCGAGCCGGTCGTAGCGCTGCTTGAACGCCTGGAAGAGGCGCGCGTCGCGAGTCGAGACGCCTTCGGGAAGCCCCTTCTCGAGCCCGGCGAACAGCGGCCGCTTCGGCGCCGCCCGCCTCAGCAGGACCAGCGCGTCGTTCGAGACGCCCACGAACGGCGACGCGAGCACCGAGACGAGCGCCTCGTCGTCGTAGCGGTTGTGCAGGAGCCGCAGGTAGGCGAGCAGGTCGACCACCTGCTGCTGGTGGTAGTAGTCGCGCCCGGTCGCACGGAAGGTCGGCAGGCCGAGCGCGCGCAGCTCCGCCTCGTAGAGCCTCGCGTCGGTCCCGGCCGCGAAGAGGAGCACGATCTCGCCGGGCTCCGCCTCGCCCGAATCGACGATCTCACGCACCCGCGCCGCAATGTGCCGCGCCTCGGCCTCGCGCCAGTGGGTGCCGGTGCCCTTGTACGTGTCCTTGTCGGTGACGAGCAGCTCAACGGCGGGGCCGAAAGCGGGATCCGCGAAGCGCCCTGCGGCAGTCAGCGGATGGAACGTCTCGCCGAAGTCACCGGCGAAGAGGTAGTTGACGACGTCGAGCACTTCAGGCCGCGAGCGGTAGTTGTGGGTGAGCGCGAGCACGCCGCCGACCTGCTCGCGCCGCTCGCGGAAGACCTCGACGTCCGCGTGCCGGAAGCGGTAGATCGACTGGAACTCATCGCCGACGAAGAACAGCTCGCCGTCCTCGCGCGCGAGCAAGTCGATCAGCTCGCACTGGAGGCGGTTCGTGTCCTGGAACTCGTCGACCATGATCGAGCGGAAGCGCCAGCTCTCGCGCTCGCGGATCTCGTCGTGGTCCTTGAGCAGCTCGCGTGCGAGGACCTGCAGGTCCTCGAAGTCGAGCGCCGACTCGCGGTCCTTCGCCGCGCCGTAGGCCCGGTCATAGGTGAGCAGGAGCTCCTGCAGCAGCTCGCCGTCCTCGGCAGCTAGCGCCTCGAGCGCCGCGGCCTCGACGGCGTGCCGCGCGTCCTCCAGCTCGGTGCCGGGCGCGAGATCGGAGAGGTCGAGCAGCGACTCCGGTCCGGGAGCGCTCGCCAGGAACTGCGCGAGCTCGCCCTCGGCGAGCGCGGCCAGCTCCGCGACGCGCGCCTCGAGCTGCAGGTCGGTGGTGAGGTCGAACTTGAGCGGCAGCCCAGAAGAACGCAGCGTCTCGTGGACGCCCGTCAGCATCTTCCGCAGCCGCCCCGCGCCGTACGCGGCGAGCAACCGCAGCCGGTTCGGATCGTCGCCGCAGAACTCCTCGAGCGCGGTTCGGAACGCCTCGCCGCGCAGCACGCGGCCCTGGCTGTCGTCGACCACGCGGAAGCGCGGATCGATCCCGGCCTCGAACGGATAGGCGCGCAGCAACCGGTGGCAGAAGCCGTGGATGGTCGAGATCCAGGCGGCGTCGAGGTCGCGCGCCAGGTCGTGGCGGCCGAGTTCGCGCAGCCGCTGGCGGATCCGCGCGCGCAGCTCGCCGGCGGCGCGCTCGGTGTACGTGATGACGAGGATCGAGTCGACGTCGAGGCCGCGCTCGCAAACGGCGCGGCAGAAGCGCTCGACGATGACCGTCGTCTTGCCGGTGCCCGCCCCCGCGGAGACGAAGACAACGCCCGGCTCATCGATCGCCCGTTGCTGCTCGGTGTTGGGCGCTGTTTCCACAGTACTCACGACCGCCTCACCCGGCACATCGGCCAGCGGTCGCACCACGTTGGGCACGGGAAACCGCCCTTCGGGTCGTGCCGCACGTCGCCCTCGCGGATCCGCCCGACGACCGCGCGCGCGTGCTCCTGCGCCCGGTCGATCTGGCCCCAGAAGGCGTCCTCGTCGAGGTAGTCGTTGCGCGAGTAGCCGGGCACGCCGTCGTCACGCGCCTCGGCGCGGAGCAGCCCGCGTGCCTGGCCCTCGCCGCCGAGCGCGCGGTAGACGCCGCCGAGCGGCTCGATCCCGACGAGGTCGCGCAGGACGAGCATGTAGAGCGGGATCTGGAGGTGGAGCTCGGTCTCGATCTTCCGTGCCGAGTGGGCCGTCTTGCCGGACTTGTAGTCGAGCACCATCCCGCGGGCGCCGAACGGGTCGCGGTCGATCCGGTCGATCTTTCCGGAGATCGTGAAGCCGCCGAGGTCGAGCCCACGCTGGAGCTCGGGCGCCGAGCGCTCGGAGCCGAACGAGACCTCGAAGCGGTGCGGGACGAGCGGTGACGGCGACTCGGCCTCGCGGCGCACGAGCTGCTCGAGGTCGCGCGCGAGGCCGGCCTCCAGCTCGCGGCGCTCGAGCTCGGGAACGTCCTGCCCGACGTGTGCCTTGAGCGCGTCGGCGAGGCACTCATGCAGGAGCTCGAGCGCCTCCGGGAGAGTTTCCGGCTGGACGCGCTCGGCGCCGGTCGCCTTCGGCAGGCCCTTGAAGAAGCCGTAGAGCGCCTGGTGCGCGACCGTCCCGCGCAGGCGTACGTCGACCTCCGCGTCGATCGTCCGCGGCGAGACGACGCGGTCGATCAGCCAGAGCGACGAGCAGTCGGCAAACCGCTCGAGGTCGGTGACGGAGAAGCTTGCTTTCTGGCGCAGCTCCTCGAGCACGGCCGGATGGGTGAGGCGCGTGGGCCGCTCGAAGGCTGCAAGGGCGCGCTCGAGGCGGCGCTCCCAGCCGTTCGCACGGGCGAGCGCGTGGGCCGTTCCCTCCTCGGTCGCGGCGAGCGAGCCGAGGGCGCGCAGCCGTTCGCGCTGGCTCGGCGCGGCTTCGAGCGGCCAGGTCAGCGCGGCGAGCGGGCGGCGGCGCGTCCAGCGCTCGAGCTCATCGGCGGCGAACAGGGCGCGAGCCTCCTCCCAGAACGGGCTCGGCTCGCGCGGGGCGCCGTCGTCGGTCGCGGCCTCGCGGACGAGGTAGAGGCGGCGCGTCGGCCGGGTGCAGGCGGTATAGAAGAGGTAGCGGTCGCGCGAGACCGGGTCCGTGCGCAGGAGCCGGCCCGCGCGGGAGGAGCGCTCGAGCTCGGCCTTGCTCTCCTCGTCGAGGAACGGCGAGCCCTGGCTGCGGCGCGGCAGTCGTCCTTCGTCGAGGCCGAGGATGAAGGCGGCTTCGAAGCGCCGCGTGCGCGCGTCCAGGAGGTCGAGCACGGCGACGCGACCGGCCTGGCCGCCGCGAGGAAGCGATACGCGGGCGGTGTCGAGGAGCGCGACGACCTCGTCTCGCCCGAGATCGCCACCGAGCTCACGCCAGCCGTCGAGCTCGGCCAGCAGGCGCCTGATCCGTTCGTGCGCGCGCAGGTCGAGGCGCGCCTGCTCGCGCGTCGGGGGCGACTCGAGACCGTACGCGGCACGCAGCATCACGCGGGCGAGCGTGTCGACCGCGGCAACGGCGTTCTCGGCGGCACGCAGCTGCTCGAGGTGCGGCAGCGGCTGGCCGCGCAGCTTCTGCACCTCCTCCTCGACCCGTGTGGGCGAGCTGACGCCGCGGCCGCGGAGCCGGCCTTCGAGGAAGTCGGCGTGGGCGCGGGTGAGGCCCGAGTACGGCGACCGCAGGAACGAGAAGAGATCGCGCCGGTCGCCGTCGAGCCACGCGTAGCGGAGCAGTGCGAGCAGCGCCTGGCCGAACGGGATCTGGCCGAGCCGGACGCGGCCTTCGAGGGCGTACGGGATCTCGAGCGTGCCGAAGGCAGTGTCGAGCGCGGCACGCCAGCGGTCGAGGCCCGGGCAGACGACGGCGATCTCCTCGGCGGGAGTTCCGGCGCGGAGGAGCGTCAGCGTCTCGTCGGCGACGAGCTCGAGCGTCCCCCGCAGGCCCGCGCCTTCGAGGAAGCGCAGCGATCCGTCCAGCGGCGGCGCATCGCCGGGCTCACCGAAGAGGGCACGTTCCAGGTGCGCGAGCACCGGCCCGCGCGCGGTGGGGCTCGGCGGCAGCTCCTCGGTCGAGTCGGCCAGCGCGGCCAGGTCCTCGGCGGTGCGCGAGAGCGAGGTGAAGGCATCCCGGCCGGGCTCGTACGGGAGCGAGACCGTCACCTCGGAGCGGCCCGCGAGGGCCTCGAGCAGCGACCACTCGGCGCCGGTCAGGTCCTCGAAGCCGTACGCAAAGACCGGCCGGCCGTCCCAGGCACCGAGCTCTCCGGCGACCCGCTCGGCCGCGTGGCGGCGTTCGAGCTCGCGGTCCCAGAGGCCGCGGCGGTCGAGCTCCTCGCGGTAGGCGGCGTAGAGCTCGGCCAGCTCCCCATCTCCGACTAGCTCGCCGAGCTCACCCGGCTCGACGAGCGCGGACTGTAGCTCGGCGACGGTCGTGCCGAGCGCATCGGCGAAGCCGGCGAAGCGCGCCGAGCGGCCCTGCGCCTGCGCCACGACGCGGCGCAAGAGCAGCGTGCGCTGCGCTTCGGAGACGACCGGTCGGTGAGCGCCGTTGCCACGCGCAATCCGCTCGAAGAGGTCGTCGAACGTACCGATCGAGCCGCCGAGCAGCGCGCCGGCACGCGCGAGCAGCTCCCGCTCGGCGCGGTCGACGTCCGGCCGGTTCGGCACGATCAGTACTGGATCGGAATCGAGCGCGCCCAGGTAGCGCTCGAGCAGGAGCGCAACTTTGCCCGCGTTCGCAGGCCCTGCGAGCAGGCTGAGAGCCATCGGCCCATCCTAGTGATGGAAGCCGACGGCTCTCGCTGGGATTCTTGGGTTACGCGGCGGCGGACTTCGGGCGGCGGCCGCGGCGGGCGGCGGCATGGCCGGGCATCTGGCCGGCGCAATTGTCACAGAGGTCCGCCTGCTTCGAGCCACGGCGGGCGTCCGTGAAGTTCAGTCGCATGGTCGCGCCTTTTCCTTCGCTGATTTCCCTGCCGCAGCTGTCGCACACGAGGACTGTTTTACGAGCCAAGTCGGGCCTCCTGGTTCGTGGTTAAGGAGCGCGAATACTATGCCGCCTTACGGGCGCGTCGAATTCGATGCGACCTTAGCAGGCTGAGCAAGCTTTGCTCTTCGACATCGAGCTCGACATCACGTGCGCCAACAACGCGCAAATGACGTGGACGAAAGTCGTGCTCGACTACCGCCGGACTGATGTATGACGCCCGCGCAACTGCTGCTGTATTTCCCAGGCGCTCGCCCACCGTCCGCATAACTGCGGCGACATTGCGCTTGGCCTCCACTTCCGTCTCTGCAACGCCGCGCTCTGCGAGGGCGACCGCGGCGAGCAGCGTCCCGCCCCAGGTTCGGAAGTCCTTCGCGGTGAACTCTTCGCCGAGGTACTCCTCGATGTAGTCGTTCAGCTTGCGGCCGGTCAGGCCGCAGAGCTCGCCGGTATCCGCGCTGCAGTAGCGGAAGAGCCGCCGGCCGCCGGGTGCCGCGAGCAGCGTGCGCACCGCCTCTGCGAGCTCTTCGTCGACGAGCGCGGTGCGAACCAGCGCGCGATGCTTGCCGCGGAAGCGGAAGGTGATCCGGCTGCCGCGCACTCGCACGTGGCCCTTGCGCAACGTCGTGATCCCGTAGGTGCGAAAGCGCTTGGCATACCGCTCGTCGCCGACGCGAAACCAGCCGACGTTGATCAGCCGGACTGCAACCGCGGCGCTCCACTCAAGGGTCATCGGCTCGCGCGCGATGTGCTCGGCCATCACCGCCCGCAAATCCGGCAAGCGTTCTCCGAAGAGGACCAGCTTGTCGAACTTCGCCTGCTCCTGCTGAGCCCGGAACTCCGGGTGGTAGAGGTACTGCAAGCGGCCCGCGCTGTCGACCCCGGTCGCCTGCAGCTTGGCGCGCGGCCGCGGCGAGATTCGCACGTCGCGCCAGGCCGGCGGAATCCGCAGCGCGTCGATCCGCTCGAGCGCCGCCTCGTCGCGGATCGGCCGCCCGCGCGAGTCGACGTAGCGGAACCGTCCGCGCGAACCGAGGCGCCTCCATCCTCCCCTGCGAGCCATAGAGTCTC
>VAXD01000045.1:0-15525 GCA_005884155.1 Actinomycetota bacterium | reverse complement strand
CCGTGTAGCCGCGCGGCCGCAGTCCTAATCCCGGGAGGTGAAGGCGGCGGATGGAAGGGAAGACGATCGTCGTCCTCGAGGGGGACGAAACCGGACAGGAGCTGCTCGAAGAGGCGCTTCGTGTGCTCGCGCCGGACGTCACCGGGCTCGAGTTGCGGCTGCCGCGGTTCGACCTCTCGCTTGAGTCGCGCCGCGCGACGAAGAACGCGATCGTGCACGAGGCCGCCGCGGCCGTGCGCCAGGCCGGACTGGGCCTGAAGGCTGCGACGATCACGCCCGAGGGTGCCGACGACGTCGGCTCGCCGAACCGAATCCTCCGCGAGGAGATCGGCGGCCGCGTGATCGTCCGGACAGGAAGGCGGATCCCGGGCGTCGTGCCGTTCGGCGGCGTTCACGCGCCGATCTCCGTCGTGCGCATGGCGGTCGGGGACGCGTACGGGGCGAAGGAATGGCGCGAGGGATCCGGCGACGACGAGGCGGCCTTCCGCACCGAGCGAATCGAGCGGCGGATCTGCCACTCGGTCGCCGAGTTCGCGTTCCGGCTCGCCGAGGACACCGGTGCGAAGGTCTTCGGCGGGCCAAAGTTCACGGTCAGCCCGGTCTACGAGGGGATGCTGAAGGAGGAGATGGATGCCGCCGCCGAGCGGCATCCGGAGGTCCCGTACGAGCCGCAGCTGATCGACGCGACCTTCGCGTTGCTTGTCGCCTCGAGCGGCGACCCGCTCGTGATCCCGGCGCTGAACCGCGACGGGGACATCCTCTCCGACCTCGTGCTGCCGCTGTTCGGCTCCATCGCGGGGTCGGAGTCGCTGCTCGTTGGCTTCAGCGACGACTTCGAGCCCACGGTGGTGTTGGCCGAGGCCGCGCATGGAACCGCGCCGTCGCTGCAGGGCAAGAACGTCGCGAACCCGATGGCGATGATCCTCGCCGGCGCGGCCGTCCTCTCCTATGCGGGTGGCGAAGCGGCTCAGGTCGCGCGCGCGATCCGCGAGGCGTGCCTCGAGGCGGTCGCCGACGGCGTTCGCACCGCCGACCTCGCCGGCCACGCGGGCACGAGCGAGTTCACGGACGAGGTCATCCGCCGCACGCGCTCGAAGCTCGAGGTCTGGGCGACGCTCTAGCTCGGTGCCAGGCACCGTGACGGAAGCGTTACGAGGCGGCCGCGGCGGTGAGCTCGCCCGCTTCCGCGGACAGCTCCAGGAAGATGCGCACGATCTCCGGGTCGAACTGGCTGCCGGAACAGCGCTCGACCTCCGCGAGCGCCTCGTCGCGGCTCAGCGCCGACCGGTACGGCCGGTCGCTCGTCATCGCGTCGAAGGCATCGGCGACCGCGAGCACGCGCGCCTCCAGCGGGATCTCCTCGCCGGCGCGTCCGGTCGGGTAGCCGTTCCCGTCCCAGCGCTCGTGGTGATAGAGGACATACGGGAGCGCGCCCCGGAAGGCCGACAGCCGCAGCAGGATGCGCGCGCCGAGCCTCGGGTGCTGGCGAATCGGCGCCAGCTCGTCGTCGTCGAGCCGGCCGGGCTTACGCAAAACGTCGTCGGAGATCGCGAGCTTGCCGACGTCGTGGAGAGGCCCGCCGAGCTGCAGCAGGTCGAGCCGCTCCTCGTCCCAGCCCAACCTCAGCGCGATCGACTCGGCGATCGCCGTGACGCGGGAGGAGTGGCCACGCGTGTACTCGTCGCGAGCTTCGATCGCGCGGCTGAGAATGGAGAGCATCGCCACGAGCCACAAGGTTCAAGCTCGGAGGCGAAATTCCTACTAGCGCCAGATACCCGAAATCGGTGCGGCTCTGGCGGAGGCGCCGAGCCGCGGGAGGCCCCACGCGTCTTCGAGCGTGCGCAACAGGCCGTAGTGCGACGTCTTCGCCCAGTAGTGCGAGCCCGACTGAACGAGCGCGCCGAGCGCAAGCGCCGGCACCGGCTCGGCCTGCGCAAGGCCGGATGTCTCGTCGGTTACGACGAAGATCGCGCTCCGACTGAGCTCGGGGCTCCGCAGCAGCGGCGGCATGAACCGGTGCAGCCAGGCATCGCCCGTCGCAACGGAGCAGTCGTGCATGTCGTGGCACAGGTTCGGCGCGATCAACGCGAACGACGGCAACCGCCCCCGCGAGAGGTCGCGGGAGAGCTGCGTCAGCGGGACCACACGGTCCAGACGCGCCCGGCTCGCGACGATGTCCCGGAAGTAGAGAAACGGCATGTGCTTCTTCGCGTAGCGCCCGTACGAGCCGCCCGTGTAGCCCGCGCGCGGCAGCCCCTCCGCGTAGCCCTTCCAGCTGAGGTGCGCGCGCTCGAGCGTGTCCGCGAGGTTCCGGGAGGAGACGACGCACGTGGTGCAGTCCGAGTGGATCCCGTGCGTCGAACCGGAGACGAGGGCGAGGTAGTTGGGCAGGCTCGGATGCGTGACCCCGCGATAGCCGGCAAGCACTGAGTAGCGGGCGGCCAAAGAGTTGTAGTACGGGGCAGCTGGGTTCCCGAGCACTTCGCGCTGTGACTTGTTCTCGAGCACGACCACGATCACGTGCTCGAACCGCGGGATCACCGGAGCGCTCGCAACTGCGCCCGGCAAAGGAGCGGCGAGGGCGAGCGCGAGCGCCAAGAGCGCTGCGCGCCTCACGTTTCCTTCCCGATCATCCGCTTCCTCCAGACGTGCATACCGAAGACCCCGAGCACTACGAGCCCCAGCACTCCCGCGGCTCCGTAGAGGCCATATTGCCCAATCGCGTCGGCGGCAGCGTGTCCCACGTAGTAAGCGACGAGCCCGACGGCGATCGCCCAACAGATGCCGCCAGCTGCGTTCCAGAGGAAGAACCGCCACCACGGCATGCGCGAGATCCCGGCCAGCCACGCGGCCGTCACGCGCAGCACGGCGACGAAGCGTCCGATGAAGACCGTCTTGCCGCCGTGCCGCTCGAAGAATTTCTCCGACCACTCGATGCCCGGCCCGGTCACGCGGTGGATCGGGCCGAACCATTCGAGGAACCGACGACCGCCCGTGCGGCCGATCCAGTAGCCGATGTTGTCGCCGACGATGGCCGCGGCGGCCGCGACCGCGATCACCTCGACGATTTCCAGGTCGCCCCTCGAGGCGAAGATCGCGGCCGTAATGAGAGCCGTCTCGCCGGGGATCGGGACGCCGCCGGACTCGAGCATCACCGCGACAAAGAGCGCGGCGAGCCCGTAGTGATGGACCAGGTTGGTCAACGCGGCACCTCGAAGGCCATCAGGATCGCGTCGATCAGCTGCCCGCCATTGCGGAAATGACCGCGGCGAAAGCCTTCGCGCTCGAAGCCGAAGCGCTCGTACAGGCGGATTGCCGGCTCGTTGTGCGGAAAGACATGCAGCTCGAGCTTGGTCACGCCAACGCCGCGCGCCCACTCCACGGCTTGCTCGAGCAGCGCCCGGCCGATTCCGAGCCGGCGGTGCGTCTTCGCCACCATCAGGCCAAGGTCGGCCACGTGCGGGCTCGCGGGATGCGGGTCGCGCGCCAGCGAAAGCCTGCCGACGACAGCTCCGTCCCCGGCCTCGGCGACGAAGACCGCCGCGTGCGGCGAACGGCGGACCGCCCGCAGGTAGCGCCGCTCGTCGGCGACGCCGCGCGTCCCTCCCGCGGAGAGCAGCCAGCCCTCGGGCTCAGCCGATACCTCGCGCGCGAGGGCGACAAGCGCCGCTGCGTCCGACGGCGACGCCGGCCTGATCGCGAACTCGCTCACTCGACGACGATGCCGCGCCCGCCACGGCGAGGATCGCCGGCCGCGGCAAGCGTCCCGTCGGCCCGCCACTCGACACCCGCGGCCCCGCCGAAGTAGAGATTGCGGCGGCTCCAACGCACGAGGTCGTAGCCGTGGCTCTCCAGCCGGTCGAGCTCGGCCGGGTCGTTCCCGCCCTCGCATTGGACGAGCGGGTCATCGAAGTGGACGCGTGGACGCTCGAGCGCCTCCTCGACGCCGAGCCCGTGGCCGACCACGTTGACGAGGATTTGGAAGATCGCGCCCCGCAGCCGTAGTGAGCCTGCGCTGCCGACGACGAGCCGCGGCTGCCCGTCGCGAAGGAGGATCGACGGCGCCATCCCGCTCGCGAAGCGGGCACCGGGGACGGGCGGCCTCCCGAGCGCGAAGTCGAACTCGCCGAGCATGTTGTTCAGCTGGACCCCGGTCCCCGGGATGACGACGCCGGAGCCGGACCCCGTCGATGCGGTCAGCGAGGCGGCGTTGCCACGGGCGTCGACTACGGAGATGTGGGTCGTTCCGCGAACCGACTCGGGCGTAGTCGAGCGCAGCCGCCGCGCGATGGTCGCGAGGGTCATGCTTCGCGCCTGCTCCTGGGCGCGCATCAGCTCGACGAGCTGAGCCATCGCCTCGGCGCTGCCGGGTGGCCCTGCGACCCCTCCGGCGCTGTCGAGCAGCCTCACGCCCAGCGCGAGCAGGAGCCCGCCGGCGGAGGGCGGCGGGTTCGACTCGAGCGCGTACCCGAAGAACGGCTCGCGCACCGGGCGCCGCTGGACGACGCGGTACTCGGCGAAGTCGCGCCCGGTGGCCGCGCTACCCCGCTCGCGGAGGTGGCTGACGATCTGGCGGGCGAGCTCGCCGCTGTACAGCTCGTTCGCCCCACGCTCGGCGAGCAGCTCGAGCGTTCCCGCGAGGTCGGTCATGACGAGCCGATCGCCGGCCACGAGACGCTCTCCCGCCGGGCCGTAGATCGCCGCGCCCTCGGCCGTGTGCCGCAGGATCGGGTCCTGGACCGCGTGCAGGTCGGCCATCGGCTCCGTGAGCACGACTCCTGCCCGCGCGTGCTGGATCGCCGGCTGGAGCAGCTCCCCCCAAGGCCGCGTGGCCCAGCGGCGGTGCGCCACGCCCAGCCCGGCGACCGCGCCCGGGACCGCGCAGGAGGCGGCGCCGATCCGGAAGACCTGTGACGACTCCGGCGTGTAGAAGACATCGACAGACTCCATCTGGGCAACCTCGGAGCGGCCCAGGCCGAGCCCAGGCACCGCGACGAAGTGGTCGAGCACGCGCGTCGCGTCGTTGGCACGGCGGACGAGCAGGAACCCGCCCGCGCCGGGGCCCGTCAGGGTGCTCTCCGCGACCCAGGACACGAACGCGGCCGCGATGCAAGCGTCGACGGCGTTGCCACCGTCGCGAAGCACCTCCGCACCCGCCTCCGCGGTCAGCGGATGCCCGGCCGCCACCGCGCCCTTCATGTCCAGAAGCGTATAGCGGTCTGACCTGGCCGCTATTGTCCTCGCGGTTGACAAAGGCCAGCCCGCTCGCCCGTGAAGCAACGCTCTCGGCCGCTCTCGCGGCGGCCTCAGCGAGCCTGCTCGTCTGGCTTGGCCCGCCCGGCGCGGACCTCGCCGAGCATGCCTACCAGCGGACGCTCTTCCTCCAGCACGGCTTCACGCTCTGGAACAACTTCTGGTACGCGGGCCGCTACAGCTTCGTCACCTACAGCGTCCTCTACTACCCTGTCGCTGCGCTGCTCGGGATTCGGCTCCTGGCCGTCGCGACTGTGACGACTGCCGCGCTCGCGTTCGCGATCGTGGTCGGGCGCCAGTGGGGGCCGGCCGTCCGCTGGTCGAGCCGCACCTTCGCGGTGGTCTGGGCGGGGATCGTCCTCTCGGCTGCGTTTCCATTCGCGCTCGGCGCGGCGCTCGCCCTGCTCGCCATCTGGGCGCTGCAGGCGCGCAGGCACTGGCGTTTTGCGCTGCTCGCCGCCCTGACGCTGGCCGCGAGCCCGCTCGCCTTCCTGCTTCTGACGCTGCTCCTCGCCGGGTTCGCGCTCTCGCGACGCCCTGAGCGTTCGACCTGGCTCGCGCCGGCCCTGACGATCGGGGCGTTCGGCGCGGTCGAGGTCGTCTTGTGGCGCCTGTTCCCTGGCGGGCGCTACCCGTTCTCGCTGCCGGAGCTAGGCGCGGCCGTCGTCTTCTGCGTGCTCGGCGCGGGGCTGACCTGGCGGATCGAGCGCGCGCGGCCGCTGCGCTGGGTGTTCGTGATCTACCTTGCAGCCTGCCTCGGCGCCTACCTGATCCCGTCGGCGGTCGGCGAGAACGTCGCACGGCTCCGCTATGCGGCGCTGCCGCTCGCGGTGCTCTTGCTCACACTGCGGCGCTGGCGGCCGCTGCCGGTGTGCCTGGCGGCGCTCGCGCTCGCGATCTCGTGGAACGTGACGCCGATCGCCGGCCAGTACCTGAAGGGGCTGAACGAGCCGGCCGCCACCCCCGCGTACTGGCAGCCGGCGATCCACTACCTGCACACGCACCTGATCCCGTCGTACCGCGTCGAAGCGGTCGACACAACCGGCCACTGGTCGGCGGTTTACCTCGCCGAAGCCCAGATCCCGCTCGCGCGCGGCGACTTCCGGCAGGACGACTTTCCGCAGAACAAGGTGCTCTACGACGAGCTCGGCCCCTCTGCCTACCTTGCCTGGCTGCGCGAGCTCGGCGTGCGCTACGTCGTCCTGACGGACGCGCCGACCGACTACAGCGCGAAGGGCGAGGCCACCCTCTTGCGCAGCGGGCGCTCGGGACTACAGCCCGTGTTCCGGTCTGCGAACCTGCGGATCTTCGCCGTTCCCCACCCGCGGCCGATCCTGACCGGGCCGGGCTGGGCACGCGTACTCAGCCTGAAGGCCACCAGCGTCCGGCTACGGCTCTCGCAAGCAGGCGTCTACCGGCTTGCCGTGCGCTACTCGCCCTACTGGCACGCGGAAGGCGCGTGCCTGACCCGTCGGGCCGACGGAATGACGAACGTCGCCGTCGACCACACCGGGCCGCTCGAGCTCACCTTCCGGATCAACGCCCGGCGGGCGCTCGCGGCGGTTGTAGGAAGCTCGGAGTCCTCCTGCGATATCGGTTAGCCGCTACGGCTGAAGGAAGCTCGGCGGCTCGAGCGCTTCTTCGTCGGCGGCCTCGGCCTTGATCGCGATCCGCCGCTGGGCAGCCCGCGCGCCGAAGCCGGTCGCAACGACCGTGACCCAGACCTGGCCGGTGAGCCGGTCGTCGATCGACGCCCCGAAGATGATGTTCGTGTCACCGGTCGACGCCTCCCGCACGACCTCGGCCGCCTCGTTGACCTCGTAGAGCGAGAGGTCGTCGCCGCCCGCGATCGAGAGCAGGATCCCCTTCGCGCCGGCGATCTCGGTGTCGATCAGCGGCGAGCGCAGCGCGCGCTCGGCGGCTTCCTTCGCGCGGTTGTCGCCGCTCGCCGAGAAGCCGATGCCCATCAGCGCGGTGCCCGCGTCCTTCATGACCGTGCGAACGTCGGCGAAGTCGAGGTTGATCAGGCCCGGAAGCGTGATCAGGTCGCAGATGCCCTGGACACCCTGGCGCAGGACGTCGTCGGCGATCCGGAACGCGTCGAGCATCGACGTGTCGCGGTCGAGCACCTCGAGCAGCTTCTCGTTCGGCACGACGATGACCGTGTCGCAGTTCGCGCGCAGCGAGTCGACTCCGTCGGTGGCTTGCCGAAGGCGGCGCGTGCCTTCGAATTTGAACGGCGTTGTGACGATCCCGACCGTGAGCGCGCCGAGCTCCCGGGCGATCCGCGCGACGACCGGGGCCGCGCCGGAGCCGGTGCCGCCGCCCTCGCCGGCGGTCACGAAGACCATGTCGGAGCCGCGCAGGGCCCGCTTGACCTGGTCGTAGGCCTCTTCCGCCGCCCTGCGGCCGAGATCGGGGTCGGCGCCGGAGCCGAGCCCTTCGGTGAGCTCGCGGCCAATGTGGATCTTGACCGGCGCGTCACTCATCTGCAGCTGCTGGATGTCCGTGTTCACGGCCACGAACTCGACCTGCGAGATGTCGGCGTCGATCATCCGGTTGACTGCGTTCAGGCCCGCCCCGCCGACTCCGACGACGCGGATTACTGCGATGTACGCCCCCGGCTCAGGGACCCGGTGCAGGCGTGGCGGCGGTTCGGGTAGAGGCTCGAGGCGCGGGCGGTCGGGCGCCTTCTTGGGCGCCGGTGCCGCGCGAGGTGCCGGCGGCGGCGCGGCCTTCGGCTGCTCGGGCTTAGCCTCCCGCCTGGGTTCGGCCGCGCGCTCCGGCAGTCGGACCGGCTCCGGCTTCGCCTCGTCCACCCACTCCGGGACGTGCTCGACCGTCTGCTCCGGCGGCTCGGCGGGGCCAGGCACCGGTGCCGGCGCGGCCTCCTCGACACGGCCTTCCTTCTCCGCCTGACGCTGGGCTGCTTCGGTCGCCCGGAACAGCTCGGCCAACGGGCCCTCACGCATGCTCGCGCGCCTTCGCGCCATCGAGCACCTCCTTCGCAAGCTGGCGGTAGGCCTCGGCGGCTTTTCCGCTGGGGTCGTATTTCAGGACGGACGTGCCTTTCACCGGTGCCTCCGCGTAGCGCACGGTCTTGCGGATCTTCGTGTCGAAGACGAGGTCGCCGAAGTTCTCCTCCAGAATCTCGACCGCCTCGCGCGAGTGCAGCGTCCGCTTGTCGTACATCGTCGGAAGGATCCCTTCGATCTCGACGTACGGGTTCAGGTTTTCGCGAATCATCGAGAGTGTGTTCTCGAGCTGGACCAGCCCGCGGAGCGAGAGGTACTCGCACTGCACGGGAACGATCACGCCGTTCGAGGCAACGAGCGCGTTGATCGTGAGGAGCCCCAGCGACGGCGGCGTGTCGATCAGGAGGTAGTCGTAGCCACCCTTCACGTCGGCGAGCGCCTTCTCGAGCGCGCGCTCGCGACCGATCATGCTCGAGAGCGCGAGCTCGGCGCCGGCAAGGTCGATCGACGAGACCGCGAGGTCGACCTCCGCGTGCTGGATCACTTCCTGGATCGGCAGGCGGTGCACGAGCACGTCGAACATCGAGCGCTCGATCGAGTCCGGGTTCAGGCCCTGACTCATCGTCAGGTTCCCCTGCGGGTCGAGGTCGACTAGCAGCACCTTGAGCCCCTGCTCCGCGAACGCCACGCCGAGATTCAGCGTCGTCGTCGTCTTCGCCACCCCGCCCTTCTGGTTGGCGAACGAGATCACGCGCGCCATCGGCGCCCCTTTGTCAGTCTCGGTGCGAATTCCCGGTCGCGGAAGCAGGCGTGCAAGCCCCATCGAGCCCCTTTCTTCGCTCTCATGCTAGCTATCCCTCCGGAAAATGCCCGGAATTTTGGGACTGCCGGTTTCGGGCCGCGCTTGCGTTCCCGCAATCTACGAACTGTCGAGGACGGATCAGCTCATCGTCGCTGCCCTCCCCGTCGCGGACGCCTCTCCGCCGGCGAGCGCTGACCGGCAGCGGACGAGCGCCGTGGCAGCGAGATCGGTCCCGGCAGCTTCCGCGGACACCCAGGCTTCCGCCTCCTCGATCAGGGCGTGCACCTCCGCGAGCAGCCAGCGCGCCGGAGCATGCTCCCGCTCGAGCACCTCGATGCGCCGCAGTCGCCGCAGGACCATTCTGGCTTCGTCCATGCCAACGACGCTAGCGAGGAAAGTCGTACGTGTCTGTAACCGGACAGTGCCGAAAGCGTTACGTTCGTTCCACACGTGGCTCCACAGCCCGATCGCGAGCTCGCCGAGGCTCGGGCCGCCATCGACCGCGGCGACACCCGCGCGGCGCTCAAACGGCTCGAGCGGGCACGGCGCGGCTACCTGAAACAGCACGACGCGGACGGGCTCGAGCACCTGCTTCTGCTCGCCGACGTGCTCGACCCGACCGACGAGCGAACGCGAATCGGACGCGACAACCTCGTCTACGCGGTCAAGCAGAACCTCCGCCTCGAGAGCCGCCGCGGCGCACAGCGCGCCTCCCAGCCCTGGGTCGACCCGTACCCGGACCTGGCGGCGCCGAGCGAGCACACCGGCATCGCGTTCACGCGCGGCGTCAAGCTCGCGATCGCCATCGGGGCGGCCGTCGGCGCGGCGGCACTCGTTGGGATCGTCGTCGCGCTGTTTCTGTTCTCTCCGAATAGGAACGTGACCGTGCGAATCGTCAACGACACACCGAGCGAGGTGCGAGTCAACGGCTGCGACGATCCAAGCTGCGCAGGCGAAGATTGGATGCAGGCAGATCTCGCCCCCGGGACTTCGACCGACCGCTCCGTCGCGTCGGACGACCTCCTCGACACGTTTCGCTTCGACCGCGGCGACACAGCCTTCTGCCTGCCGCTACGCGTGCACGACGCCTTCGTGCGCTACGGCTCCGATACGAGCGTCATTCTCGTCGGACGGCTCTCGCGGGCAACGCGCTGCCCGGGCACGACGATCCTCCCCGGCGCCGCGAACGAAACGGGGCTTTAGGAAGCCACGGCCGCGAAGTAGCCGGCCGGCCGCGGGCGAACCCCGAGGAGCGCGTCGTCGAGCGAGTCGATCAACGCCGCGCGGTCTCCGTGCGCGACCGTCTCCACGAGAGCCTTCCGCACCGCCTCAGCTGCCGAGCGCCCGGCCGGCTCGCCGCGCGTGAGCGCCCGCAAGCGCTCGAGCTCTTGCGCTCGCTCGCGCCCGTTTTCGCCGAGCAGCACCGCGGCCCGCACCGCCGCCGCCCAGAGCCCGTCCGCCCCGCCGAGTAGCGCCGTCAGCGCCTCGCGTAGCTGCTCGGAGCGATAGGGCTCTTCGGCGAAGAGCGAGAGCTCCCAGCGGTCGAGCGCCTCGGCAAGCTCGGGATCTTCCTCTGCGCGGCCGAGCTGCGCGAGCAGGTCGGCCGCGAGCCGCGCACGGAAGGCGTCGAGGCGCGTCGGCTCTCCTGGCGGCTCGGTCGCCGCGATCGGCATTACGGGCCTGATCCCGAGCGGACGCCAGTCGAGCCGCTCGAACAGCACCGGGCCGGCCGCAACGGGCGCGGCGGTCGCGAGCCGCAGCGCGCTGACCGCGTCGGCGACCTCCGCGGCAGCGTCCGGAGCGGTCGCGTCCTGCCCGAGCCCACGCTCGAGCTCCAGCACGAGCAGCCGGTCGACCTGGCGCCCGAAGCGCTCGGGGAGCAGGCCCGACGCCTCCGGCCAGTGGGCAGCCAGCTCCCCATCGGCCGCCAGGCGCACGGACAGCCCCTCGGCCAGCTCGAACGACGTCCCCGCCGAGAGCCCCGTCAGCGGCGCGAGCGCCGCGTACTGCCGCCGCTCGCCGAGCAAGGTCTCCTCGAACGCCGCGTACGCACGGTCGAACGAGTCGTCACGCCAGTCCGCCCCACCCGCCGCCTCGGCGACGTCCGCGAGCAGCGGCAGCAGGATCGTTCGCAGCAACGCGTCCTCCCCGCCTCCGTGCGCAGTGCCGTAGACGGCGGCCGCGGGCTCGCGCGCGAGCTCCTCGAGCGCGATCCGCGCGTCGGCGAGCGCACCCAGCCGGTGAGCCCGCGCCTGAACGTACGAGCGAAGGAGCGGCCGGTACTCGCAAAGCCCGCCCGCGTGCTCCTCGAACGCGAACGGGATGTCGTCGCCCGCCTCGACGTCCGCCTGGAGCAGCGAGAACGCCGCGAGACAGAAACAGCGCAGGCTGTAGTAGAGGTGCGGGGCGCGCACGGCCACGACTGCGACTTACGCGCCGGGCGGCTCCTCTCCTCTCTGGCAGCGCGGGCACCAGTACGCGGTCCGGTTCGCGTCGCCCTGGCCCCGGGAGCGGATCGGCTCGCCGCAGCGCCTGCATGGACGGCCTGCGCGCTTGTACACCGCTCGTCCGTCACTCCAGCGCTCGACCGCGGCGCGCATCAGCCGCGACGCCTCGTGGAGCACGGATTCGAGCTCATCGTCGCTCGCCTCTCCGACCGGCAGCCTAGGCGAAAGGCGCGCGTGCCAGAGCGACTCGGCCTTCCAGATGTTCCCGACGCCGGCCACGACGCGCTGGTCGAGGAGCGCGTCGCCGAGCTCCCGCCGCGGGGACCCGTGCCGCAGGTTCGCGACCATCGCGTCGAAATCGGGCGGCTCCGCGAGGATGTCGGGCCCGAGCCGGCGCGCGCCGCGCGCCGAGAGCTCCAGCACGGGGCCGTTCCAGAGCAATGCCTCGCGCTCCACGCCGGAGAGCACGAGCCACGGCCGGCCGCTGCGAGCCGATTCCCCGCTCGACCACTTGCCAGCGGCCACTCATACGCACGTGGCTGCGCAGAACGAGCCCGCCCTCGAAGCTGAAGAGCAGGTTCTTGCCGACGGCCTCTACCCCCTCGAGCCTGCGCCCGTCCAGGCGCTCCGCCGAGACCGCCGCAGCGGCACGCGGATGCGGCGTTTCGACTGAGACGCGCTCGCCGACGAGCACCTGCAAGTGCCGCGCCGCACGATGGAGCGAGTCACCCTCAGGCATGGATTCAGGCTATCCGCGGTACGTTCCGGGTGTGATCCCCCGCCTCGGCTTGATCTGCGTCGCCCTCCTCTCCCTGACCGCCTGCGGCGGGGCGAGCCCCGCGGGGCCCGGGCGGACCACCGGGTCGAGCGGGTTCATGGGCACGGTCAAGATCTCGCCCGCACAGAACACGTGCTCCGCCACCCAATCGTGCGCGAAGCCCGCAATCGGCCTGACGCTCGAGTTCTCGCAGTACGGTCACGTGGTGGTCACGACGAAGACGGGCAAGGACGGGAGCTACAAGGTGGGGTTGCCGAAGGGCGGCCGCTACGTGATCAGCGTCCGCGGTCACGGCGGCGTCGCGCCGACCGTGAAGCCGGCAACTGCCACGGCCGGCGACGGCCAGTTCAAGCAACTCGACCTGATCCTCGACACCGGGATTCGCTAACCGATGCGCAGCCGAGCCGCCCTCATCCCAGCGATCGCACTCGTCACCGCGCTCGCGGCGAGCGCCACGGCGGCCTCGCGTTCGCCCTTCCTGCGCTCCGCCTTCGTAAGTCACGGGCATGTGGTGGTCGTCTACACGCTGTCTCCGGACCTTTCACCCGGACGCGTGCTTGTGGCCAAGCGCGCGCAGACGACGGCAAGCGGCGAGTTCGTCCGGGCCAACATCCGTCTTAGCGAGCCGCTCGGGGGAACGAGAACGTCGACGGGCTACCGGGTGCGGACGAAACACACGCTCCGGCCGGGCAGCTACTACGTCGAGGTCTCCGGGACCGTGATCGGCCTGGATTGCACGCCGAAGAAGCCGTGCCCGACGGACTGGTCGAACATCCGGCGCATTCGCGTAGGCCCTAGCCGGAGACCCTACGGTCGCAGAACTGCCCTGCGGGGCCCGGCGACGAAGCCGGCCTCGAGCAGAAGCGGCATGACCTCGCTCTCGCCGACCGGCTCGCCGTCGAAACGCTCGACCGCCAGTCGTTTCACGCCGGTCATCCGGACGTGCTCGACGAAGGCAGAGAGCGCTTCTCGCAGCCAACCGTCCTCCGGCTCGCGCAGCGGGACGAGCGACCGGCCGCCGCGCTCGACGAAGAGCGCCGCCTCGCCGCCGAGCAGAACGACGTACGCCCCCGCGACCCGCGCGGCGCGAGCGCCTGCCCGCTTCGGCCACGGCAGCGCCGCGCCGTAGGGCTGCGCGGCATCCGCCGCGGCCAGAACCAGCGGCTCCGCCTCCTCGCCTTCCTTCGGCCGCAGCTCGCGCAGCCGCTCGACCGCGCCGCCGAGCGCGAACTGGGCGCCGCCGAGGCTTTCGACGAAGTAGCCGCGCCGGCAGAGCCCGAGCGTCTCGAGCGAACGCAGCTCGCTGTAGACCGCGCCGAAGCCGCCCGGGACTCCTTCCGCCCGGACGGCGTCGCGGGTGACTATTCCGTGCCGCTCGAGCAGGACCTCGGCCAGCGCGCGGCGATCGGGCCTACCGGCGAACAGGCGTCCGGTGAGTGACCAGCGCCCCTGCGTCGCGGTCGACTCGCTCGAGCGGCGTCGCGAGAAACGCCGCCCGCGGGCGCGCTGCGACTGGATCTGGTAGCGGCGTCCCGCGCGAAGCGGCGCCCACGCGTCGTTCGTGACCTCGCCCGCCCAGACGAGGTCCCACAGCGCGGGCAGGGCCTCCTCCGCCTCGAGGCCGGTGTCGGCGAGCAGGTCGAACCAGAACAGGGCGCTGCGGCCGAGCGCGGCGCGCAGCCGTTCGTGTACCTCGCGCTCCGGCCGGTCGGCGGCAGGCGGCGGGCCGAGCGCCGGCGCGTCCTCGCGGAAGAAGAGCGCAACGCGGTCGAGCCCCGCGCCGACCCAGACGACTTCGCCCGAGGCGCTGAGCGCATCCAGCTGCTCCGGCCGGTAGCCCGGGACCCGGCAAGGCAGAACATCCGACTCCCAGAGGGAGACGGGCAACGCGAGACCCTGCAGAGGCACCAGCGCTTCGCGAAGGGAAGCGCGGCGCCCCACTCCGTGCCAGCTCGGCAGGAAGCGGCCGAACGCGGCCTGCTCGACCGGCTCGACCTCGCGGCGGAGCGCGGCCAGCGACGCGCGCCGCAGCCGGCGCAGCACCTCGGGATCGCACCACTCGCGCTCGGTCCCACCGGGGCGCAACTCGCCGCGGACCAGCTCGTCGCGGCGCTCGAGATCGCGCAGGCTTGGCTCGACGTCGCGGCCAAAGCGCTCGCTTGCCTCGGCGGTCGTGAACGGCCCGCGCGAACGCGCGAAGCGGCGCAGCAAGGACTCGAGCGGCGCGTCGTCGACCTCAAGGAAGACCTCGGGCAGGCCGCCCGGCGGCATCGCGCCGACCGCGTCGCGGTAGCGGCCCGCGTCCTCGGCTGCGATCAGGCGCCCTTCGCCTGCGACCCGCACCACCACCGCTCGCCGCTCGACGAGCAGCGGCTCCGCCAGATCCTCCGGGTATTCGTCTGCGCGCAGGTCGCCGCGGCGGCGCAATAGGTCGTGCAGCTCGTCCGGCGTCCGTGCCTCGCCGCGCAGCCGCTCCTCCACGTCGGCCAGCGCGCCCGGGTCGATCAGGTCACGGAGCTCCTCCTGCCCGAGCAGCTCCTTGAGGAGGTCGCGGTCGAGCGAAAGCGCCTGCGCGCGGCGCTCGGCGGCAGGCGTGTCGTCCTCGTACATGTAGTTCGCGACGTAGTCGAAGAGCAGCGAGGCCGCGTAGGGCGAGGCCGAAGGCGTCTCGACGTCGACGAGGTCGATCTGGCGTGTTCGCAGGCCGCTCAGCAGCCGTTTCAGCGCGGGCAGATCGAAGACGTCCTGAAGGCACTCGCGGTAGGTCTCGAGGACGACCGGGAACGCCGGGTAGCGGCGCGCGACCTGGAGCAGCGACTGCGCCTTGAGGCGCTGCTGCCAGAGCGGCGTGCGCTCGCCCGGGCGGCGGCGCGAGATCAGGAGTGCGCGGCCGGCGTTCTCGCGGAAGCGCGCACCGAAGAGAGCCGTGTCGCCGAGCTCCTGGACGACGAGCTCCTCGACCGTTTCCGGATCGAGCAGGACGTCGTCCACCGGCGGAGGCGCGTCGGCCTCGGGCAGATGGATCGCGATCCCGTCGTCCGACCAGATTGCCTGCGTCTCGAGCCCGAGCGACTCGCGCAGCCGCGCGCCGAGTGCGAGCGCCCACGGCGCGTGCACGCGGCCACCGAATGGCGTCAGGATGCAGAACCGCCAGTCGCCGATCTCGTCGCGGAAGCGCTCGACGACGATCGTGCGGTCCGATGGGACAGCCTTGGTCGCCGCCTCCTGCTCCCGCAGGAACGTGAGCAGGTTCTGCGCAGCCCGCTCGTC
>VAXD01000134.1 GCA_005884155.1 Actinomycetota bacterium | reverse complement strand
GCTTTTCGCGCGCGACGCCCTCCTCGCGCTCGCGCCGGTCCTCCTCCTCGAGGCGCGCGAGCACAGCGCGGACGCGGTCATCGAGCACCTCGGGAGCGTACTCGGCTACCTAGAGGGCTTGACGAAACCTGGTCTGTGCAAGGTTCCGCCAAACCCTCCTAGCCGTCGATCTGGCCGAGCGCGCGGCACAACACGCGCCGGAACCCCGTGTCGAAGTCGCCCCGTGCCTCGTCCGGCAGCCGGTCTCGCTGGCGCACCCAGGCGAACGTGTGTGCGAACGCACCCACGCGGAGGGCAAGTGCGAAGACGGGCGTGAGCTCGCAGCCCCACGGCTCCAGGTATGCGTCGCGGAGTCGCTCGAACCAGGCGTCCGCCGGCGGCAGCCCGGTGACCTCTTCGAGGAACCGGAACGTCACGACGAGCGACGCGAACGGGTGCGAGATCGAAGAATCGCCCCAGTCGAGCACGCGCAGCCGTTCGCCCTCCGCGTACACGTTCCCCATGTGGAGGTCGTCGTGCTGGACCGTCTGAGGCACTTCGTACGCGCCGAGCTCCCCACAGAGCTCGACGAAACGAGGCGCGAACTCGCGCAGCCGGGCAATCTCGTCACTCGCCAGCGGCAGCTCGTGCTGCAACAAGTCGTCGTACCGTTGCGGTAGCGACGCGATGCGCAAGTCCGGAACGCCGTGCGCGAGGTAATCCTCGACGTGAGCCGCCTCCCCGCGCTGAAGCTCGGCGTAGAACGGCAACGCCTCCAGCCACGCCTCCGGCGGATTGCCGAACGCGCCGATCGGTGTGCCGGCGTCGGCGAGGAGTAGCCACGCCCGCTCCTCGTCGTGGGCGAGAACCTCCGCGACACGATCCGGCCACCGGGCGAACAGCTCCGCCGTGAGCCGCGGCTCGAACGCCTGAACCGGCGCGCACGCCTTGAACCAGGCGACGCCGTCGTCGGCGAGCGGCACGCGGAGCACTGTCGCCCACGGCCGCTCGTGCTCTGTCTCGATCGCGCCTGCCGGATCGACGTGCTCGCGAATCCACTCCTCGGCAGCGGCGCGGTCCACGCTCCCGCTACGAGAGGTCGACCTCGACGATGCCGTTCTCGACCCGCGTCGGAAACGTCTCGACCGGAAGCACCGCAGGCAGCGTCAGCGGCCGGCCGGAGCGGATGTCGATGTGCGCGCCGTGGCGCGGGCAGACGGCGTAGCCCTCCTCGAGGTCGAACTCGCCCTCGCAGAGCGGCCCGTCGTCGTGCGAACAGCGGTCCTCGATCGCGTAGAACTCCCCGTCGAGGTTGTAGACCCCGACCGAGATCTGGCCCGCGTGGACGAGCTTGACCTCGCCCGGCGGCAAGTCCTCGACCGGGCTCACCTCGATCCAGGGCACCTACTTCAGCTCGAGCTCGTCCAAGCCCGCCCACTCCTGGGGGAGCGGCGTTCCCTTCGCGCGGTGGAGGGCGACCTTGAGCACGCCGAGCCCGAGCAGCGCGCACTTGAGCCGGATCGGCGTCAGCGGGATCCCGACCTCTTCGAGCAGCTCCTCCTTGGGGAGCTCGGCGATCTCCTGAGCGGTCTTGCCCACGACCATCTCCATCAGCATCGAGGTCGACGCTTGGCTGATCGCGCAGCCGCGGCCGGAGAACTTGACCTCATCGACCGTCTCGCCGTCCGGCGCGAACTGAACGTAGATCGAGACCTCGTCGCCGCAGAGCGGGTTGACCCCTTCCGCGCTCGCGTCGGCGTCCTCGATCACCCCGTGCCCCCGCGGGTTCTTGTAGTGGTCGAGGATGACCTCTCTGTAGAGATCGTCCATGAAGCTCAGCCTAGGATCTTCTGGACCTTGTGCAGGCCGTCCACGAGGCGGTCGATCTCCTCGGGGATCGTGTAGAGGTAGAAGCTCGCGCGGTTCGTCGCGGCGACGCCAAGACGCGTCATCAGCGGCTGGCAGCAGTGGTGGCCGGCGCGGATCGCGATGCCCTCGGAGTCGAGGATCTGCGCGACGTCGTGCGGGTGGATCTCGCCGAGGTTGAACGAGACGATCCCGGCGCGGCGGTCCGGCGGCGGCCCGTAGAGCTTGATCCCGGGAATCTCGCCGAGCCGCTCGAGCGCATACGCGGCGAGCTTCTGCTCGTGCTGCTCGATCGCCTCGACGCCGATCTCGTTGAGGTACTCGATCGCGGCACCGAAGCCGACCGCCTCGGCGATCGGCGACGTGCCCGCCTCGAACTTGTGTGGCAGCTCGCCCCAGGTCGTCTCCTCGTAGCGCACCTTGCTGATCATGTGGCCGCCGAGGTTGAACGGCTCCATCGCCTCGAGCAGCTCACGGCGCCCCCAGAGCGCGCCCACGCCGGACGGGCCGCACATCTTGTGCGCGGAGAAGGCGAGGAAGTCGCAACCGAGCGCCTGGACGTCGACCGGATGGTGCGGTGCGGCTTGCGCGGCGTCGACCACGACGATCGCGCCCTGCTCGTGCCCCCACTCGGCGAGCTTCTCGACCGGGTTGATCGTCCCGAGCGCGTTCGAGACGAGGTTGTTGGCGACGACTTTGACCTGCCCTTCGGCGGCGATCGCGTCGAGATCGCCGAGATCGAGCTCCCCGTCGGCGTTGACGTTGATCATCCGGAAGCCGGCGCCGGTCCGCTTCGCCATGTACTGCCACGGGACGAAGTTCGAGTGGTGCTCGAGCTCCGTCACGACGACCAGGTCGCCCGGGCCGAGGTTGTTCAGGCCCCAGGCGTATGCGACGAGGTTGAGTGCCTCCGTCGCCTGGCGCGTGAAGATCAGCTCGCGCGGCGACGGCGCATTCACGAACGCCGCGACCAATCCGCGCGCCCGCTCGAACTCGGCCGTCGCGCGCTCGGAGAGCGTGTAGACGCCGCGATGGACGTTCGCGTACGAGGTCTCGTAGAACGTGTGCATCGCGTCGAGCATCTGGCGCGGTTTTTGTGCCGTTACCGCGGAATCGAGGTAAGCAAGCGGCTTTCCGTGGATCTTCTGGTCGAAGATCGGAAAGTCGGCGCGCAGGCGCTGAGCTTCGAGCGCGGGGCGTGCTGTCGCCACCATGGCGCTATCGTATCTGCGTACCGGGTCTATGAAGTTGGGCTTTCTATCGGGCGGGGCCGTCCTCGCAATCGTGCTTGTCTCCGCGGGCTGCGGCAGCGGCGGCGGCGGCTCGCAGAACGCCGCGCTGGCGAATTCCGCCGGCGCCAAGGTCTTCAAGACGGCCGGCTGCGTCGGCTGCCACACGCTCGAGGCCGCGAACGCGAAGGGCCAGGTCGGCCCGAACCTCGACGAGCTGAAGCCCGACAAGGAGACGGTCGCGCACCAGGTGCGCGTCGGCGGTAACGGCATGCCCTCGTTCGGCAGCCGCCTCTCATCGCACCAGATCGAAGAGGTCGCCTCGTTCGTGTCGAGCGCAGCGAAGAGCTCGGGCAGCTTCCCGACCTTCAAGCCGGACAACACGACGATCGCCGACTGCGAGAAGACCAACAAGCCGTTCTGCTTCCGTCAGGCCTTCGGGAACCTGGCCTACAAGGAAGGGCCGCAGAAGGCGCTCG
>VAXD01000130.1:8923-12153 GCA_005884155.1 Actinomycetota bacterium | reverse complement strand
CGGTAAGTCGTGCAGGTCTGCCTCATGGAATTCACCGTCGGGCACCTTCTCGCGAGCCCGCGCAAGCATCTCGGCCGATGTGTCCACACCGATCACCTCGTGGCCGATTGGTAGATCACGGCAGCCAGCCTTCCTGGTACGTGACGCGGGTCGGTGCCGCCAGGTCGGCGTAGGCCTCCGCCGGCTTGGCGGTCTCCGCCGCCACGGAGACGCCGTGCTTCGCGGCGACCGCCGACACCGGGTAGACCAGGCCCTTGCGGCTGAGGCCCCGAGCGCCGACGGCGAGGACCACCGACGGCCCGTCGCCGGCGCCGACGATCATGTGGGCGGTGCGTGGCGGGCAGTGAACGAAGTCCCACGCCTCGAGATCGCGCTCCTGCTCCTCGACGACGAGCACGCAGCGCCCCGAGAGGACGAGGAAGCCCTCCTGGGCGTTCTCCGCGTGGTACCGGCCGAGGCTCTGGCCGGGCTCGAGGACGCTGAGGTTGATGCCGAGCTGCGGGAAGCGCCGCTTCCCCTCGAAGTCGCAGTAGACGCCGAGCGGGCCCCACTCGCGCCAGCGAATCTCGCGTGCGTTGACCACGAACCAGCCTTCGCCGTCGGGCATGAAGCCGAACTTCGTCATCCGCAGCGGGGCCTCGGGCACCACGACCGTAGGTTACGGCTGCGGCGCCCGTTCTTAGCGTCTTCTTACCGCGCTCAGAGTGTTCTCTCAGGTTCGTTCGGTTGGATGGGCTCCTACCAGCCACCCCGAACGAGAGGAGCCGAGATGACACAGCACACCCGAGTCAAGAGCGATATCCGCGACGGGATCGACAGGACCGCGCACGCGGTTGCGGCCGGACACGATGCCTTCTTCAACGAGGCGCTCGAGAGCGTCAGCTGGGAACGGCGAGGCCTGCTCGGGCGGCTGAGCCGTCAGTCCCGGCCGGAACGAACCCCGGAAACCGAAGCGTGAAGATCGCTCCCGCGCCCGAATCGGCGGCGCTGCAGCTTCCTCCATGGGCCTTGGAGATCGCCTCGACGATCGCCAGGCCGAGGCCGGCGCCCCCCTGGGCGCGGGAGCGGGCCACGTCGGCGCGGGCGAAGCGGTCGAAGATCTGCTCGCTCGCGCCCGGCGGCAGGCCCTGACCCTCGTCGGCGACCTCGATCAGGATCTCGCCGCCGCCCGAGCGGGCCGACAGCACGATTGCGTCCGCCGGCTCGGTGTACTTGACGGCGTTCTCGAGCAGCGCATCGAGGGCGATCCGCAGCGCCTCGGGGTCGGCGTGAAGCATGCCTGGAGAGAGCTCGCCGAGCCGCCAGCCGCGCGGCACGATCCCCGACCAGCGCACGAGCACGTCCTCCAGGAAGGGCTCGATCTCGACCTGCTCCGGGACGACGAAATCGGGCTGCTTGGACTTCGCGAGCAGGAGCAGCCGCTCGAGGATGTTCTCGATCCGCCCGAGTTCGTCGAGCGCGATGTCGATCTCCTGCGCGGGCTTCCCATCCAGGCGTCGCAGCAGCTCGAGGTGACCGCGCGCGATCGTCACGGGCGTCCGCAGCTCGTGCGAGACGTCGTGCAGGAAGCGCTTCTGCTGACCCAGCAGCGCGGCGCGCTCGGCGGACTCTCGCTCGAGGATGCGCAGCGTGTCCTGGCGCCTGCGCGCGTGCCACACCATCGCGAGGAACATCGCGGACATCAGCGGAACCTCGAACAGCTCGCCCCAGAGCTGCTCGCCGTGAAAGGCGTCGCTCAGGATCAGGCTTCCCGTCGCGAGGATGACGAGGCCGAGCACGAGCCCTGTCGCCCCCGGCGTCCACACGCGGAAGCCGTAGACCAAGGTCAGGCTGATCCAGATGAAGTGGAACGGGATCGTCTCCCAGCTCGGCCAGAACAGCATCGCCGCCAGGTTCGCGGCGGCGAACGCGAGCCACGCGAGCTCGACGTACCTAGCCCGCAGCCAGCCGATAGCCGCCATGCCGCACAGTCTCGATCGGAGCGCCGGCGCCGAGCTTGCGCCGCAGGCGTCGCACGCACACCTCGACTACGTTCGAGCGCGGGTCGAAGTGGTACCCCCAGACCTCCGCGAGCAGGCTCTCGCGGCTGACGATCTCGCCCTCGTGCTGGACGAGGTGGTGCAGGAGGCGAAACTCACGGTCGGACAGGTCCGCGACCACGTCGCCCAGCGTGGCCTGCCGCCGGGGGAGGTCGAGCGAGAGCCCGCCTGCCTGCATGACCGCTCCGTTCTCGCTCGGCTCGTTGCGCCGGAGCTGGGCGCGCACGCGGGCGAGCAGCTCGTCGAAGGAGAACGGCTTCGAGACGTAGTCGCACGCGCCGAGCCCGAAGCCGCGCAGCTTCGTATCGAGATCCGAGCGCGCCGACACGATCACGACCGGCAGCCCGGGGTGCTCGACCTGCAGGGCTCGGAGGACGCTGAGGCCGTCGACCTTCGGTAGCAGCAGGTCGAGGACGACGAGGTCGTACCGTCGCTGCGAGGCCTGGGCGACGCCGGCGACCCCGTCGGTCGCGGCGTCCACGAGGAAGCCCTCGGCCTCCAGGCCGCGCGCCAAAAACGCCAAGATCCGCGGCTCGTCTTCAATGACAAGAATGCGCATCTGCCTCCCTGGTCCGGCGGAGACTAACGCAGCGAAGATGACCTGGAAATGACCTGCAGATGACAGTTTCGTCATCCAGGCCGAACGGGGCGGCGTCTTCTCCTATCGTCGCGCGCGATGGGCGGAGAGGGGAGCCGCGTCGACAGCCCGGCGGGCGGAGGCACGCTGACGGCCGAGGCGCCTGCGCCGCTCACGCAGCGCGCGCGCGGCCTTTCGCCCTTTCCCGACCAGGCCGCTCGGCACTGGCTGATCTCCTCGATCATCTGGCTGACCGTCGTCGACCTATTCGGGCTTGTTCTCGCGACCGAGTTCGTCACGCCCGAGGCCTTCGGCGGCATCTCCTGGCTCTCGTTCAGCCGCGTCCGGCCGTCGCACGTCAACGGCGTGATCCTCGCCTGGCTCACGATGATGTACTTCGGCGCGCTCTTCTACATGCTCCCGCGCCTCGTCGGCACGCGCGGGATGTGGAGCGAGCGCCTCGGCGTGATCTGCGCCTGGGCGTGGAACCTGATGTACCTACTCGGGATCATCGGGCTCCTTACCGGCCACAGCCAGGGCCGCGAGTACGCGGAGTTCATCTGGCCGATCGACATCGCGCTGCTCGTGATCTGGTGCGCCAACATCGTGAATAT
>VAXD01000130.1:531-8788 GCA_005884155.1 Actinomycetota bacterium | reverse complement strand
CAACGTCTGGGGCTCGCGCTCCGGCGCCTTATCCTCGAGCCTCTCCGACGCCATCCTCAACTGGTGGTACGCCCACAACCTGTTCGGGCTGTGGCTGACTCCGATGCTGCTCGCGCTGACGTACTACATCGTCCCGCGCGTCACCAACACGCCGCTCTACAGCTACACGCTGTCGCTCATCTCGTTCTGGGGGATGGCCTTCTTCTACACGGGAGTGGGCGACCACCACATCCTGCAGTCGCCGACGCCTTCCTGGCTGAAGACGATCGCCGAGGTCTCGTCCTGGATGCTGCTCGTCCCGGTGTTCGCCTTCACGATCAACATCCTCGGGACGATGAAGGGCAACTGGGACCGCTTCTTCACGAACTTACCGCTGCGCTTCACGATGACGGCCTTCTTCTTCTACTTCCTGGTGAACATCCAGGGGGCTTTCGAGGCGATCCAGCCGTTCAACAAGCTGACGCACTTCACGAACTTCGTCGTCGCGCACGCGCACCTCGCGCTGCTCGGCGCCTTCACGATCCTCGGGATGGGCGTGATCGACTACATCGTCGCCCAGATCTACCAACGTCCCCTCTTCAGCCGCAGCCTGTCCGAATGGCAGTACTGGTTGGTCACCGTCGGCTTCACCGGGTTCTTCAGCGTGCTCACGCTCGCCGGGTTCCAGCAGGGGTTTGCGTGGCAGGACGGGATCCCGGAGGTCAACGTGCTGCCGCAGCTCCATGCCTACTACATCGCCCGTGGGATCTTCGGCGCGATGATCGTGGCCTCGGGGATCGTCCAGATCGTCAACATCGGGATGACGATCTTCACGAACACCGCAGAGCGCCGCCGCCGTGAGACCCTGAACGTCGCGGAGGCGATCGCGCCTCCGCCGGTGGTGAGCTGATGGAACGCGACGAGCGCGGCGATCGAGAGCCGCTGCCGCGCGGCTGGGTCCGACACCCCACCGAGCGGATGCTGATCACGCCGCTGGTCGCGGGGGTCGGCGGGCTGCTTGCGTTCTTCACAGTGGTCGCGATCGTCGTCTGGCTGCCGATCCACACCTTCGACCCGCCGGCCTCCGAGGACTGGGCGCCGCTCTCCAACACTGCGCTCAAGGGCCGCAACCTGTTCGCGCAGAACGGCTGCTACGTCTGCCACTCCGGGTACTCCCGGCCGCAGGACGTGCGCGAGGCGCTCTACTTCCTCTATCCGAAGGTCTCGCAGCCGGGCGACTTCTACGGCAGCGACCAGTCGCCGAACTTGCTCGGCACCGAGCGCACGGGGCCCGACCTCTCGCAGGAGTCAGGCTGGCATCCGAACGACTGGCAACGCGCCCACTTCTACGACCCGCGTTTCATGGATCCCATGTCCCTGATGCCTGACATGAAATCGCTCTTCTCGGACAAGCAGGTCGACGAGCTGGTGATGTTCGTGGAGGAGCGCAGCGGCAAGTCGGGCCTTTTGCGCTACGCGGGCCAGCTCTACTCGAAGCACGTCGTGCTCCTGAACCAGGGCTTCCCGGAGGCGTACAAAGGCTTCCAGGGCGCCCACAAGCCGATCGTGGAGGCAAACGAGAAGGGTCTGAAGCCGCCGAGCACGCAACTCGAGGAGGCTCCGAACCTCTCCCAGATCGACCGCAGCTACTGGCTCTCGGGCGACCCGTTGCCGGTCACCGAGCAGAACCTGATGCGCGGCAAGGAGGTCTTCCTTCAGCGCTGCGTCGGCTGCCACGGGCTGAAGGGCAACGGCAAGGGACCCGGGGCCTCGTTCCTCTCGCCGCCTCCGGCCGATTTCACGAGCGCCGACGACGCCTGCTGCGGCGGCGACACCGGCCCGGGCGACTTCTACTACCGGATCCTGCGCGGCTGGCCGGGAACGGCGATGGAGAACTTCGGCGAGCGGCTTTCGGTCGACGACATCTGGCGCGTGGTGCTGTTTCTGAAGACGATCCCCAACGGGACGCTCGCGCACTATCGAGTGCCGGAGCCGAAGGACTACATCGTCTGGCAGCCGACGAAAGAGCTCAAGGCCTGGGTGAAGACCCATCAGCAGCTCGCGAACAACGCGGACTTCGACAAGAGAATGGCGAAGGACCCGTACGTGCAGGAGGCGATGCGCGTGTTCCCCGGCCTTGCCCCCGGTGACTCGATGAGGCTGAACGACGGCACGACCGAGCTTTCCATCCGGAGCGCGGCAGCCGGGATCAAGGCGCTCTACATGGACATGCTCAACCGCGCCTGGGCGGATGCGAAGGCGCGCGGCGAGAAGCTTCCGCCCGAGACCAACAAGACCGCGCCCCCGACCGTGCCGGGGCAGCAATGAGACGGCTTGTCCTCGCGGTGGTCTTCTGGAGCGCTTGCGTGCTCACGTGGCCCGTCGTCGCGCTCGCGCACGACCAGCCGGAGACGAAGCAGTCGCGCTGGGTGATGGCCGACTGGATGATGGACACCTTCTTCATCTTCGGCGGTCTCGCCTTCGTCGCGTTCCTGGCGGCGTGGAAGGCAGGCCACTTCCAGGAGCTCGACCGCCAGGGCAGCATCCCGCTGCTCCTGGACGAAGAGGACTACTACACGCCCGAGTGGGCGCTCGACGAAGAGGAGTGGGCCCATGGGGATGCCTAGCGGCGACTCGCCGCAGAAAGCGCAGCAGATCGTCCACTACCTACAAGGCCACGACCAGACGTACTACCGCGCGGCCACTTGGCAAGTCCGCTGGCTCGATCTCGCCTGGCTCTGGGGCTTTGCAATTGCGCTGACCGCGGCGATCCTGCTCTGGGTCCGGCAGTATCGCTCGACCCGGCAGAAGAAGGCGCTCTACCCCGTGGACAGCTTCGGCGGCTACACCACGGAGCTCGCCGGCCCGGCGACGTTCTTCTTCCTGATCCTGGTTGTCGTCCTCGTCGGTTGGGCGGTGGCCCTCATCGTTGGGCATCTCGTGTGGGGGCAACTGTTCTGATGGAAGCGGCGCCAGGTGTTCCCTCTGCGCTGCCCTACGTCGCGTGGGCGAGCGCGACGTTCGCCGAGATCCCGGCCGACCAGTGGGAGGACGTGTACGCATCGATGCAAGCGCTGAAGGCGCACGTGCAGGAGTACCCGGGCTGCCAGAAGCTCGAGGCGTTCGTCGACCTGGGCGGCGGCGGGGTCGTGCGTGTGCACTGCTACACGGTCTGGGACACGCCCGAGCAGCTCGAAGCCTTCCTCGAGCGCGGCTACACCTTCGACCGGATGCTGAAGGGCGTTTCGAACATCGCGGCCGAGCCGACGCGGGTCATGGAGAAGGTGTTCTGATGGCCGACGAACCGAAAGCACGTCCGGCACGGCCGCTTGTCGGCTACCGCGACGTCGGCGAGGACGTCCGGCACTCGCGTCGTGCGCAGAACCGCGCCTGGGTGATCCTCGGCATCCTGATACTCCTCTACCTCGGCTGGACGCTCATCGTCTACTTCCTCGAGCCTGGTCTTCGCTAGGGCTGCAGGCCCATGTGGGTCAAGCACCTCTCTTCGCTGCAGTTCCTGACGTACGTCGCGTTCTTCGCGGTCGTGGTCGCGGCGATCTGCAAGTTCATTCCCGGGAAGGCGGCACCCGTCCGCGAGGAGCCGTATCCGGACGAGGAGCTCCACCGCCACGACCCGAAGACGGCCAAGTACTTCATCGGCGGTGCGCTCTTCCTCGTCCTCGGGTCCGTGCACATGGTCCTGAAGAACCTGCCGTGGATCTCCGAGTACCTGGCCCGCACGGGCTACGCGGGCCACCTTGTCCGCGACCTCTCCAACACACACGTGATGATCGTGGGCGGCGGAACGCTGCTCGCGACCGGCCTCTGCTGGCTGGCTCTCCCCAGGATCGTCCAGCGGCCGCTCGCCAGCGAAGGTCTGGCGCAATGCGCGTTCTGGTTCACCGTCATCGGCCTGGCCGTCTTCTACGTCTCGCTGATCGGCAACGGAATCGCGATGGGCCCGCTGATCGAGCACGGCTGGACGTACCCGGCGGCCAAGGCGCACATGGGCCAGTGGTACAAGGTGCCGACCGGGATGGGGGCCGGCGTGATGGGCCTCGGCTACTGGTGCTTCGCGACGAACGTGATGGTGACGATCTTCGAGTCGCGGCTCGTGCGCGTGCCGAAGCCGCAGTGGCACCTCTGGAAGTTCTTTGCGACCGGCGCAGCGGCGCTGACCGTCGGGACGGTGCAGGGCGTGATCCAGGTGCAGCCGGCGAACGCCGACTGGCTCTACAAGGCCGGTCACGCCGGCGAGTGGATCGACCCGATCAGTCACGCGCACATCAACCTCGTGACGGGGCTCGCGATGCTGGTCGCGGGCTCGCTGTTCGCGTTCGTGCGCCGGCTCGGCGGTGTCGAGCCATCCCGCCGCCTCGTCGACATCTGTTTCTTCGCCCTGCTTGGCGGCTCGCTCGCCTTCTACTTCTCGACGCTCTACCTCGGTTTCCACGAAGGATCGCTCGTCGTCCATCACGGCCTGACGCCGGAGGCGGCCGAGGAAGCGACGACGCTGCACCCGTACCTGATCATGGGGTCGGGGATCGCGATGTTCGCGGCCTTCTGGCTGCTGCTGACCGTCGCGGTGCGGTCGGTGTGGCGCTCGCGCTCACGGCTGCGGCCGTTCGTGCTCGCGGGCTGCGCGGCTGGCGGTCGGCACGCTGCAAGGCCCGGTGCAGGCGGTGCCGCTCGTGAACGAGGCGCTCGATCGGGGCGGTGCGGCCGGTGACCTGATCGTGAACCTGCACGCGCAGCTGAACATGCTCGGCGGGCTGATGCTTCTCCTGATGGGGCTCGCGCTCGGCGCCCTCGAGCTGCTCGGCGCCTCGAGGCAGCCGAGGCGGGCCCGGCTCGTGCTCGTGCTCGTGCCGGCCGGGATGGCCGTGTACTACTCGGCCGGAGTCGCCTTCGCCGCCGTCGAGGCGCATCGCGTCGAAGGCGGACGCTCGTTCGCCTCCGCAGTCTCTGCGCTCGAGCCGTGGCAGGCGCTCGTGCTCGTGCCCGCCGCGCTCGCGGTTCTCGTGGGGTTCGGCGCCTTTGGCGCGGCTGTGTGGCCCATGACGTCCCGCCAGCGGGCGGCCGGGCGCGCGACGATCGCCGCCGCGCCGCGCATCTACACGGGAAAGATCCCGAAGCGTGTCGCCCGCCGCAGCCCGGCCGCCCTCGCCGGCTACGAACTCCCGATGGGGCTGATGGGCTTCCCGGGCGTTGGCTGGCTCTTCGCGGGCTTCCCGTTCACGGCGTCGATCCTTCTGCTCGTGGGGCCTGCGATCACCTGGGCCGTGATTCCGGTCGCGTTCAGTCCTTATGGCCGCGGGCCGCTGCGCGGTCTCGGCTGGGGCGTCGAGCTCGTCTGGCTGCCGCTGATGGCGCTCGTCTCGTCGGCCTTGCTCTATCGCGCCCACGCGCGGCGGCGCGCGAAGCTCGAAGGACGGCCGCCGCGAGGCCGCACGCGCCGCATCCGCAGCCACGACAGCTACCGGACGAAGGTCAGCGTCGCGGCCGGCACGATCGTGCTCCTGCTCGTCGCGATCCCGTTCGTGCCGGCGGTCGCGGGTGTGGGCGGGAGCAAAGTGCGCTACTCGTACGAGCCGCGGCTGACGAAGGACGTGACGGGCCAGTTCATCACGACGAAGCGCGGGCCGGTCAAGCTCTTTACCTGGAGCGACCCGCAGGGAACGTTCCCGGCGGACGCGCTGCGCCTCCACGCGTCGCAGCTCGGGACGTTCCTGGTGCGCGCGGCCGCCGTCGACTCGCCTCGGGCGTACCAGCTCTACGACCTCGCCCACCAGCAGCCGGTGCCGCTGGTCGTCCGGAGGGCGACGCCGCAGCAGCTCGCGCTCTCACCAGCTCGGCCGCTCCAACCCGGGCGCTACTCGTTCGTCGCGACTCACGAGGGCATGTTCGGCGGCCGCGACTTCGCCTACCTGCAGGTCGTGCCCGCCGGAGGGTCTACGACTGCGATCAGCTCGCGCCCCCAGGCACGCGTCCCGGCTGTGCTCGACTCGCTGCTCCCGCTCTGCGCGGCACTGGTCGCGGGCGCATTCGCGGTGCTGCTCCTACGCTCCTTCCGGAGACGGCCGTCCGGCGAGAAGGCGCTCTGGGCCGCCGGTTTCGTGCTGTTCGGGATAGCCGCTGCCTGCGAGGCCGCGGCGCAGCGGGCGGGCTGGACGTCCGGGCTCTTCCGCGCCTACTACCTGACGGGCGGCGTGCTCACGGTCGCCTATCTCGGCAGCGGCTCGGCGTGGCTTCTCCTGCCCCGACGCGGACGCGACCTCCTGCTCGGCGGGATGCTCGTCGCCACCGCGGCGGCGGCGGTCTCCGTGGCGCTCTCGCCCGTGAGTGGAGCGGCGCTTGCGGCGACGGCGCACGGGCGCCCGCCCGCGAACTCGGCCCTGGCAGGCCACGCGTTCCTCTGGGCGATCGCGCTGAACTCGTTCGGGACGCTCTTCCTCGTCGGCGGTTCGCTCTACTCGATCGCCCGCCGCCGCCGCGTCCGGCCCAACGTCTGGATCGGCGCCGGCGCCCTCGTGGTCGCCCTCGCGACCGGCCTCTCGCGCGCCGACTCCTACTCGCTCGTCTACGCGGGCCAGCTCGTGGGGATCGCCCTCATGTTCAGCGGCTTCGCGTTCGTCGGCAAGAGCCCGAAGCGCGCCCTCCCACCCGAAGTGCCTCGGAGCCCGGCCTGGACCGGAGCTCCGGGGCACTCCCCAGGCCCGGCCAGCTAGCCGGCTCGGCTCACTGCCAGGGGCGCACGGCGCCGACGTAGGCGAAGCGATACGACGGGTCGTCGAGCGACGAGATCTTCACGACGTCGCCCGTGTGCGGGGCCTGGATGAACTGGCCGTCGCCGATGTAAATCCCCTCGTGCTGCGGCCCGCGCGCACTCGGCTCGAAAAAGACGAGGTCGCCCGGCTCCAGCTCCGACGGCGGCACGCGGGCGCCTTCGAACCACTGTGCGCCCGTGTAGTGCGTGAGGCTGATGCCGAGCTGGGCGTAGACGAACATCGCCAGGCCCGAGCAGTCGAAGCCGGTGATCGGGTCGGCCCCGCCCCAGCGGTACGGGACGCCAAGGTAGCGCTCGGCGATCGCCACCGCGCGCACGCCTCTCGGGCCTGAGCTCGGTACGGCGAGAAGCTCCGGGAACGCGCCCTGCTCGCCCGTGTCGGCGCCGTGGCCGGAGACCCCGAGCGCCACCCAGGCCAGGCGCTCCTGGTGGCCTTGCGTGACCGTTGGCTGCACCGCCCGCGCCAGCCCGATCAGGAGCTGCGTCCCCGGGTCGAGCCCGAGCGTCGAGTCGCCGGAGACGATGCGCAGGCCGACCACACCGCTCCCCTCGCCCGGCACGACGGCCTCCTGGAGGACGACGAGGTAGCTTCCCGGCCCGAGTGGAACGAGCGCGTTGGGACGGGCGGTGACCCTGTGTCCGCGCACCTGCAGGCCCTGGATCCGCGCGCCACGCAGGCCGTCGGCCGGGACGAAGATCCGCTCGGCGTAGACGTAGCCGCCGGCGACCGAGACGCCGCGCAGCTCGACGCCGCGCGCGCTGCGGCTCGCCGAGTCGTAGCGCAACGTCCAGCCGGCGTCGTAGGCACTCGCGAACGTACCCGGGCCGCCGCTGGCGAGCAGTTGCCCAGCTCCATTCCGTACCTCGGCGATCCCGCCAGCGAGCGCCGCGTGCGGGAGGGCGAGGGCCGCAAACATCGACACAGCGACGAGCAAGCGCCGGCGCATAATCGGATGGTTGCACAGAAAACGCGTCAGGGATGGGCAGCGTTTACCCAGTGCGGGCCGCCCCAGCTGAGGTCGTACGGGTAGTGATGGATCACGTGCGCCCAGATCGTCCACGCGATCCAGCGCGAGGTGCCGTAGAAGAACGCCGCGCGGTAGAGCGCGAGCAGCGCGCCGCGCGGCACCCAGCGGTTGAGCCAGGGCCAGAACGCGTCGGCGCGGTAGATGTAGGCGTCGAAGTATTTGCCGGTGACGACGCGCCAGGCGAAGAACCCGTAGACGATCCAGACCGCATCCCAGATGCAGCCGAGGCCGCTGAAGTAGGCGGCGGCGTCGGTCAGGCGCCCGGTCTGGCCGGCGTAGGCCCAGGCGCCGAGGTGAAAGTGGTACGTCCACGGGAAGAGCAGCATCGTCCCGACCGTGTCGCCCGTGTCCGTCAGCGCGTGCGCGAACTGGCCGATCACGAAGCTGACGCCCCAGAGCTTGCTGTCGAAGATCTTCCAGATCAGCACGCCGATGACGAGGCCGTAGATCAGCGAGTGCGTGA
>VAXD01000130.1:0-496 GCA_005884155.1 Actinomycetota bacterium | reverse complement strand
CACGGGCCGATGTGGATCCCGTAGACGAACCACTTGGTCATCATGTCCGGCGAGTACGAGCCGATCAGCAGCGGCACGAAGGCGATCTTCAGCCCGAGATGCCGCTGGAACGCGTACGGCTCCATGTCGTGTGCCGCCCAGCTCACAGGAACTTCCTCACTGCGGTCGGGATCGCCCACGCGCTCACAAGTACGTACGCCACGCCGACCCAGAACGAGAGCAGGAAGTCGGTGACGGTCACGCCGATCGCGACGTAGACCGCAGCGGCGAGGCAGTACCCGACGAAGACGCGCAGGTCGGGGCGGCTCGGGAGGTCCTCCCTCAGTCGGCGCAGTCGCACGTTTGCTCGCCAAGGAGGATTCGCCGCCCGCAGCTCTCGCAGCGCTGCTCTGTGCGTCGAAGCTTCTTCCTCAGTTCGGGGATCGCGAGCAGGCCTGCAAATGCCGCGGCGAGGAGCACCGATGCGAGCTCGGGGTCGAGCACCGGCGCATTATGG
>VAXD01000044.1 GCA_005884155.1 Actinomycetota bacterium | reverse complement strand
GGTCACGCGCGAGCGGCTCGAGATCCTGCGCGAGGCCGACGCGATCCTGCAGGAGGAGGTACGCCGCGCCGGGCTCTACCGCGAGCTCTGGCAGTCGTTCACCGTGCTGCCGGCAATCCGCTCGGTCGGCGTGCAGGGTGACGAGCGCACCTACGGCTACCCGATCGTCGTCCGCGCAGTCACGAGCGACGACGCGATGACCGCGGACTGGGCCCGCCTGCCCTACGACCTGCTGGAGACGATCTCGTCGCGGATCGTGAACGAGGTGCCCGCGGTGAACCGGGTCGTGCTCGACATCACGTCGAAGCCACCGTCGACGATCGAGTGGGAGTGACCGGCGGGTAGCGCCGCCGGACCTCGTCCGCATACGCACTCAGCTGGGCCGCGATCTTCGCATCGGCCAGCTCGAGCACGTTCTCCGCGTTCTGCTCGCCCGAGTGGGAGAGGTTGAAGGAGCCGACGAAGACGGTGTCGTCGGCGACCACGAGCTTCGCGTGCATGAAGTCGTGCAGGCTGCCAGGGGCCCACGGCGTCGAGTTCTTGCCCGAGAAGTCGCCACGGAGCACCTGCTGCAGCAGCGGCAGCTTCCAGGCGGCCTGACCCTGAGCGCGCCACTGCCGGATCACCTCGTCCACCTGGGTCGCATCGACGCAGCCGGCGATGTCGCCGCGGCCGTCCGCGATCCGCTGCGCGAGCGTCGCCAAAATCGGCGCCGACGTGATCACCGGCGAGCAGATCCGCACCCTTTCCGCGTGGCCGATCTTCTTCGCGATCCGGTGCGTGAGCGCGTCTGCGAAACCCGGCGTGAACCACGGCCGGATGCGCACGCCGTCGACCTCCACCGGCCGCGGCTCGGCGGCGAAGCCGCTTCGCTCGACGTCGCCCTGGCGCCAGAGCTCCTCGAAGTCGAGCGTGAACGCCCTCGCGAGCTGCGGCGAGTCGACGGTCACGATCACGTTCTCCTGCCGCGACCACGAGTCGTCGGTCCAGTTCAGCGAGCCTGTCCAGACCGACTCGCCGTCGCGGACGACGAACTTGTGGTGCATCAGGTCCGGCACCCCCGCGACCGCCTGCGCCGGGACGCCCAGCGACGAGATCAGCGCGACGTCCGGCTCCGGCGGCGGCGGCACGGGGATCGGCCGCACGTGGTCGACGTTGTAGAGGATCCGAACCGCCACGCCGCGAGCGGCAGCCGCTTCGATCGCGCCGCCGACGACCTCCCTCGTCTCCGGCCCGAGGTTGAAGTCGTACTGCGCCAGGTCGAGCGAGCGCTGCGCGGCGTCGATGAATTCCGCGACCTCGCGTGCCACGTCCAGCGGCTGCTGGCCACCGTCCGTCAGAGTGCGGATGCGTATGGAAGGGCTCATTGAGCGGCTCACGCGCGCCGAGATCGGCGCCACGTTCAACTTCTATCGTGACGGCGAGGGCGCGGTCACGCGGCGAGAGCGGTTGCGCGCCTACCTCGAGTCCCGTCGCAACGCGCCGCTCCTGCTCGTCGGCGAGGCGGCCGGCTACCGCGGCGCTCGGGTTTCCGGGATCCCCTTCACCTCCGAACGGCAGCTGACCGGCATCGGCCCGGCGGAACCGAGCGCGACGATCGTCCACCGCGTCCTGGCCGAGCTCGGCCTCGAGGAGAGCGTCCTGCTCTGGAACGTCGTCCCGACGCATCCGGGCACCGAGAGCTCGAACCGGCCGCCGAGGCGCGGCGAGATCGCCGCAGGCATCCCGTTTGCGCGAGAGCTCGCGCGAGGCCGCCGGGTGGTCGCGGTTGGACGCGTCGCCCAAGCCGTTCTCGGCGCGCCCTACGTCCGCCATCCGAGCCACGGCGGAGCGGCGGAATTCCGGGCCGGGCTGCTACGATTCCGCACCGGCGGGCGCTGAGTCCGCCGCTTCTATGCAAAAGACCTGGAACGCAAAGCCGGGCGAGGTCGAGCGCCGCTGGTACCTCGTCGACGCCGAAGGAAAGACGCTCGGGCGTCTCGCTACGCAGATCGCGGACACGCTCCGCGGCAAGGGCAAGCCCGAGTACACGCCGCACGTCGACACAGGCGACTTCGTCGTCGTTGTGAACGCCGAGAAGATCGCCGTCACCGGCAAGAAGCTCGACGACAAGCTCTACTACCGGCACTCGGGATATCCCGGCGCGCTGCGCAGCCGCCCCCTCAGGGATGAGCTCGAGCGCCGGCCGACCGAGGTGCTGCGCAAGGCGGTCAAGGGCATGCTCCCGCGCAACCGCCTCTCGCGCGCCCAGATCAAGAAGCTGAAGATCTACGCCGGCCCCGAGCACCCGCACGAGGCCCAGGCGCCGAAGGAGCTGGAGTTGAACACATGAGCGAGCTGGCGCAGTACCGCGGAACCGGCAAGCGGAAGACCTCCGTTGCGCGCGTGATCCTCAAGCCCGGTGACGGCACGACGTGGTTCAACGGCCGCACGATCGAGGACTACTTCCCGCGCGCCGCGCACCGCGAGCTCGTGCTCGCGCCGCTGAAGGTCGCAGGGGTCGAAGGAACATTCGACCTGCGCGTGCGCGTCCACGGCGGTGGCCCGAGCGGCCAGGCCGGCGCGGTCCGCCACGGGATCGCTCGTGCGCTCGTCGAAGCCGATCCCGAGCTGCGCGTCCCGCTCAAGCGCGCCGGCTTCCTGACCAGAGACGCCCGGATCGTCGAGCGCAAGAAGGCCGGCCTCCACAAAGCCCGCAAGGCGCCGCAGTTCTCCAAGCGCTAGCGCCGTCTCCAGTAATGGCGCCCAGGCTCTCGGTCGCTAGCACCAAGCCAGAGGTCGCACTCGCCCGCGGCCCAGGCTGGTTGCCTGAGCAAGGGCGAGGGTGGGCTCTGGCGCAGCGTGATAGCGGGCGAGAGTCGGGTGTCCGTTGCTGGAGCCGGCGCTAAGTGGCGCGGCGCTACTTCGGGACCGACGGGGTCCGCGGGGTCGTCGGCGAGGATCTGACGCCCGACCTCGTCGAGCGGCTCGGCAAGGCCGCGACGCTCTGGTCGGAGGGCGGGCGCGTCTTCGTGGGCCGCGACACGAGAGGCTCCGGCCCCGAGCTCGAGGAAGCGTTCGCCCGCGGGGTCGTCTCGGCGGGTGGAAATGCCGTGGTGGCAGGAGTGCTCCCAACGCCCGCGGTTGCCCTGCTGACGCTCGACCTCGGCGCCGTCATCTCCGCGTCGCACAACCCGCCGGAGTACAACGGCGTCAAGCTCTTCGACCGCGAGGGCCACAAGCTCTCCGACGAAGCCGAGGAGGAGGTCGAGCAGCTGCTCGACGCGCCGGCCACCGGCGGCGGCAGCATCGACCACGTCGGCGTGGCGACCGACAGCTACCTCGAGCACATCCTCGAGCGCTTCGGCTCCGATCTCTCGGGCCTCGACGTCGTGGTCGACTGCGCGAACGGCGCCTATTCCGGGATCGCGCCGCGGGCGTTCGAGCAGCTCGGCGCCCACGTGACCGCGATCGGCTCCGAGCCCGACGGGACGAACATCAACCAGGGCTGCGGCGCAACCGACCTCGGTGCCTTGCAACAGGCGGTGACGAAGTCCGGGGCCGACCTCGGGATCGCGTTCGACGGCGACGGCGACCGGATGCTCGCCGTCGACGCGCGCGGCGAGGCCGTTGACGGCGACCAGATCCTGGCGATCCTGATGCTCCACCTCGGCGTCGAGCTCGTCGCGGTCACGGTGATGACGAACCTCGGCTTCCACCGCCTTGCGGAGCAGCACGGCGTCAGGGTGATCACCACCGACGTCGGCGACCGCTACGTGCTCGAGGCGCTGCGCCGCGAAGGCGGCCTGCTCGGCGCCGAGCAATCGGGCCACATCATCTACCTTCAGGGCCACGTCACCGGCGACGGTCTCGCGGCGGGGCTGCTCCTCTGCGGCGCCCTCGAGGGACGCACGCTCGAGGATGCCGCCGCCGTGATGCCGCGTTTTCCGCAGGCGACGGCGAACGTGCGCGTGGCGCGGCGCGAGCTCCCGGAAAGCGTTCGAAACGAGGTCGACCGCATGAATGCGCGGTTCGACGGCAGCGGCCGAGTGCTCGTCAGGCCGTCCGGGACAGAGCCCGTCATCCGCATCCTGGCCGAGGCCGAAACTGAGGCGGTCGCACAGGAGGCCTGTGGTACGATCTCCGCTCTCGTGACACGAGAGCTCGGCTGACCTGTCCCAACGCCGGGGCGGGGTGACCAGTCGGGCGTTTCGCGTTCTAAGGGGGTGTTTGCCCGGTCGTGTGCGGCATCATCGGATACGTCGGACGAAGACCGTGCAAGGAGCTCCTCCTGAGCGGGCTTCAGCGGCTGGAGTATCGCGGCTACGACTCGGCCGGCCTCGCGCTGCGTGAGGACGATGCCCTCGACTACGTGCGCGCGGTCGGCAACTTGAAGAACCTGATCGCCGCCGCCGGCTCGAACGGCTCCGTCTCGACGACCGGCCTCGGCCACACACGCTGGGCGACCCACGGCGCGGTCACGGAGCAGAATGCGCACCCGCTGACGGGCTGTGACGACGGCAAGCTCGCGATCGTCCTGAACGGGATCGTCGAGAACTTCCGCGAGCTGAAGGGCTCGCTCGAGGCCGAAGGGCACACGTTCAACACCGAGACCGACGCCGAGGTGGTCGTCCACCTGATCGAACGGCACTACGACGGCGACCTGGCCGAGGCCGTGCGCGCCGCCTACAAGGAGCTCGAGGGCCACTTCGCGTTCGTGGTCGTCCACCACGACCACCCGGGCGAGCTCGTCGGCGCGCGGCTGCAGTGCCCGCTGCTCGTCGGCGTCGGCGAGGGCGAGACCTTCCTGGCCTCGATGGCCGCCGCGTTCATCTCCGAGACGCGCTCGATCCAGCTGATCGAGGACGGCGAGGTTGTCACGATCACCGAGGACGGCGCGCGTTTCCTGGACGTCGAGAACGGCGAAGTCGAGCGTGAAGTGATCGAGGTCGACTGGGACCTCGAGGCCGCCGAGAAGTCGGGCTACGAGACGTTCATGCTGAAGGAGATCTACGAGCAGCCCGACGCCGTCGCCGAGACGCTCGGCGACCGGATCCGCCACGGCGAGCTGGTGCTCGAGAGCCTGGGCCTGACCGAGGAGCAGCTGCGGAACCTGCGCCGGATCGTCGTCGTCGCCTGCGGCACCGCGTACCACGCGGGCGTCGTCGGCCGCTACATGATCGAGGAATGGGCGCGGGTCCCGGTCGAGCCCGACATCGCCAGCGAGTGGATCTACCGCAACCCGGTGCTCTCGAAGGACACGCTGGTGATCGGGATCTCGCAGTCGGGCGAGTCGCGCGACACCGTCAACGCGATCAAGCTCGCCCGCGAGCTCGGCGCGCGGACGGTCGCGATCACGAACCTGATGGGCTCACAGATCACGCGCGAGGCCGAGTCGGTGCTCTACACGCGCTGCGGGCTCGAGGTCGCGGTCGCCTCTTCGAAGACGTTCACCGCCCAGGTCGCGCTGCTCGCGCTGGTCGGGCTCAAGCTTGCCCAGGTGCGGAAGACCCTGCCGCCCGACGAGATCGAGTTCATCCTCGACCAGCTCTATGAGCTGCCGCACAAGATCGAGCAGTTCCTCGACGGCAACCATCCGGTCGAGGAGATCGCGCAGCGCTTCCACGACAAGCCGTTCTTCCTCTACCTCGGTCGGCACATCGGGCTTCCGGTCGCGCTCGAGGGCGCGCTCAAGCTGAAGGAGCTCTCGTACATCCCGACCGACGCCTACTCGGCTGGCGAGATGAAGCACGGGCCGATCGCGCTGCTCGAAGAGGGCACGCCCGTCGTTTGCGTTGCGACCGATCACAAGGGGATCTACGACAAGGTCGTCTCGAACATCCAGGAGACGCGGGCCCGCGGCGCTCACGTGATCGCGATCGCGACGGACGGCAACGAGGACATCCAGCACCACGCCGACGACGTGATCTACGTCCCACGCTCGCCGGCCTTCCTGCAGGCGGCGCTCGCCGTCATTCCGCTCCAGCTGCTCGCCTACCGGATCGCACGCCTGCGCGGGCTGAACGTCGATCAGCCGCGCAACCTGGCGAAGACCGTCACCGTCGAGTAGCTCTCTCCAGGATCACGCGCAGCACCGCCGAGTAGTCCTGATCGTCGTCGGTCGCCTCATGGAGCCACGAGCGGGCGGCGTCGGTGACGCGCAGGTCGAGGCCCTGCTCGGCGATCAGGTCGGCGTCCTTCCGGGCGAGCCGGAGCGGGAAACGCGGCGGGAACTCGCCGGACTCGAGCGCCGGGCGGCGGCGTTCGGCCTGGTCGCCGAGCGCGGTGGTCGCGAGCACCGCGAAGGCCGCGTCTCGGGAGAGGCCGAGCGCCTCGGCGAGCGCCAAGGCCTCGCCGATGGTTGCGATCACGTCGACCAGAGTCGTATTGGCCACGAGCTTCGCCGACGCGCCCGCGCCGCTCGGGCCCACGCGGATGGGCGTCCCGAGCACGCTCAGTAACCCCTGCCACCGCTCGTAGTCCTCGCGCTCGCCGCCGACGAAGATGTGCAGCGTCCCTGACTCTGCCTCGCTCAGGCTGCCGAGCACGGGAGCGTCCAGGAGCGGTGCAGACACGACCCCGCGGAGCCGCTCGATCGCAGCCGGGCCCACGGTCGACATGTCGATCAACGTCGTCTCATCGCCCGCACCTGCCGCCACGCCTTCCGGGCCCTCGGTGACGGTCTGTAGTGCAAGCGGGTCGGCGACCATCGTGATCACGACCTCCGAGCCCGCCGCTGCCGCGGCCGGAGTGTCGGCGACGGGCACTCCGAGCGCGTCGGCCTTCGAGCGCGTCCGGTTCCAGACGGTCAGCTCGTGGCCGGCGTCGGCGAGGCGCCGCGCGATGCGGCTGCCCATCCCGCCGAGCCCCACGACTGCGACCTTAGCCACGGCGCGATCATTGCAGCCGGACCCTGCCGAGCGAGGCCGGGTCGTCGCTACGCTCGGCGCGTGGACGTGCTCGATCAGGTCGGCCAGGGGCTCTGGAACGCCTTCCAGATGGCCTGGGAGGTCTGGTGGGCGCTGGTGCTCGGGTTTGTGCTCTCCGGGATCGTGCAGGCGTGGGTGCCGCGGGCGCGGCTCGAGCGGGCGCTCGGCCGGCGCGGGCCGCGTGACGTGGCGCTGGCGACCGGGCTCGGGGCCGCCTCGTCGTCGTGCAGCTACGCAGCAGTTGCGATCGCGAAATCGCTCTTCCAGCAGGGCGCGAGCCTCGTCTCGGCGATGGTGTTCCAGTTCGCCTCGACGAACCTGGTTTTCGAGCTCGGGATCGTGCTCTGGATCTTCATCGGCTGGCAGTTCACGCTCGCGGAGCTGATCGGCGGGCTGATCCTGATCGTGCTGATGTGGGGCGGGCTCAGACTGTTCGTGTCGCGCCGCGCCGAGGAGGAGGCGCGCGAGCACGCGCTCGCGGCGGACACCGGCCACGTGCACCACACCGCCTCCGGCGCTCCGCGCGTCCTCTCGCTCGACGCCTGGTCGGACGTCGCGCACAACTTCCGCGGTGACGTCGAGATGCTCTGGAAGGAGATCATGGCCGGGTTCTTGATCGCGGGCTTTGTCGCGCTGCTACCGATGGCCTTCTTCAACGACCTTTTCCTGACGGGAACCGGAGGCACGCCGCAATTGCTCGAGAACGTGCTCCTCGGGCCGTTGGTGGCGGTGCTCTCGTTCGTCTGCTCGGTCGGGAACGTGCCGCTGGCTGCGGTGCTCTGGGGCGGGGGAATCTCCTTCGCGGGCGTGATCGCGTTCATCTACGCCGACCTGCTGATCATCCCGCTCGTGCTCATCTACCGGCGCTACTACGGCGGGCCGCTGACCGCGCTGATCGTCGGCCTGATGTTCGGCTCGATGGTCATCGCCGCGCTCGCCGTCGACGGGATCTTCAGTGCGCTCGGGCTGATCCCGCAGAACAGGCCGTCGATCGACTCGATCGCGGCGCGCGGGATCTCGTGGAACTACACGACGGTGCTCAACATCCTGTTCACGCTGGTGGCAGGGGGACTCGTCGCCCTCACGCTTCGGCGTGGCGCGCGCGACCCGGTGTGCGGGATGACGGTCGACCGGAGCAAGGCGCTGCAGCTCGACCTCGGCGGCCGGACGTACTTCTTCTGCGGCCCGGGATGCCGCGCGAAGTTCGAGTCGCGCCGGGCGGCTAGGGGAGGGGAATCGGCGGCGGCGGGACCGGCGGCACGATAGGCGGTGGCGGCGGCAGCGGCGGAACCGGCGGCAGCGGCGGAACCGGCGGCAGCGGAGGGGCCGGTGGGAGCGGAGGAGCCGGCGGCAGGCCGCCGCCTACCGGGGGCGGTGGGGGCAGCAGCCCGGGCGGAGGCGGTGGCGCCGGTGGCAAACCACCGGGCGGCGGAGGTGGATCCGTCCCGACCGGAGGCCGAGAGTGGCGTGCGGCACGGACGTGCAGGCCGCTGTTCTTCCCGCCCGCTGGATGCGCCAGGCGCGCGCCGCCCGCGGATGAGGGCTTCTGCAGCTCGGCGCTCAGACCGAGCGCACCGGGCTGCAAGGCGATCTCGGCCACCCCGGATTGCTTCGCCGGCGGCGGCGAGGCGAACGCGCCCTGGATCTGTTCCCGGAGCGCCGGCGTCATCGCGGTCACCGCGATAAACACGCCCGCCGTCGCCGCAATCTTCGCGGCGGCGCCGCCGAGGAGCGACTTCCCCCAAGCCGCGGCGGAGCCGAGGTTCGCGATCGCGCGGGCGCGCGTGCGGTCGAGCTTGGTCGCGAGCGAGCGGCGGGCCCGGAAGAGCAGCGTCTCGACCGCGGCCTGGGTCACGCCCAGCTCGGTGGCGATCTCCCGGTAGGAGAGCCCCTGCCACTCGCGCAGCAGGATGGCGCGCTGCTGGTTCGGCGCAAGCTCGGAGAGCGCATCGGCGAGGCCGGCGAGCTCGTCGTGCTCGCTTTCCGGTGCGGCCGCGCGCGCGATCCCGTCGGGGTCGTGCACCGTCTCGACGCGGCGGCGGCGCCAGGCCGCGCGGCGCCGTTCCCGGCACACGTTCTCGGCGATCTTGTAGAGCCAGGCCGTCTCCGAGCGCGGGGTCGTCCCGCGCTGCAGCCCGCGGTAGGCGTTGAGGAACGTCTGCTGCACGGCGTCCTCGGCCTCCTCCCGGCTTGGGAGCCGGCGGAGGCAGTACGCGAACATCCGGGGCGCGTGGCGCTCGTAGAGCGAGCCGAGCTCGTCCTCGTGTGACGGTACGGGGAGCGAGCTCACTCAGGCACCTCGCGCGTTGTCTACCCCGTGCACGGCGTTCCAATCCCTGCGCCCATGTCCAAAAGAAGGAATCGCCCGCAAAACCGTGCGGGGTAAGCCCGAAAATCACTCGAAGGGGGTACGGTTACGCGCGAAGGAGGTGGGAGCAGGGTGCGCGTCTGCGCCGAGTGCGGTGGCGAGCTGGAAGCGGCTTTCCGTTTCTGCCCCTGGTGCGCTTCGCCGCAGCGCAGCAAGCTGGTCGAGTTCTTCCGTGCGCACCCGGCCGACCGTGGCAAGGCGCTCCGGGTCTCCCGCTACCTGACCGAGGAGCCGCAGGTGCGGTTCAGCGTCTGGAGCTCCGACGGTGTCGCCGAAGCCGCCGTGTCGCTCGAGGAGGACGAGGCCGACCGGCTTTCGCTCTTCCTCGGCGCGGCTAGTGGCGCACTCGGCGCTGGGCCTTCGCGGAGCGCTCGAGCGTTTCCAGCTCGTCGAGGCTTCGCCCGGCGCCTTCTGCGACGCACGTAAGCGGCGACTCGACGCGCTGCACCGGCAGGCCGACCTCGTTCCGGAGCCGCTCGTCGATGCCGCGCAAGAGCGAGCCGCCGCCGGCGAGCACGATCCCGCGCTCGCCGAGATCGGCCGCCAGCTCGGGCGGCGTCCGCTCGAGCGTGTCCTTGACCGCTGCGACGATGCGCGCGACCGGCGGCTCGAGCGCGCGGCGGATGTCGTCGGCGCCGATCGTCGCCCGGCGCAGCAGCCCCGTGACGAGGTCGCGGCCCGCGACCTGCGTGTCGGCCAGCTCTCCCTCGACCGGCCACGCCGAGCCGGTCGCGATCTTGGCCGACTCGGCCGTCTCCTGGCCGATCAGCAGCTTGTGCGTGTTCTTGACGTGGTCGACGATCGCGTCGTCCATCTCGTAGCCGCCGACGCGAATCGACTCCCAGACGACCATCCCGCCGAGGGCGATGACCGCCACCTCCGTAGTGCCGCCGCCGATGTCGATCACCATGCTGGCGACAGCCTCGGCGACCGGAAGGTTGGCGCCGATTGCCGCGGCCATCGGCTCCTCGATCAGGAAGACGCTGCGGGCCCCCGCGGATCGCGTGGCCTCGTCGACGGCGCGCCGCTCGACGTCCGTGATCCCGCTCGGCACGCAGAGGACGACGCGCGCAAAGGCATAGCGGCTGCCCGCAGCCTTCGTGATGAAGTGACGCAGCATCTGCTCGGTGATCTCGAAGTCCGCGATCACGCCGTGACGGAGCGGGCGCGTGGCTCGGATCGTCGCGGGCGTGCGGCCGATCATGCGCCGCGCCTCCGAACCGACCGCGTGTATCTGGCCCGTCTCCTCGGAGAACGCGACCACGGACGGCTCGAAGAGCACGATTCCGCGCCCGCGGATGAAGACGAGCGTGTTCGCCGTCCCAAGATCGACCGCGAGGTCGCGGCCTCCGAAAGACCCCCGCAGACGCACGGTGCGGACCCTAGATGAGAGAGAGGCCGCGGGGAGCGGCCTCTCTCAGGTGGGGAGGGGTGTTACTGCTAGGAGGTGCCGGGCTCGTGGTCGCCGACGTGATTCGCCGGGACGGCCTCGGCCTGGCCGAGCGAGTCGCGCCGCGGAGCGCGGATCCGGACGGAGATCCGGTCGCCGACCACCATCTGGCCGGGCTGGATCACGGTCGGAACGCCGTGCTGCCAGAGCACGAAGATCGTGTGCGAGTCGTACGTGAAGGTCTCGTCGAGCGGCGCGCCAAGCATCTTGCGGAGCGCGAGCAGGTTCCCGTTGGTGATGTGGAGCGAGAAGTGGCCGCCCGCCGCCGGAGCGTTGAGCGTGCCGATGAAGAGCCAGAGCGGCCGCCGCGGGTGACCGTTGTTGGCGCCGCGGTCGGCGACGCGCCAGGCGGGAGTCGACTCGATCTGGCCGAGCGAGGCGTCACGCGCCGCGCGGACGCGGATCGTGACGAAGTCGCCCGCGACGAGGCTCGCCTCGTTCACGAGGGCCGGCTGGCCGTCCGTCCAGCGGATGTACTGCGTGCCGGCATCGACCGCGAACTGCTGCGTCCGACCCTGGCCGATCAGCTTGCGCAGTGCGGGCTTGTTGCCGCCGTGGACGTCCACGAAGAGCGAGGGCGAATTACCGGCGTCTGCGAGCAGCTGGCCGTTGAAGACGTAGCCGATCGTGCCGCTCTGCCGGGCGGCCAGCGAGCTGGAGGTGCCTACCGTCAGCACCGCGAGGGCGACGAGCCCGAGGTAGAACAGGTGCCGTTTCATCTGTCACTCCTTGGATCGAGGGATCGGGCGAATCGTTGCGCCGCGTTGTCAGGGGCCGATGATCCGGCTGTAAGGCCGACGTAAACGTTCGGCGTGGAAAGATGAGGCGGTGGCCGTCGCGGAGCGGGTCGAGGAGGGTTTCGTCCCGTTCAGGGGCGGGCGGACGTGGTACCGCTCGGTCGCCGCGGCGCACGAGGACGAGGCGCGCCTGCCGCTGCTCTGCCTGCACGGCGGGCCGGGCGCGAACTGGCTACATCTCAAGCCGTACGAGGCCCTGGCGGACGAGCGGCGCGTCGTCTTCTACGACCAGCTCGGCTCGGGCAACTCGGGCCTGCTGGAGCCGCACGAGGCCTCGATCTGGCAGCCGGAGCTGTTCGTCGAGGAGGTCGGCGTCGTTCGAGAGGCGCTCGGGCTCGAGCGGGTGCACATCCTCGGCCACTCATGGGGCGGGATGCTCGGCATGCAGTACGCGGCCGACCAGCCGGAGGGACTCGTCTCGCTGATCGTCGAAAGCTCGCCGCCGAGCGTGCCCGCGTGGATGCCGGAGCTGGCGCGGCTACGGGCGGAGCTGCCGCCGGAGGTCGAGGAGACGCTTCGGCGGCACGAGGAGGCCGGGACGACCGACGATCCCGAGTACGAGGCGGCGTCGATGGAGTTCTACAAGCGGCACGTCTGCCGCGCCGACCCCTGGCCCGACTGGCTCGTCGAGTGTTTCCAGCTGCTCGATGCCAATCCCGAGGTCTACCACGCGATGAACGGGCCGAGCGAGTTCCACGTGATCGGGACGCTGCGCGACTGGGACATCACGCCGCGGCTCGGCGAGATCCGGGTGCCGACGCTCGTCTTCTCGGGCCGCTACGACGAGGTGACGCCTACGATGACCGAGGCCGCGCACCGCGCGATCCCGGGCTCCGAGTACGTGTTGCTCGAGGAGAGCTCGCACATGGCGCAGGCGGAGCAGCCGGAGGAGACGCTCGCGCTCGTCCGCGACTTCATCGCGCGGGCGGAACGTTCCTAGCGCGCTCCGCGTCGTCGCGCTGCTTGGCCTTCCAGAAGATCCAGCAGATGACGCCGAGGATCAGGAACGGAATCACCATCGCGGCGAGGATGATCCCGTCGAGGGCGGCGGCTCCGGCAGCGAAAAACACGATTCCCAACCATACTTCGCGGCGCCGGGACCTCTGGGCCCGCTGAGCACGTAGCTTCGGTAATGCGCCGCCTCATGTGGATCGGGATCGCCGCGATTGCCCTCATGGGAACGTCTGCGGATGCCGGATCTGCCCCTCGACGCGTGAGCGCCGGCTCTGGGCTGAGTCTCGTCCTCCCGCACGGCTGGCGGCTCGGTTACGAGCGCGTCTCGACCTGCATCGATCCGCTTCAGCGGTTCGTCGCGACGATCGGCAACGTGCGCCTGCGTTCCGGGATGAGCATCCCGCCTCGCTCGGCGCTCGTGCTCGTTCAAGAGACGTTCTCGCAGAGTCGCTTCCCGGCACGCCCTCGGAGCTTCGTGCTCCCGCGGCTCGGCAAGGTCGGTGGCTGTTGCGAGATGCCTGAGGGTCGAGGCGGCGAGCTGCTCTTCCGCGACCACCACGGCCGCCGCTTCTACGTTTTCTTCTACCTCGGCTCACGTGCGCCCGCGGGCGCGCGGGGCGACATCGTCGCGCTCCTGAACAGCCTCCGCGTCGAGCCTATTCCGGGGGCCGGCGCAGGCGCTTGACGTTGCTGCGGCGGCGTTTCCGCTCGAGCCGCTTCTCCTTCGACGCTTTGGTCGGCCTGGTGGGCCGTCGTTTCCGGGGAACCCGGAGCGCCTGACGTAGCTCCTCCACGAGCCGCTCCGTCGCGAGCTCGCGGTTGCGCCACTGGCTGCGCTCGTCCTGAGCGACCGCCCGCAACACCTGCCCACCTCGCGTGACCACGCGCCGCTTCTGCGTGTCCGTCAGCGCGCTCGAGGCCTCGACGTCGAAGAGCGCCTCGACGCGCGTGTCCGATTTCTGGGCGTGCTGGCCGCCCGGCCCGCTCGAGCGCGAGAAGCGGAGGTCGATCTCCGAGCGTGGGATGGAGACCGACCGCGTCACCCGAATAAACTCGCCGGCCATGGGTGGGATTCTCCTCGACGTCGACGGCGTGCTGCACGTCTCGGGACATCCGATCCTCGGAGGAGGGAGAGCCGTCTCGCGGCTCCGAGAGGCGGGCCACATGCTGCGGTTCGTCACCAACAACACCACACACTCCCGCCGCGCGCTCGCGGAGGAGATCCGCTCCTTCGGCGTCGAGCTCGAGGACGAGGAGCTGCAGACCACGCCGCTGGCCGCAGCGCACGCGCTCAAGGGCAAGCGCGTGCTCGCGCTGACGATGCCGGCGATCGTCGATGACCTAGAGGGAATCGAGCTCGTCGGCGAGGGCGCCGACGCCGTCCTGCTCGGCGGGGCCGACGAGGGTTACGAGACGAATCAGGTCTTCAGCTACTACAACCTCGCGCGCGCCTTCGCGGAGCTGCAGGACGGAGCCGAGCTCTACTGCCTGCACAAGAACCGCTGGTGGCAGACCTCGCGAGGCGCGATGCTCGACGCCGGGGTGTACGTCGCGGGACTCGAGTACGCGACGGAGATGGAGGCGACCGTGCTCGGCAAACCGAGCGCCGCTTACTTCGCGGCCGCGCTGGATGCCCTCGAGTACGACCCCGAGCAGACCTGGATGGTCGGCGACGACGTCGAGGCCGACATCGGGGGCGCGTCGGCTTTCGGGCTGCGCACCATACTCGTCCGCACGGGCAAGTTTCGTGAGGAGGCGCTCGACGAGGCCACCGTCAAGCCCGACGGCGTGATCGACTCGATCGCCGCTCTCCCCGACTGGCTGGAGGCGATCGACCGGTGAAGGTGGGGATCGACTTGATCGAGATCCCGAGGATTTCGCGGGCGCTCGAGCGCTACGCGGGCTTTCGCGAGCGCTGCTTCACCGAGGCCGAGCGCGCGTACTGCGAGAGCCGGGCGAACCCGGCGCAGCATTACGCGGCACGCTTCGCCGGCAAGGAGGCGGTCGGCAAGGCGCTCGGCTCGGGCGTCTACTTCACGTGGCGCGAGATCGAGATCGCCGGCCGTCCGAAGCCGGGAGTGACGCTGTCGGGGAAGACGCGCGCGTGGGCCGAGCGCGTCGGCGCGGGGCGGATCGAGCTATCGATGACGCACTCGCGCGAGCTCGCGACGGCGGTTTGCGTCGTCTCGGATGCTTGAGCCCCTCTACACGGCGGACGAGATGCGTGCCGCCGAGGCCGGGCACGACGTGGACGGGCTGATGGCGCGGGCCGGGCGCGCGGTCGCCGAGCAGGCGCTGCGGCGGTTTCCCGAGGCGCGGCGCTTCGTGGCCGTCTGCGGCGGCGGTGCGAACGGCGGCGACGGGAGGATCGCGGTGGACGTGCTCCGCTCTGCGGGCCGCGAAGCCGAGGCTTCGGACGACGTGAGCAGCGCCGACGTGATCCTCGACGCGCTCTTCGGCACGGGGTTCCGCGGCGAGCCGCGGGAAGACGCTGCTCGGAGAATCGAGGGGATCAACGACGCCGGCGTGCCCGTGGTCGCGGTCGACCTGCCGTCCGGCGTGGATGCCTCGACCGGCGAGGTCGCGGGCGCCTGCGTCGACGCCGCGCTGACTGTGACGATCCACGGGAGAAAGGTCGGGCTCGAGGTCGCGCCGGGCCGCTTCCGTGCCGGCGAAGTCGTAGTCGCGGACATCGGTTTGGAGCCGGCGGAGACGGAGCACCGGCTCGTGACGGCCGAGATCCTCGGGCAGGTCCCTCGGCGTCGGGCCGATCAGAACAAGTACACCGCGGGAACCGTGCTCGTCATCGGCGGCTCGCGCGGCCTGACCGGCGCGCCGTCCCTCGCGGCCGAGGCCGCCTTCCGCGCGGATGCGGGCTACGTCGCGGTCGCCGTGCCCGAATCGACGCTGCCCGTGTTCGAGCAGCGCCTGCTCGAAGCGGTCAAGCTCGCCTGCCCGGAGGACGGCGGGCGAATCTCGCCGCGCGCGGTCGCGCCGATCGCCGAATTCGCCGCCAAGGCCGGCGGGGTTGCTCTCGGGCCCGGCCTCGGTCGCGGCGACGGGCCGCACGAGGTGGTCGCGCGGCTGCTCGCGGAGCTCGAGGTGCCGGTCGTCGTGGACGCGGACGGCCTCTACGAGCTCGAGCCGTTCGAGCGGAGCGCGCCGACGGTGCTGACGCCGCACGAGGGCGAGCTCGGGCGGCTGCTCGGCGAGGAGTCCGACTGGGTCGCCGCTCACCGGCTCGAGGCGGTCCGGCTGCTCAAAGGCGCCGACACGCTGGTCGCCGGCCCTGGGGAGGGCGTCTGGGTCTGCTCGCTCGGCACGCCCGCGCTCGCGACGGCGGGCACCGGCGACGTCCTCACCGGGATCGTCGCGGCGTTCCTCGCGAAGGGTATGGAGCCGCGGCTCGCGGCTGCGGCGGCGGCGACGGCGCACCAGCTGGCCTCGCGTGAGATCCCGCAGGCGGGCGCAGTCGCGAGCGACGTGATCGGCGCGTTGCCGCTCGTCCTGGGCGGTTAACCGGTTCAGTCAGGCCGAACCAATCGGTTCAGTCCTGCCGAACCGGCTGCTACCGTGCAGGGCGTGCCCGACGTCAATCCCTTCGTCTACTCCCGACCGGTCGCGCCAGAGGACGTGCTCGACCGCGAGCCCGAGATCAGGCAGCTGCTCTCGCTCGCCGCAGGAGGCCACTTCGTCCGCCTCTACGCGCCCCGCCGGTTCGGCAAGACGAGCCTGCTGCGGAAGACGCTGGCCGAGGCCGAGCGCAGCCGCGAGCTCGTGCCCGTGCTGGTCGACCTCTACGGCGTGCTCAGCTACGCGGACGTGACGATCAGGATCGAGCGCGCGTATGCGCAGCTCGGCGGCCCGATCCGCCGCACGATCGAGAGCATCCTCCGGACGAGCGGCCTCGGCCTCTCGCTCGGCGCGCCGGGAATCTCTGTGAAGCTCCAGCTCGAGCCGCGCACCGACCCGCTGCCGGCGCTGCACGCGCTGCTCGACCTGCCTCAACGCGTCGCGGAGCGCAGCGGCAAGCGGGTGCTGGTCGCGCTCGACGAGTTCCAGGACATCGGCAAGGTGCAGGACTTCGACAAGCTCCTCCGCAGCCACATCCAGCACCAGGGCGAGTCGGCGTCGTACATCTTCTCCGGCTCGGAGCCGGGGATGATGCGCGAGCTCTTCGACGTCAAAGGAAGGCCGCTCTACGGCCAGGCGGAGCCGTTGCGGCTCGGCCGGCTGCCCGAAGCGGACGTCGCCGCGTACGTCGAGGAGCGGTTCGCCCGGACGAAGCGGAGCGCGGCGCCCATGCTCGACGCGCTGCTCGCGACGGCGCAAGGTCACCCGCAACGCGCGATGCTTCTCGCCCACCGGCTCTGGGACGAGCTTGCGCCTCGGCAGACGGCGAACGAGGACGACTGGCAGACGGCGCTCGCGCGGACACGGGCGCAGGTCGCGCCGGAGTTCGACGCGCTCTGGCGCGGGCTCGAGGCGAACGAGCAGCGGGCGCTGCGGGCGATCGCGCTCTTCCCCGAGGCGCCCTACGGCGCACGTGCGCTGGGCGCGGTCGACCTGAAGAAGTCGGGTGCTCACTACGCGGTCCGGTCTTTACGAGAGAAAGGCGAGCTCGAGGAGGAGGGCGGGCGCGCCGTCTTCGTCGACCCGCTGTTCGAGCTCTGGCTGCGCGACGTCCAGGGCGGCACGCCGTCGGGAGACGATGCACCGGTCTGAGATCACCGTCGATCTTGGGGCGATCCGGCGAAATGCGCGGACGCTGCTGCGGGTGCTCGAAGGCTCGCAGCTCTGGGCCGTCGTGAAAGCGAACGCATACGGACACGGCGCGGTGGACGTCGCCGGAGCGCTCGTTGACGAAGGGGCCGGCGCACTGTGTGTCGCGACCGTCGCCGAGGCGCTCGAGCTGCGCGCCGAGTTTTCGCTCGTGCGGATCCTCGTCATGGGCCCGACGGCCTCGAGCCGGGAGGTCGCCGAGGCGCGCGCCGCGAAGCTCGAGCTGGCCGTCTGGGACGAGGAGATCCCGGAGGGACTGCGCGTCCACCTGAAGCTCGACACGGGCATGGGTCGCTGGGGGCTCTCGGAGCTGCCGAATCTGCCGGCGGAAGTCGTCGGCCTGATGACGCATCTCGCAACGGCCGACAGCGATCCCGCCTTCGCAGAGCAGCAGGTCGCTCGCTTCCGCGAGACGACGGACCCGTACTCCGACCTGATGCGGCACGCGGCGAACAGCGCTGCGGCGCTGCGGATCCCGTCGTCCCGCTTCGACGCATCCCGTTGCGGGGTCGCGCTCTACGGGCTCTCGCCGTTCGGTGAGGACCCGGCCGCGGACGGGCTCGAGCCGGCGCTCTCGTGGCGCAGCTACCTCGCGCAGGTGAAGCTCCTGGAGCCCGGCGAGAGCGCCGGCTACGGGCGTCGTTTCGTCGCCGAGCGGCCGACCTGGATCGGGATCGTGCCCGTCGGCTACGCGGACGGCTTCCGCCGCGACCTGACAGGCACCGAGGTCCGCGTCGCCGGAGAGCCGCGGCGGTCGGTCGGCACCGTCTCGATGGACGCCTTCGCCGTCGAGCTCGACCACGAGGAGCCGGTCGGCGCGCCGGTCACGATCCTCGGGGCGGGCATCCTCGCCGAGGAGCATGCGCGCGTCGCCGGGACGATCAACTACGAGCTCGTCTGCGGGATCAACGCCGACCCGCGGCGCGCGCGGCGGGTGGTCGTCGATGCTTGAGCTCGCGCGGGAGGTGCTGCAGGGCGAGGATGCCTGGGTCGTCGGCGGGGCCGTCCGCGACGAGCTGCTCGGGCGCGAGCTGGTCGACCTCGACATCGCCGTGCGCGACCCGAAGCGCGCCGCCCGCGCCTACGCGAAGCGGGCCGGCGGTGCACCCTTTGCGCTCTCCGAGCGCCACGGCGCCTGGCGCGTTGCGCTCGACGGCGGCCGCACGGTCGACTTCACGCCGCTGCCGGGCACGATCGAAGACGACCTGGCGACTCGCGACTTCACCATCAACGCGATCGCGCGCCCGCTTGGCGGCGGCGACCCGGTCGACCCCTTCGGCGGCCAGGACGACCTCGCGGCGCGGCGGCTGCGTGCGGTCGGGCCGACCGTCTT
>VAXD01000129.1 GCA_005884155.1 Actinomycetota bacterium | reverse complement strand
ATCCCGAGGATCACGCCGTACGGGCTGCGGCGAATGATCGCGGATCCCTCACCCGAGAGCAGCTCGATCGGCTCGTCCTTCATCAGCTCGGGCCCGTTGTCCGCGTAGAAGCCGTAGATGTCGACGCAGAAGTCGACCTCGCCGAGCGCTTGCTCCAGCGGCTTGCCCATCTCACGGGTGGCGATCTCGGCCAGCTGCTCCCGCCGCTCGCTGTGCAGCTCCCCGACCCGGCGCACCAGCTTGACGCGCTCCTCGACCGTGCTCGATCGCAGCCAGCTCTGATACGCGTCGTACGCCAGGGCGATCGCGGAATCGAGCTCGTTGTCCGTGAACGTCGAAAAGGTCTTGACCTGCTCTCCTGATGCGGGGTTGGTCACCGCGTAGACACTCATTCGTTCTCCTCCGTTCAGCGTGGCTCAGCGGCTCCACGCGATGACAGGCTCTCGTAAACCTCGTCAGTCTTGAGAGTAACTGGCTGTAGCCCGCCCGAATTGCTACACCTCCCACGAGGCCTCATGGAGTCGGATCTGTGTGGAGGTGGTGACCCTGGCTTCGTGGGAGAATCCGCACATGGCGGCCTGCTCGAGCTGCGGAGCGTCGCTTCCTCCCGCTGCTCGATTCTGCCCGAGCTGTGGCGCGAGCGCCGCGGACGAGGCGCGGGGTGAGGAGCGCAAGGTCGCGACCGTTCTCTTCGCCGATCTCGTCGGCTCGACCGAGCTGGCCGGTCAGCAGGACGCCGAGCGGACACGAGCCCGCCTCAACCGCTTCTACGACGCGATGGCGGCTGAGATCGCCGAGGCGGGAGGGACGATCGAGAAGTTCATCGGCGACGCGGTCGTGGCGGCCTTCGGCGCGCCGGCCGCGCAGGAGGACCACGCCGACCGTGCGCTGCACGCGGCTCTGTCCATGCGAAGCAAGTTGGAGGAGCTCTTCGGCGACTCGCTCAAGCTGCGGATCGGCGTGAATACGGGCGACGTCGTGGTGGGCGAGCCACGCGTCGGCAGTTCGTTCGTGAGCGGCGACGCAGTCAACGTCGCTGCGCGGCTCGAGCAGGCCGCGGGTGCCGGACAGATCCTGGTCGGGGCGCGGACGACCGGAGCCGTCCGCAGCCCCTTCGAGTTCGGCGATCAGGTGGTCATCGAGGCCAAGGGGAAGCCCGCTGGGGTTCTCGGCCGTCTTCTTCTACGCGCGCTCGCCCCGCCGGGGGCGAGGGCGGACGGCGCTCCGGCGACGTTCGTGGGCCGCGAGGCCGAGCTCGCGGCGCTCGAGTCGGCGTACAGCTCGGTCGTCGCGGGGAGCGTTCCACGGTTCGTCACCGTTGTCGGCGCGGCCGGCGTGGGAAAGACGACGCTCCTTCAGGAGCTGTGGCCGCGGCTTGCTCCCGCTCCGGTACGCCGAATCGGGCGCTGCCGCTCTTTCGGCCGGGCGAGTGCTTATTCCCCCCTGGGGGAGATCGTTCGCGAGCACCCCGGCGCGCTCGAGCGCTGGCCGATCCTCGGCGTCACTCTCGGCCGGCCCGCACCGGCCGATCTCCATCCCCTCGCTGTTGCCGAGCGCCTGCGGGCTGCCTGGACAGGCATGCTGGACGAGCTCGTTGCCGATCGGGCGGCCGTAGTCCTCGTCGAGGATCTGCACTGGGCCGATCCCGAGCTCGTCGAGCTCCTCGATCACGGCGCGACGGCCGTTCGGGGCCCGCTCCTCCTCCTGGGAACGGCCCGCGAGCGCCCCGAGGCGGGCGAGGCCGTCGAGCTGCGGCCGCTCGCGTCCGAGGACGCCGGGCGCATGGTCGACCGGCTCGCACCGGAGCATCTGGGCGGGGAGGTGAGGGCGTTCGTGGTCGAGCGCGCGGAGGGCAATCCGTTCTTCGTCGAGGAGCTCCTCCGCATGCTTGCCGACCGTGGGGTCAAGGACGAGATTCCGTCCGGCCTGGTCGTCCCCGACACGGTGCATGCCCTTCTTGCGGCCCGCATCGATCTGCTCGCCCCGACGGAGAAGTCCGCGCTCCAAGCCGCCGCGGTGATCGGCCGGACGTTCGGGGTCGAGCCGTTGCGCGCCCTTGTCGAGGGCGAGGCGCCGCTCGCTGCGCTCGCCGCTCGTTCCTTCGTGCGCGAGGACGGCGATCGCCACGCGTTCGTCCATACGCTCACCCGTGAGGTGGCGTACGGGAGTCTCACGACGCCGGCGCGTGCCCGGCTCCACGCCTGCTACGCGGACTGGCTCGAGAGCGCGGGCGGGGGGCGCGACGAAGATGCGGCGGAGCTGGCGTTCCACTTCGCCGAGGCGGTTCGGCCCGAGGAGGCCGACCTCGCGTGGCCGGACGACCCGGACGAGTACGAACGTCTGCGGGCGAACGCCGTGGGCTGGCTCCGCCAGGCTTCGCGGCTCGCTGTCGGCAGGTACGAGATGAGAGAGGCGGTCGTCCTGCTCGAGCGCGCAGTCGAGCTCGAGCCGGACCGGGACACGCGCCGCCGGCTCTGGGAAGAGATCGCCCACGCGAACGTTCTGTTTTTCGACGGCAAGGCCTTCGCAGCGGCCATGGAGGAGGCGATCGCGCTCGCCAGCGGAGATCGAGCACTCGCCGATCTCTACGCGGAGCTCGCGTTCCAGACCATGGCCCGGGCCGGCATGTGGGGCACGGCGCCACCATCCGACCTCGTGCAAGGCTGGATCGAGCGCGCGCTCGAGCTGGCGGCCCCGGACACCGCCGCGCGGGCGAAGGCGCTGATCGCCCGCTGCTATGCCGACTACGACAAGTCTGCAGACGATGCCGCGGAGGCGAGCACGATTGCCGATCGGCTCGGCGATCCGGCCCTACGCTCGCGCGGCTACGACGTGCGCCACCTAGTCGCGTTTGTCCACGGCGATTACCGCGACGCGCTCGAGTGGTGCCGCCGCCGCGAGTCGTTCGTCCACGAGCTCGACGACGCGGATGCCGCTACGTATGTTTACGCGTTTGCGATCAATCCCGCCGTTGCGTGCGGTGAGCTCGACGAGGCGCGACGGTACGCGGCGCTCCACGACGACGCGACTCGTCTGCTTTCTCCTCATCACCGCCTGCACGGCGCCGCGCTTCTCCTCCTGCTCGAGGAGCTGCTCGCGAACTGGGAGAAGGCGCTCGAGCTCCAGGAGCTCATCGAAACGCGCGTCGAAGAGAGCGCGGCGACGCCGTGTGTGCTGAGCGCGCGTTCGCTCTACCTGTGCGCGCTGGCCAACGCCCATCTGGGGAACGACGATGAGGCTGAGCGGCTCGAGAGGCGGGCCGCGCCGCTCGCGATGACCGGGTACGGGACGGTCCTCGACACGCCGCGCCTGCTGCTCGCACTCCACCGCGGCGATCTCACGGCGGTCGAGTCGCTGCTCGGGGAGCCGGCCGTCCGGGCTTCGAACTGGTTCTACCTGAGTTCGATGGCCGCACACCTTGATGGGCTGGCCGCACTCGGCGAGCGCGAACGGGTCGAGCACGAGACCGCTCTCGTGCTCCAGCCGGGGACGTATCTGGAGCCGTTTGCGCTCCGCGCGCTCGGGCTCGTCCGCGAGGACGCGGTCCTCATCGGGCAGGCGGCAGAGCGCTTCGATGCCTTCGGGCTCGCCTGGCACGCCTCGCAGACGCGCGCGCTCGCCGGCTAGTCCTGCCAGTAGTCCGGCAGGAACTCGACGTCGTCGGGGCCGGCCTGCGGTGCGCCAATCGTGACGAAGACCGCGTCCTCCTCCCCCGCCGCGCGGAACGACCTTGCCGTCTCGGGCGGCACCCTCACCGCAGTCCAGGGCTCGAGGTCGACGATCTCGTCGTCGAACTTCGCCTGCGCTCGACCTGAGATGAGGAAGTACACCTCTTCTTGGAGCTGGTGCCGGTGGCCCCGCCGGTGGGGGTGCCCCTCGGGCGCCCGCCAGCCACCACCGAACCGCTCGTAGGTCACAGCGAAATTATCGAGGCCGAGCGGCTCGCGCATGAAGCGGATCTGGAAGTGCGCCGGGTCCATGCCGACCTCGGCCGCCATGTCGGGCACCTCCTTGACGGGGACGATCGTGTAGTCGGCCACAGCCACTCCTTTCTCCGGAAGCGTGACCATACACCGGTCATGCGCGGAGGCTCGATGCGCCTCGGCATGCGCGTTGTGCAGGGAGCCTCGAGGCGGGAGCGACGGGACTCGAACCCGCGACCTCCGGCGTGACAGGCCGGTCTTGGCGCTTCCGGCTGAGCGGGAATTGGCGGGGATTCCTGCCGCAAGCCGGGCATTCGACCCCCCGCGGTTGCGGGTATTTCCCGGCCTGAGCCGGAGCTTCCGGCGCCCTCATGCGGGATGTGCGCGGGATGGCTCGTTGCTCGATCAGCAAACGGTCGGATTCCTGCGGGATGGGTCCGTGTCTCGCCGCTCAGCGGTCGAAGCTGCCGCCGACGCCGACGCGCGGACGTTCATCGTGCGAATCCCTCAAGCGAGAGGGCGCCTCCCGGGGGCGCCCTCTCGCTCAGGTAT
>VAXD01000128.1:4789-5278 GCA_005884155.1 Actinomycetota bacterium | reverse complement strand
GAGACCGTCGCGGCGCTGGTGCTCGAGCCGGTGCAGGGCGAGGGCGGCTTCGTGGTCGCGCCGCGGGAGTTCGTGGAAGGCGTGCGCAGCCTCTGCGACGAGCACGGCATCGTCCTCGTCGTCGACGAGGTGCAGACCGGTTACGGGCGAACCGGCCGGATGTGGGGGATCGAGCACTCCGGCGTCGAGCCCGATCTGATCACGGTCGCGAAGTCGATCGCCGCGGGCCTGCCGCTTTCGGGCGTGATCGGCAAGGCGGAGATCATGGATGCGCCGGACGACTCGGCGATCGGCGGCACCTACGTCGGCAACCCGGTCGCGCAGGCGGCCGCGCTGGCGGTGCTCGACGTCTTCGAGGAGGAAGGCGTCGTCGCGCAGGCGCAGGCGATCGGCGAGACGATCCGGTCGCGGATGCTGTCGTGGCAGGAGCGCTGGCAGCAGATCGGCGACGTGCGCGGGCTCGGCGCGATGCTCGCGATCGAGCTCGTC
>VAXD01000128.1:0-4711 GCA_005884155.1 Actinomycetota bacterium | reverse complement strand
CGGACTGCTGCTGCTCAAGTCCGGCATCTACTCGAACTGCATCCGCGTGCTCACGCCGCTTGTGATCTCGGATGCGGAGCTCGACGAGGCGCTCGAGGTCTGGGAGAGCGCGCTCGACGCTTCTCTGGCTTAGCTCGCGGCCAGACGGGCAAACTTCAATTCGTGGTCGGCGAGCTGATCGCGGAACGCTACGAGCTCGAAGAAGTCGTCGGCACGGGCGGTATGTCGAGTGTCTACCGGGCGCACGACCGCCTGCTCGAGCGGGACGTTGCGCTCAAGGTGCTGCACCAGCAGTTCGGCGAGGACGGCGATCACGTCGAGCGCTTCCGCCGCGAGGCTCGCGCGGTCGCGCGGCTGTCGCATCCGAACATCGTCACCGTGATCGACCGCGGTGAGCAGGACGGACGCCAGTTCATCGTCTTCGAGTACGTCGCCGGCGAGAACCTGAAGAGCCTGATCGAGCGGGAGGCGCCCTTGCGCGAGCAGGAGGCGGTGCGGCTCGCGCTCGAGGTCGCGCGCGCGCTCGCCTTCGCGCACGAGCACGGCCTCGTCCACCGCGACGTCAAGCCACAGAACGTGCTCCTCACCGAGGAGGGGGAGGCGAAGGTGACCGACTTCGGGATCGCGCGCTCGCTCGACCGCGACGTGCGCGGCGGCCTGACCCAGACCGGCACCGTGATGGGGACGAGCGACTACATCGCGCCGGAGCAGGCCCGCGGCTCGAAGTCGAGCGTGGGCACCGACGTCTATTCGCTCGGGATCGTCCTCTACGAGCTGCTCACCGGCGAGCTGCCGTTCCGCGGGGAGAACTTCGTCGCGGTCGCGATGCAGCACATCAACCAGCCGGTGCCCAGCGTGCGCGAGGTGCGGCCGGACGTCTCTCCGCGCCTCGACGCAGCGATCCAGCGCGCGATGGCGAAGGACTTGCGCAAGCGCTTCTCGTCGATGGACGAGTTCGCGGCGGAGCTCGAGGCCTGCCTCGTCGAGCCTGATGCGAACGGTGCCGGCCCTGGTGCCGAGACCCTCGTCGTCGCGCCACAGAAGCGCCGCCGCCAGCCTCGTCAGGCTGCCGAGCGGCCGTCGGTTTGGCCGCTGATCCTGTTGCTCGCCGGGCTCACGGTGCTCGCGGTGATCTTCGCGCTCGTCTTCGCTTTCACCGGCTCGTCGCCCACGAAGTACATCCCTGGGATCGCGAAGACGACGGCAGCGAAGCCGGTGCACCTGATCGGTGTCGCGTCCTACGATCCGCAGGGGGACAACCACACCGAGCATCCCGAGGCTGTCGGCAGAGCCGCCGACGGTAACCAGACGACGTACTGGGAGACCGAGCACTACAGCGGCGGCGCCCTGAACAAAGACGGCGTCGGCCTTGTGCTCGACGCCGGGCGCTCGCGCAAGCTCTCGCAGATCGTCGTCACGACAGACACGTCTGGCTACACCGCGGAAATCGAGGCCGGCTCGTCCTCGAGTGGCCCGTTCCAGCCGGTCTCGGATTCGCAGGTGGTCAACGGCCACGCCGTCTTCAAGCTCCGTGGCGGGGCCGCTCGCTACTACGTGGTCTGGATCACCGACCTCGGCTCGAACGACTCCGCGCACGTCAACGAAGTGACTGCCAAGAGCGGCTGAGCGACAATCCAGGCATGACCTGTGCCTCGTGCGGTGCCGAGCTCCCGGCCGGCGCTCGCTTCTGCCCTAGCTGCGCCGCTCCGGTGGAGCCCGAGACGGCTGCCGGCGAGCGGAAGGTCGCAACCGTTGTCTTCGCCGACCTCGTTGGGTCGACGGCCCTCGGAGGCTCGCAGGATCCCGAGCGCACGCGCGTCCTGCTCGATCGCTTCTACGACGCGATGGCCGACGAGGTCGAACGTGCGGGGGGCACGATCGAGAAGTTCGCCGGCGATGCGGTCATGGCGGCATTCGGCGTGCCGGCTACGCTCGAGGACCACGCCGAGCGCGCGCTGCACGCGGCCCTGGCGATGCTGCACCGGACACACGAGTTGGACAGCCGCCTCGAGCTCCGGATCGGCGTGAACACCGGTGAGGTCATGGTCGGCCGTCCGCGTGAAGGGAGCTCGTTCGTCACCGGCGACCCGGTCAATGTCGCGGCACGGCTCGAGCAAGGCGCGGCGCCCGGGGAGGTGCTTGTCGGAGAGCGAAGCATCTCGATGGTCCGCGGCGCCTTCGAGTTCGGCGAGCAGCAGGCAATCGAGGCGAAAGGAAAAGAGGAGAACGTTCCCTGCCGGCGGCTCGTCCGCGCCCTCTCGCTGATGCGCCCACGGGGCGTCGGTGCGTTGGCACGCGCATTCGTTGGGCGCGACGACGAGCTCGAGGTGCTCCGCCGCGAGTATCAAGCGGCGGTTCAGGAACGGCGCCCGCGGCTCATGACGGTGCTCGGAGACGCAGGAGTCGGGAAGACGAGGCTCATCCGAGAGCTCTGGGCGTCGCTTGCCGACCAGAATCCCGAACCGCTCCGGCGGACCGGGCGGTGTCTGTCGTACGGCGCGGGGATCGCGTACTGGGCGCTGGGCGAGGTGCTGCGTGAGCACCTCGGGCTGCTCGAGAGCGATCCACCCGAGCGGGCTCGCGAGCTGCTCGGCGACCGGCAGATCCTCGGGCTGGCGCTCGGCCTCGACGTCGCCGGGAACCTCCATCCACTGGCCGTGCGCGACCGCTTCCAGGACTCTTGGGCGGAGTTTCTGACGGCAGCCACGGCAGAGCGGCCCGCCGTGGTCCTGATCGAGGACATCCACTGGGCCGACGACCAGCTGCTCGACCTGCTCGAGCACGTGCTCTCGGCGGCTGTCGGTCCGCTGCTGCTCGTCGTGACCGCCCGTCCCGAGCTGGCCGAGCGCAGGCCGGGCTGGGGCACGCGCGCCGCCGGCGCGAAGCTCGACCTCGAGCCGCTCTCTTCCGCCGAGTCCGTGCTGATGCTCGACGAGCTGCTCTCCGGGGGGCTTCCGTCAGAGCTCCGCGAGCTCGTGGTCGCGCGGGCCGAAGGCAACCCGTTCTTCGTCGAGGAGTTGCTCGGGATGCTGATCGACCAGGGCATGCTGCGCCGCGCCAACGGCGGCTGGACGCTCGACCAGCTTCCGCCCGATTTCGCCGTGCCGGACTCTGTCCACGCGGTTCTCGCCGCCCGCATCGACCTGCTCGAGCCGGCCGAGAAGTCGGCGCTCCAGGCTGCAGCCGTGATCGGGCGCGTCTTCTGGGGCGGGCCGATCTACGAGCTCGTCGAGGCGGAGCCTGACCTGCGCATCCTCGAGGAGCGCGACCTGATCCGCCGCCGCGGCGGGTCGAGCATGGCGGGAGAGCGGGAATACGCGATCAAGCACGCCCTCACCCGCGAGGTCGCCTACGCGTCCCTGCCAAAGGCGCGGCGGGCGCGTCTTCACGCGGCGTTCGCCGACTGGCTCGACCGCCTCGGCGAGCGCGACGAGCTTGCTGGGTTCCTGGCGCACCACTACGCCGAGGCCGTCCGGCCGGAGGACGTCGACCTCGCGTGGGCCGAAGACAAAGGGGAGCGGCGACGCTTGGAGGACAAGGCACTCTTCTGGCTCGAGCGCGCGGGGGAGCTCGCGCTCGGGCGGTTCGAGCTCGATGATGCCCTCGCGCTCCTGCACCGCGCTCTCGCCCTCGAGCCGGCGAAGGAGGCTCAGGCGCGGCTCTGGCGGATGGTCGGGACAGTCAACGCGCTGAAGTTCGACGGCGAGGCGTTCTTCCAAGCTATGCAGCGCTCGCTCGACGTTTCCTCGGACCCTGACGTCACTGCTGAAACTTACGGGGAGCTCGCCTTCCAATCGTCGTTGCGAGGCGGCATGTGGCGGAGGCTCCCGGAACCGGAGCTCATCCAAGGCTGGGTCGACCGCGCGCTCGAGTCCTCCCCGACAAACAACGTCACGCGGACGAAGGCGCTGATCGCCCGCTCCATGTGGTTCAGCAATCCTCGGCCGGAGGTCGCCGAGGAGGCGGCGGAGCTGGCCGAACGCGTCGGCGACCCGGAGCTCTTGGCCTATGCCTGGGCAGGGAAGTGCATGGCTGCATTCAGAGCGGGTGACTTCGACACGGCCTTCGTTTGGGCGCAGAAGCGGTTCGGCATGCTCGACGAGATCAGCGACCCCGACCACGTCGCAGACATCTACGAGTTCGCAGTCGCCACCCATGCGGCGACCGGCCGGTTCGACGAGGCCCGACAGCTCGCGCTGGCGCACGAGGCCGTCGTGAAGCCGCTTTCGGTTCACCATCGACTACACGGCGCCGCGGTGCTACTCGAGCTCGACGAGACGCAAGCGGAGTGGAGCAGGGCGCTCGAGATCGCCCGTGAGACGGAAGCCCGAGTCGAAGCGAACCTCGCGACGCCGTGCGTTCGCAATGCGCGCTCGCTCTTCATTCTCGCGGCTGCCGCCGAGGCGACCGGCGACTCCGAAGCCGCCCGGCGGTACGAGCGGCGTGCTCAGGAAATCGCGCCCGTGGGATACGACGCAATGCTCGCTGGCCCGCGGGCGCGTCTTGCCTTGCTACGTGGCGAGATCGAGGATGTCGACTCGCTGATCGGGCCGGTCGATCTTGGGGAGGGTCGAATCTGGTTCTCGCTGCAGAGCGCCGCCGCGAGGCTCGATGTGCTCGCGACCGCGCGGAGACGCGCCGAGGCTGAGCGCGAAGCATCGCCGTTTCTGAGTCACGGGTCGGGATACCTCGAGCCGTTCGCGCTTCGCAC
>VAXD01000095.1:7727-10457 GCA_005884155.1 Actinomycetota bacterium | reverse complement strand
CAGCGCGTCGCGCGCCCCGTCCTCCACGCGCTCGGGGCACATCGAAGCGCGTTCGTCGCGATCGGCGCGGCCGGCACCGCGCCCAACGCCTCGGCCGCGGCGATCGCGCCCTTCTCCTCACAAGGCCTCGCGTTCGACGCGCGGGTGAAGCCCGATCTCGTCGCGCCTGGCGTCGTGCTCGCGACTTCCGACCCCGGATCGAACGACGACGGCTCGCCCCGCTACGGCACCGTCAGCGGTTCGAGCGCCGCGGCCGCAGTCGTGACCGGCGCCGCCGCGCTGCTCGCCGAGTTGCGGCCGGACCTCCGCGCGCCCGACCTGAAAGGCCTGCTCGCCGGAACCGCGCAGCCACTGGCAGACACGAGCGTCACGGCGCAGGGAGGTGGCCTGGTCGACGTCGGGGCCGCGGCCGCCGGTGAGCTCTCCGCAGAGCCCGACTCGCTCGCGTTCGGCCAAGCCCAGGGGGACGGCTGGCACGCGACTCAGTGGCTCGTCCTGCGCAACGTCTCCGCCCGCAAGTTCAGCGTGCGGATCAAGAGCGTCGGCCAGGGCGGGCTCGAGATCTCGCCGTTTCCTGCGCATGTGCGCCTCAAGCACGGCGGCCAGACCACGGTGCGGCTCGTGGCGCGCCTGCGCGGCGAGCCTCCCGTCGGAGGCTCGGCCGAGGGAGCCGTGATCCTGCAGCCGCGAGGATCGGCGCCGCTCCGCGTCCCGTGGGCGATCGCCTTTGCCGGCAGCGCACCGCAGGTGCTCTCGCGCGTCGCCCTCTCGGCGAGCGCCTTCAAGCCCTCGGACACGACGCCGGCGGTCCTCTCGCTACGCGCCGGCGGGCTCGAGCAGCTGCCGACCGGTCCCGAGGTGCAGCCGCTCGCGCGCCTCGACGTCGAGCTCTGGCGCGGCAAAGATCGCCTCGGCCTTCTGGCCCGCCTGCGTGACGTCCTGCCGGGCCAGGTCGCCCTCGGCCTGACCGGACGAGACCCCGACGGAAACCGCCTGCCGGCCGGTCCCTACCGCATCCAACTCGTCGCGGTCCCCACCACCGGCCGCCCGATAACCCGCAAAGTGGTGAAATTCAGGATCAAGTAGCCCGAAACCGAGGAGAGAGCACGTGACCACAGTCGAAGCCCCCGAGTCCCACCTTCGCGAGAACCCGTTCCAGATCGCCCGCGAGCAGCTCCGGCGGGTCGCCGAGATCTTCGCGATCGATCAGCGGCTGGTGAACGTCCTGCAGGAGTGCAAGAAGGCGGTCGTCGTCTCGATCCCCGTCACGATGGACGACGGCACGATCCAGGCCTTCGAGGGCTACCGCGTCACGCACAACATCGCGCGCGGCCCGTCGAAGGGCGGCATCCGCTACCACCCGGACGTCACGCTCGACGAGGTCAAGGCGCTGGCGATGTGGATGACCTGGAAGTGCGCGCTCACTGATGAACATCCCGTTCGGCGGCGCAAAGGGCGGCGTCGTCTGCAACCCGAAGGAGCTCTCCCGGGGCGAGCTCGAGCGGATGACGCGCCGCTACACGAGCGAGATCATCAACGAGATCGGCCCGGAGAAGGACATCCCGGCCCCTGACGTCGGCACCGACGGGACCGTGATGGCCTGGATCTTCGACACGTACTCGATGAACAAGGGCCACTCGGTGCTCGGTGTCGTCACCGGCAAGCCGCTCAACGTCGGCGGCTCGCTCGGCCGGCTCGAGGCGACTGCGCGTGGCTGCCTCTACACGATCCAGGAGGCAGTGCGGAAGAAGGAGAAGCGTCTCGAGGGCCTGACCGTTGCCGTCCAGGGCTTCGGCAACGTCGGCAGTTTCCTCGCGAGGTTCCTCGCCGAGGAGGGGGCCAAGGTCGTCGCCGTCTCGGACTCGAGCGCCGGGCTCTACAACCCGAAGGGGATCGACGTCCCCGCTGCTCTTGCGCACAAGCAGGAGACGGGCACGCTGCGCGGGCTGCGCGGCGCCGACGAGATCACGAACGAGGAGCTCCTACTCGTCGATTGCGACGTGCTCGCGCCGTGCGCGCTGGAGCAGGTGATCACCCAGGACAACGCCGACAAGATCAAGGCGTCGATCATCTGCGAGGGCGCCAACGGGCCGATCACCCCGACCGCCGACGAGATCCTCGACGACCGCGGCGTGATGATCCTGCCGGACATCCTCGCGAACGCAGGCGGCGTCGTCGTCTCGTACTTCGAGTGGGTCCAGGGGCTCCAGGAGTACTTCTGGAAGGAGCCCGAGGTCAACTCGAAGCTGCGCGACATCGTCACGCGCGCGTTCAACGAGACCTGGCACCTCCAGCAGGAGCGGCAGACGTCGATGCGCTCGGCGGCCTACGGCGTCGCGGTCGGGCGGGTCGCCGAAGCCACGGTCACGCGTGGCCTTTATCCCTAAGGTCTCGGTCTACCACGCCGGGGGCTGCCACCTCTGCGAGCGGGCGCTCGAGCAGGTGCGCGCGTTCCGCGAGGAGCTCGAATTCGAGCTCGACGAGATCGCGATCGACGGCGACTCCGAGCTCGAGGCACGCTACCGCGAGCTGATCCCGGTCGTCGAGATCGACGGCGAGCAGGTCTTCACGTACTACGTCCATGAGCAGGCCTTCCGCCGACGGCTCGCGGCCGCACAAACTCGCGCTTCAAAGTCGAGCTTGTGACGGTCTGACGCACGTAGCCACGCGGGACTGGCAGAATCGTTGTGCTCTGTCACAAGCGACTGCTCACGGAACACCAACAGCCTC
>VAXD01000095.1:5165-7700 GCA_005884155.1 Actinomycetota bacterium | reverse complement strand
ACCTCCAGGTGCTGGCCCAGACGAAGAAGATGGGCAAGGACAGGATCTCCTCCCAGGAGATCTCGGACTACACGAACATCAACGCGACCCAGATTCGTCGCGACCTTTCGAACTTCGGCAAGTTCGGCAAGCGCGGGGTCGGCTACAACGTCGACTCGCTGCTCGGCGAGATCCGGAAGATCCTGCGGACGCAGGGGCAGCACAACATCGCGCTCGTCGGCGCCGGGCACCTCGGGCACGCGATCGCAAGCTCCCCGATCTTCGCCGAGCACGGGATCCACATCGCAGCGGTCTTCGACAACGACCCCGACAAGGTCGGCCAGGAGCTCGGCTCGCTGACGATCGGCGACGTCCGCACGCTGCCGGCGGCCGTCCGCGAGCAGAACATCATCGTCGGCGTCGTCGCGGTGCCCGCCGAGAACGCGCAGCAGGTGACCGACCAGCTCGTCTCGTCCGGCGTGAAGATCATCTTCAACTACTCAGAGGCCCTGCTCGACGTCCCGCAGGACGTGACCGTCCACACGTCCAACCCCGCGGTCGACCTCCTCCACGCGCTCTACTTCCACCTGACCTAGCAGAGCTAGGGGCCGAGTCATCGTCCTCGCCGGTCACGTCGCAGGGACAGTCCCCGGAACGTGTCCCGAGGGGCCAGAATGCGCGATTCCTGGCCGCATGCGCACCCGCTCCGGCCGTGGCCGAGGGTCTGTCCCTGGGACATGGCTAAAGAGGACGACGGCGCCATGAGGATTCTCCTCTGGCACGGATACCTGCTCGGCGGGACCGGGTCGAACGTCTACACGAGGGCGCTCGCGCGGGAGTGGTCGCTCGGCGGCGGGCACGACGTGGTCGTCTTCTCCCAGGAGCCGCGGCCCGAGCAGTACGACCTCGGGCGCGCGAGCACGGTGCGGCCGGAGATCGGCGGGATCTTGCCGACGTTCGTGCTCGATCGGTACGAGGGGCTCGAGGCGCGGCTGTTGCAGGACCTGACTCGCGAAGAACGCGAGCTCTACGTCGAGCTGAACGCCGAGGCGCTCCGGCGGCACCTCCCCGCCGACCTGGTCTTCGCGAACCACGTCCTGCTCGGGGGGCCGGTCGCCGCCGCCACGGGCGCGCGCTACGCGGTCAAGGCGCACGGTTCGGAGCTCGAGTACTCGATGCGCGACAACGCAGAGCTGTCGGAGTGGGGGCGGGAATCGCTCGCCCGCGCGGAGGCGGTGTTCGTCGGCTCGGCGCACATCCGCGAGGTCCTGGAGGACGTTGTCGGCCACGTCGACCGGGTGCACCAGGTCCCGCCGGGCGTCGACATCGACGAGTTCCGGCCGCAGCCGCTGGGTGAGGCGCTCGCCGGCCTGCTCGACGAGGCGCGCCGCGATCCGCCAAACCCGGGAAACGCGAACGAGCGGCTGGCGGACGAGGGAAACGTAGCGCGGCTCGCCCGCTTCTTCGAGGGCGACGAACCGGCGGTCCTCTACTTCGGCAAGCTCATCCGCAACAAGGGCGTCCAGCTCCTGCTCGAAGCGATCCAGGGTCTCGACGCGGGCGCGGTGATCGTCGGCTTCGGCGACTACCGGGCGGAGCTCGAGGCCTTGGCGCCCGACGGCACGCTTTTCACCGGACCGCTCGAGCACCGTCACCTCGTGCACCTGCTCGCGCTCGCCGACGTCGCCGTCGTGCCGTCGATCTTCCCGGAGGCCTTCGGCATGGTCGCCGCGGAGGCCGCTGCCGCCGGCTGCCCGCCGCTCGTCGCACGGCACTCGGGCCTCGAGGAGATCGCGGAAGGGCTCGAGGCCGAGTACCCCCCGGAGCACCGCGAGCTGACGAGCTTCGCGAACGGCGATGTCGACGATCTCCGCGCGAAGCTGGGTCGGCTCCTGGAGCTTCCGCCCAACGAGCGCGCGCGCCTGTCGGGGGCCGCACGGGAGGCTGCCGTCAAGAGCTGGAGCTGGCGCAGCGTCGCGCACAGGTTGCTCGGCCCCTTTCACTAGGGTTCCCTCGTGGGCGACACGCAGCACCTCAGCCCGGAGGAGCAGATCGCGTCTGCGCGCGAGCAGTTCGAGCAGGCACGCGATTTCACGGTCGCGGTCGAGGAGGAGTTCGCGGTCCTCGATCCGGAAACGCTCGCGCTCACGAACCGCTTCGAAGAGCTGCAGGCGGCCGCGAAGGACACGCCGCTCGAGCCCCACCTGGTCGGCGAGCTGATCGCCTCCGAGGTCGAGATCCGAACCGGCCGCTGCGAGGACTTCGAGGAGGTCGCGACCCGGCTTGCCGAGCGCCGCGCGCAGCTGTTCGAGCTTGCCGATGGCCTCGGGATCTCGCTCGCCGCCACCGGGACTCATCCCTGGAGCCCCTGGCAGGAGCAGCGGATCATCGACACGCCGCACTACCGCTTGAACGACGAGATCCTGCGCTACGTCGTCTGGCGCAACAACAGCTTCGGCCTGCACGTGCACGTTGCGATCAACGGCCCCGACCGCGCGATCGCCGTCTGCAACGCGCTACGGAACTTCTTGCCCGAGCTGCTCGCGCTGTCGGCGA
>VAXD01000095.1:422-5149 GCA_005884155.1 Actinomycetota bacterium | reverse complement strand
TCGGCGCGGACGCAGATCTTCACGCGCATGTTCCCGCGCTGCGGGGTGCCGGACGCCTACGACGGCTGGGACGGTTTCGAGAGCTACTTCCGCTTCCTCTTCGACACCGGCTCGATCCAGGAGCACACGCAGATCTGGTGGAGCGTCCGGCCTCACCTTGCGTTCCCGACGATCGAGATCCGCATCTCGGACGCGCAGCCCGATCTCTCCGAGGCGCGCTCGCTGGCGGCGGTCTCGTACGCGCTCGCGGTGCGGATCGCGCAGGCGCTCGACGAGGGCGAGCCGCTCCCGAACCACCCGCACCGACTGATCGAGGAGAACCTCTGGCGAGCGATTCGGTGCGGCCTCTCGGGCGAGCTCATCGACCTGCAGAGCGGCGAGGTTCGGCCGGCGCGTGCGCACCTCGAACGCTTGCTCGAGTGGGTGCAGCCGGCAGCGGAGCAGGTGGGCGCCGCCTCCTACCTCGCGATTCCCTCTGCGAACGCGGCCGAGCGCCAGATCGCCCGCAACGCAGAAGGCGCGACACTCCAAGAGGTCTACGCGGAGCAGGTTCGACCCAAAGAGCGCGTTGGCTGAGGACGAGCAGAAGCTCGTAGAGGAGCTGCAGTCCGAGCTGGCGAAGCTCAAGGTCTCGGACCTGCTGCTGCAGACGCTCTACACCGTCTCGTCGCTCGGCTACCACCGGCTCAGCGGCGAGACGAAAGACCTCGGCCAGGCGAAGCTCGCGATCGATTCGCTGATCGCGCTCCTCCCGGTGCTCGAGGGCGAGGTTCCCGAGGAGGCCCTGCGCGACTTCCGGCAGGTGCTCGCGAACCTGCAGCTGGCGTACGCGTCCGCCGCTTCCCAGTAGTGGCTGACGCTGCGATCGGGATTTTCGGTGGCTCGGGCTTCTACTCGTTCCTCGAGGACGTCGAAGAGGTGGAGCTCGACACGCCCTACGGCAAGCCGTCCGCGCCCTTCGTGGTCGGCGAGATCGAGGGCCTGCGAGTCGCCTTCCTACCGCGCCACGGGCGCGAGCACGAGCTGCCGCCGCACGAGATCCCGTACCGGGCGAACGTCTGGGCGATGAAAGAGCTCGGCGTCCGCAGGATCATCGGGCCGAACGCGTCCGGTGCGCTCAAGCGTGAGCTCGAGCTCGGCGAGTTCGTCGTCTGCGACCAGTTCGTCGATCGCACCTCGGGCCGCGCCGACACGTTCTACGACGGGCCGGAGACGACGCACGTCTCGGCCGCCGACCCGTACTGTCCCGACCTGCGCGCGCTGCTCGTCGAGACCGCCCGCGAGCTCGGCATCCCGGTGCGCGACGGCGGCACGGTCGTCACGATCCAGGGCCCGCGCTTCTCGACTCGCGCCGAGTCGAAGTGGTTCCAGGACGCCGGCTGGGACGTGATCAACATGACCGCCTACCCCGAGGGCTACCTCGCGCGGGAGCTCGAGCTCTGCTACGCGAACATCTCGATGGTCACCGACCATGACGTCGGCGTCGAGGGCACTGCACCGGTTTCGCACGAGCAGGTCGTAGAGGTCTTCCAGGCGAACAACGAACGACTGCGCGAGCTGCTGTTCGCGGTCGTGCCGAAGATCCCGCCGCAGCCCGAGGAGCACCTCTGTTCCACGGCGCTTCGCGGGGCCCGCCTGTGATACAAAACCGCGGCGCCGGGGTGTCTCGGCGCTGAGTTTGTAGGAGGCAGACCCCCTGGACTTTTTCAGTCACCACGCGGTCCTCTTCGCTCTCGTCTGCGCGTTTGTCGCGATCGCGTACGGGATCGGACTGACCTTCTGGCTACTCCGCCAGCCGGACGGTAGCGAGCGCATGCGCGAGATTGCGCAGGCCATCCAGGAGGGCGCTGCCGCCTACCTGCGCCGCCAGTACACGACGATCGCGGTCGTGGCGATCGTCCCGTTCCTCCTGCTCGGCTTCTACGACAAGCTCGGCTGGGGAACCGCGATTGGCTTCCTGATCGGCGCGATCCTCTCCGCGGCGGCCGGCTTCATCGGGATGAACGTCGCCGTTCGCTCGAACGTCCGCACCGCCGAGGCTGCCAAGCACGGGCTCAGGCCGGCGCTGAACATCGCGTTCCGGGCCGGGTCGGTGACCGGTCTCCTCGTCGTGGGCCTCGGCCTGCTCGGCGTCGCCGGCTACTACTGGGTGCTGACGGGCTGGCTGGGCCACTCGTACACGTCGGCGATCCACGATCTCGTCGGGCTCGCGTTCGGCGGCTCGCTGATCTCGGTCTTCGCCCGGCTCGGCGGCGGCATCTACACGAAGGCCGCTGACGTCGGCGCCGACCTGGTCGGCAAGATCGAGGCGGGCATCCCAGAGGACGATCCGCGCAACCCGGCGGTGATCGCGGACAACGTGGGCGACAACGTCGGCGACTGCGCCGGGATGGCGGCCGACCTGTTCGAGACCTACGCGGTCACAGCCGTCGCGGTGATGCTGCTCGCGACTGCGTTCCCGACGAGCCGGCTCTGGCTCTACCCGCTCGCGATCGGCGGGATATCGATCCTCGCATCGGTCATCGGGACCTTCTTCGCGCGCGTCGGGCGGAGCGGCTCGATCATGAACGCGCTCTACAAGGCGATCTTCGTTGCGACGTTCCTCTCGGCGCTCGGGTTCATCCCGATCACCCTGGCGTACGACTCGAGCCGCTTCAGCTTCTGGGATCTCTACATCTCAGCGCTCGTCGGTCTGATCGTCACCTTCCTGCTCGTCGCGATCACCGAGTACTACACGGGCACGCGCTGGCCGCCGGTGAAGATGATCTCGAGCGCATCGCGGACGGGCCACGCGACCAACATCATCGAGGGGCTCGCAGTTGGAATGCAGGCAACAGCACTCCCGGTGATCGTGATCGCCGCGGGGATCCTGGTGGCGCACCATTTTGCGGGCCTATTTGGCATCGGCGTCGCGGTGATGGCGCAGCTCTCGATGACGGGCCTGATCGTCGCGCTCGACGCCTACGGGCCGGTGACCGACAACGCCGGCGGGATCGCGGAGATGGCGGAGCTGGACGAGTCCGTGCGCGCGATCACCGATCCGCTCGACGCGGTCGGCAACACGACCAAGGCGGTCACGAAGGGCTACGCGATCGGGTCGGCCGCGCTAGCCGCGCTCGTCCTGTTCGACTCGTACACCAAGGGGCTTTCCGACCAGGGCTTGCCCACGCTGTTCAACCTCAGCGACGCCTGGGTGATCGCCGGGCTCTTCATCGGCGGGCTGATGCCGTTCCTGTTCGCGTCGCTCGCGATGGAGGCCGTCGGCCGCGTGGGCGGCCAGGTCGTCCAGGAGGTGCGGCGCCAGTTCGCGGAGATCCCGGGGATCATGGAGGGGACTGCGCGGCCGGAGTACGGGCGCGCGATCGACATCGTCACGGGTTCCGCGATCCGGTCGATGCTGCTTCCGGCGCTGATCCCGATCGCGTTCCCGATCATCGTCGGCCTGATCAGCGCGCGGATGCTCGGCGGCCTGCTGATCGGGACGATCGTGACGGGGCTCTTCCTGGCGATCGCGATGACCTCGGGCGGCGGGGCCTGGGACAACGCGAAGAAGCTGATCGAGGACGGCGCCTACGGCGGCAAGGGCTCGGAGGCGCACGCGGCCGCCGTCACCGGCGACACGGTCGGCGATCCCTACAAGGACACGGCGGGCCCTGCGATCAACCCGATGATCAAGATCACGAACATCGTCGCGATCCTGATCATCCCCTTGCTCGTCTCGATTCACGGCTGACTCTTCCGGCCATGCCTCAGGGACAGTCCCTGGGACATGCCCGTTCCGCCGGTTTCGGAGCCGAGAGCAGCGGCTCCGGGCGCACACTCGTCTCCCTCGGCCGCGTCCGAGGGACTGTCCCTGGGACCCGGCCGTAGCGGGCAATAGAGTCCCGCTCGATGTCACGCCGTAGGCGGCAACAGCGGCTCGAGCGCGTGCTCGGCACGCCGGCGCTGTTCGCGACCGCGTACGGAAACGTCGGCTCGTCGATCTACTACGCGCTCGGCGTCACCGCGGTCTTCGCGCTCGGCCTGACGCCGCTCGTCTTCGTCATCGCCGGGATCTTCTTCAGCGCGACCGCCCTCTCGTACGCGGAGGGAACCGTCCGCTACCCCGAGGCCGGCGGCTCGGCGAGCTTCGCGCGCCACGCGTTCAACGAGCTCGCGTCGTTCGGGGCCGGCTGGGCCCAGATGCTCAACTACATCATCACGATCGCCATCTCGGCGTTCTTCGTCCCGCACTACCTCTCGATCTTCTGGGCGCCGCTGAAGCAGAACCCGTGGGACATCATCGGCGGCGTCCTGGTGATCGTCTTCCTGGTGGCCCTGAACGTGGTCGGCATACAGGAATCCGCCCGCCTGAACATCTTCCTGGCGCTGATCGACTTCGCGACGCAGCTCCTGCTCGTTCTGCTCGGATTCGCTCTGATCTTCAGTCCGTCGACGCTCACGAGCAACGTCCACTGGGGAACGGCGCCGACGTGGTCGCAGTTCTTCCTCGCGATCCCGGTCGGGATGATCGCGTACACCGGCATCGAGACGGTCTCGAACCTCGCGGAGGAGACCCGCGACCCCGTCAAGAGCATCCCGCGCTCGATCGGCCTCGTGGCGATCGCCGTCTACGCGATCTACTTCACGCTGCCGCTGATCGCGCTCTCGGCGCTGCCCGTGCACTTGATCGACGGCAAACAGACGACGCTGCTCGCGCTCCCGCCGGAGAAAGGCGGTTTCCAGAA
>VAXD01000095.1:0-314 GCA_005884155.1 Actinomycetota bacterium | reverse complement strand
CGAATGCCGGAATCATCGGCGCCTCCCGGATCACCTACTCGATGGCGACGTACCGCCAGCTGCCGGAGGCCTTCCGCCGCCTGCACCCGAAGTTCAAGACGCCGTGGCTCTCGCTGATCGTCTTCGCCGGTTTCGTCTCGATTCTCGTCCTCATCCCGGGCCAGACGAAGTTCCTCGGGACGATGTACGCGTTCGGCGCGATGCTCTCGTTCACGGTCGCGCACGCGTCGATCGTGCAGCTGCGGCGGCGCTACCCCGACGAGGAGCTCCAGTTCCGCTCCCGGCCGAACCTACGGGTGCGCGGCGTCGACTGG
>VAXD01000094.1:11573-16034 GCA_005884155.1 Actinomycetota bacterium | reverse complement strand
ATTCGTGCCGTCGTTCAGCAATCTCGTGTTTCCGTGGTCCAATGCGGACTGGCGGGAGATGTACGGGCGTTTTGCCTCGTTTTCTCGATTGATCATGTTCGACAAGCGTGGAACCGGCCTCTCGGATCGCCCACGCGAGCTCGGGCAGATCGAGACGAGGATGGACGACATTCGCGCGGTTCTCGACGCGGCCGGCGTCGACCGAGCGACCCTCGTCGGCATGGGCGAAGGCGGGCAGACGTGCGCGGTCTTTGCGGCGACGTACCCAGAACGGACCGAGGCGCTCGTTCTTTTCAACACGCCCGCTCGGGCGGTCAGCGCCGAGGATTACCCCTACGGAGCATCCGAGGACGAATGGCGCACGCTGCTGCGCACAACACGGGAACGGTGGGGTGAGCGCGAGTACCTCGAGTCGCAGGCGCGGGAGATCAATCCCACCGCCGGCGACGACTTCGTCGACTGGTTCGTGACCTGTCAGCGGTTCTGCGCGAGCCCGGGGGCGGCGCTGACGCTACTTCGCGTGTAGACCTACGCGAGATGCTGCCGACGATCCGAGTGCCGACGCTCGTCCTCTACCGCCCGAAGGATCGCGACCAGATGCTCGACCTCGCCGGGCGAATCAAGGGCGCGCACGCCCTCGAGATCGAAGAGCAGGGCTTCTCCGCCTTCGCACCAATGACCCGAGAAGTCGAAGCGTTCCTGTCGGGCAGGGAGGCCGCGCCGGTGCCAGACACCATGCTGGCGACGATCATGTTCACGGACATCGTCGGCTCGACCGAGCGAGCAGCAAAGGTGGGTGACCGCGCCTGGCGAGACCTCCTCCGCGACCACCACACCGTCGTCCGGCGCGAGTTGGCGCGGTTTCGCGGTAGGGAGCTGGACACGGCGGGCGACGGTTTCTTCGCGATCTTCGACGGCCCGGCTCGAGCCATCTCCTGCGCGCGGTCGATCGTCGGCGGCCTCGGCGAGCTCGACCTCGAGGTTCGAGCGGGCGTTCACACCGGCGAGTGCGAGCTGCAAGACGGCAAGGTGACCGGGATCGCCGTCAACATCGGAGCTCGCGTGGCCGCGGCTGCCGGTCCCGGCGAGGTGTTCGTCTCCGGGACCGTCAAAGACCTCGTCGCGGGCTCGGAGATCGAGTTCCAGGACAAGGGAGTCCGCGAGCTGAAGGGCGTACCGGGTGAGTGGCGCCTCTACGCCGCGGCCTAGCGCGCGGCGCTTCCTAGGTGCTCGACGGCGGCCTCGAGCTGCTCGTCCGAGTGGTACGGCGCCGGGCCGAGACGGAGGTAGCGGCCCCGGCTGTCCGTGACGACTCCCGCGTCGAGCAGGCGGCGGCTCAGCTCCTCGGCGCGCTCCGAGCGGAGGGCCAGGAAGCCGCCGAAGGCCTCCAGCGGCGTCTCGCGGTCGCGCGTCACGTCGTCGAGCCCGAGCTCGTCGAACCACTCCGCGAGCAGCGTGGTCTGCTGCAGGTAGCTCTCGCGGAGCCGCTCCGGCGTCAAGCGATGCTCCTCGAAGAAGTCGAGCACGCGGGCGGCGCGGTAGTGGCTCGTCGGGTCGTAGGTCGAGCCGGCAAAGCGCATGCTGCCGCGCGGGTATGGCGTCGCGCCCGGCTCCGGCTCTGCCTGTAGCTCTTCGAACTCGGCGAACCAGCCCGTGATCGTGGGGCGCAGCTCCTCCGCCTGGGGCGGGAGCCGCAGGAAGCAGTTGCCTTCCCCGAGCTGGAGGTACTTGTAGCCGCCGCCGACGATCCACCCGCGCTCCAGGCCCGCGACCGTGAACGGCACGCAGCCCAGGGCGTGGTAGGCGTCGACGAGCAGCTCGGCGCCGGCGTCCGCGCACGCCGCCGCGAGCGACGGAAGCCCGGGGACGATGCGTGAGTCCTCGAAGAGCACGGCCGAGACGAGCACGGCGCTCGCGCCCGGAGCCTCCGCCGCCAGCCGCTCGGCGAGCGTCTCGGCAGGCCGCGCCGGCAGCCGGGAGACTTCGAGCCCCTCCTCCCCCAGCCGGCCGAGCTGGCGGCGCAGCGTGTGGAACTCCCCGTCGGTCGTCACGAGCTTCGGCCGCGCCCGCAGAGGCAGCGCCGAGAGGAACCGGAGCACGAGCTCGTGGGTGTTCGACGCGAGCGCCACCGGCGCGCCGGCGTCCGCGAGCAGGCCCCGGACTCCCTCCCGCAGACGCTCGGCCTTCGCGAATGCGCGCTCCCACTTGAGGTCGGCGTGCTCGGCCGCGTCCTCCCACGCCTCCAGCTGTCCCTCCCGCCCGACGTCCGGCCACGCCTGGTGCGAATGGCCGGTCAGGAGCAGCCGCTCGGACACGCGGAAGGCCGAGTAGTGCTCGGCGAGGCCCTCGATCAAAGCTCGCTGCGGATCGCCCAGAGGTCCGGGAAGAACGGCTGGTGGAGCGTCGTGCGCAGGTACTCCGCGCCGTACCCGCCGGTCCCGGTCTTCGAGCCGATCGTCCGCTCGACCATCTTCACGTGGTGGTAGCGCCATTCCATGAAGCCTTCGTCGAAGCGGGGCCGCCGTCGTCGCGGTACGCACGTAGCAGCGCGGCCTGGACGCCGTCCGACTCCCCCACGGGCTGCGTGACGTCCCGCTCGAGTGCCTCCTGGGGGATCTCGTAGCCCTTGCCGGCAAGGTAGCGCAGGAACGAGTCGTAGACGGACGGCCGCTCGAGCGCCGCCTTGACCTTCCCGTGGTCGACGCTTCCTTCGTGGTAGGCGGTCAAGACGCCCGGGTCGCGGCGGCCGAGGATCGCCTCGAGCTCGCGGAACTGGCCGGACTGGAACCCCGACGAAGACTCGAGCCGCTCGCGGAAGGTGAGGAACTGGACGGGCGTCATGGTCTCGATCACGTCGAGCTGCGCGACGACGAGCTTGAGGATCGTCAGGAGGCGCTTGAACGTGGCAAAGACGCGTGCGTCCCTTCCGTCCTCGAGCATCCGCTGCAGGTAGCGGAGCTCGTGGATCAGCTGCTTGAACCAGAGCTCGTAGACCTGGTGGACGACGATGAAGAGGATCTCGTCGTGCTCCTCGGAGGTCGGCCGCTGCGCGCCGAGTATCTCCCCCAGCGCCAGATAGGACGTGTACGTCAGCGACTTGTCCTGGCTCACCGAGTCTCCTTGAACAGCTCGCGGGCGATGATCTCGCGCTGGACCTCCGACGCGCCCTCGTAGATCCGCGGAGCGCGCACCTCACGATAGAGGTGCTCGAGCAGGTGGCCTCGCTCGAGCGCGCGGGCGCCGTGCACCTGGACCGCGACGTCGACGGCCCGCTGCGCCGCCTCGGTGGCGAAGAGCTTCGCCATCGCCGACGCCTTGCGGACCGGCCGGATGCCTGCGTCGTAGCGGGTGGCGGCCTCATGCACGAGCAGGCGCGCGGCCTCGATCTCCGTCGCCACCTCGGCGAGCTGGTGCGAGACGGCCTGGAAGTGCGAGAGCGGGCGGCCGAACGCCTCACGCTCCTGCGTGTACGCAATCGCAGCGTCGAGCGCCGCCTGCGCCATCCCCACCGCGAATGCGCCGACGCTCGGCCGGAACAGGTCGAGCGTGTCCATCGCCACTGCAAACCCCCCGTTGAGGTCCCCGAGCATCTGCTCGCGCGCTACGCGGACGCCGTCGAAGTCCAAGCGACCGATCGGGTGCGGAGCAAGCAGGTCGAGGTGCTCACCGGAGAGCCCCTCGCTCTCGCGCGGGACCGCGAACGCCGTGACCCCTTTCGCGCCGTCGTCGGAGGTTCGCGCGAAAACGCTGTAGACGTCGGCCTCGGGCGCGTTCGAGATCCAGAGCTTCGTTCCGGTCAGGCGGAACCCGTCGCGCTCGCGCTTGGCCTGTAGGCCGAGGTTCGCGGCATCGGAGCCCGCCTCGGGCTCGCTGAGCGCGAACGCGGCGACGGCCTCGCCGCGCGAGAGCCGCGGGATCCACTCCTCGCGCAGCTCCGGACGGCCCCGGCTCAGGATCGGATAACCGCCGAGGCCTTGCAGCGCGAGCGCCGTCTCGGCCTCGGTGCAGCCGTGCGCGAGGCCCTCGCGGAGCTCGCAGAGCTCGACCGCGGAGCCGGCGAAGACGAGCTCGAGCAGGCCGTGCTCGCCGAGAGCCTTGACGAGCGGGCGGTTCAGCCGGCCGGGCTGCCCCCGTGCGGCAATGGGCGGAAAGACCTCGTGCCCGAGGCGGCGGGTCTGCTCGAGGACGTCAGCCATCGAGCACGGCGACGCCCATCAGCTCGACTCGGGCCTCCGGGTCGAACAGGGCCGACACGCCGATCAGGGCCATCGCGGGGTAGCGCCGCCCGAAGTGCCGTCGCCAGACCTCGCCCAGCTCGCCCGTCGACGCGCGGTACTCCTCGATCTCAGTCGTGTAGACGACCAGCGAGACGAGCTGGTCGGGCTCGCCTCCGGCCGCGCGCAGCGCCGTAACGAGCCTGCCGGCCGCCGAGTCGAACTGCTCGACGAGCGAGGCGCCCTC
>VAXD01000094.1:11134-11544 GCA_005884155.1 Actinomycetota bacterium | reverse complement strand
ACGACCGCGTGGGCGAAGCCGACGGGCTCCGGCAGCTCCGGAGGGTTGACGATCAACGGCCGGTCCACGCCGGGTCCCGGCCCTCGCTCCAGGCCTTGTGGAACTCGGCGAAGTCGTCGCTCTTCATCAGCAGCGCCTGCGCGAGAGCCTCCATCTCGACCGCATCGCCGAGCGCCATGTCGAGCTCGCGGGTCAGGAGCACTTTCGTCGTCGAGTGCGCGAGCGCGGGCCCGTCCGCCAGCCGCCGCGCAAGCTGACTCGCCGCAGTCGGCAGCTCCTCGTCATCGACGACGCGCGTCGCCAAGCCGATCGCAGCAGCGCCCTCCGCGTCAACCTCCTCGCCGAGGATGAGCAGCTCGGTCGCGCGGCCGAGACCGACGAGCCGCGGGAGCAGGTACGCGGCGCCCATG
>VAXD01000094.1:431-11034 GCA_005884155.1 Actinomycetota bacterium | reverse complement strand
GAACTCGAGCAGCTCGGCGGCGCCCATTTGCTGCAGCTCGCCGATGATCTCCTCGACGTCGCCGCCCGAGCAGAAGCCGCGGCCCTCGCCGGTGAGCACGAGCACCCGCGTGTCGCCGCGGTGCGGCAGCTCGCCGAGCAGGTCGCGGAGGTCGGCGTAGACGTCGAACGTGAGCGCGTTGAGCTTGTCAGGCCGCGAGAACGTGACCGTCGCGACGCCGTCCTCGAGCGAGAGATCGAAGTTCTGCCAGCGCTCGGTGAAGGCGGCCGAACCACGGAACGGACTCATAGCTGCAACCCCCCACCGTCGAGCACGAGCGTCTGCCCGTTGATCGCGGCCGCCTCGGGCGAGGCGAGGAAGACGACCGCGGCTGCGACCTCCTCCGGCTCGAGCAGCCGGCCGAGCGGCGTCATCTGCTCCAGCTCGGCTTCTGCTTCCTCCGCAGTCCGGCCGGTCCTCTCGACGATGTTCTCCACCGTGCGCCGCGTGATGTCGGTCCGCACCCACGCGGGGCAGACAGCGTTCGCGGTGACGCCGGTCCCCCAACCTCGGCCGCGGTTGCCCGCATGAGCCCGACAGCGGCGTGCTTGGACGCGGCGTACGCGGCCGTGTAGCGCATGCCGGCGAGCCCGGCGATCGAGGCGACTGTGACGATGCGGCCATCTCCGCGCTCGATCATGCCGCCCACAACGGCACGCGTGCAGAGGAAGGCGCCGGTCGCGTTCACCTCGAGGTGCGCGCGCCAGTCGTCGAGCGTGGTGCGGGCGAGCGGCGCGCCGGCTCCGATGCCGGCGTTGTTGACGAGCACGTCGACTTGCCCCAGCGAGCTCGTCATGGCTTGGCGCAACGACGTCCTCTGTGGAGAAGCGCTCGGCGACGGCCTTACCGATGCCCTTCGTCCCACCGGTCACGACGACGACCCGGCTCACGCCCTGAGCGCCTTCCGGTCGAGCTTGCCGGACGGCGTCTTCGGCAGGTCGTCCACGAAGACGACCTCGCGCGGGTACTTATGCGGAGAGAGGCGCTCGCGGACGAAGTCCTGCAGTGCGCGCTCCTCGAGCTGCCTCCGCGCGACCACGTACGCCCGCGGCACGGTCAGCCCGTTCTGCTGTGCTCCGACGACCGCGCACTCGATCACCTCGGGGTGCGAGACGAGGCAGTGCTCGATCTCGGCAGGCGCAACCCAGATGCCGCCGACTTTGATCAGGTCGTCGACGCGCCCCCGATACCAGAAGAAGCCGTCGTCGTCGCGCTCGAAGAGATCGCCGGTGCGGACCGTGTCGCCGTCGAACGTGCGCGCAGTCTTCTCCTCGTCGCCCCAGTAGTAGAGCGCCGCCGTGTCGCCCGTGACGAGGAGCTCACCGTTGTCGCCGAGCTCAGCCTCGTAGCCCGGGACGAGCTCGCCGGTCGACCCGGCGCGCGCCCGGCCGGGCTGATTCGAGATGTAGATGTGGTACAGCTCGGAGGAGCCGATCCCGTCGAGCACCTCGACGCCGAAGGTGTCGAGCCAGCGGTCGTGGAGCTCCCGCGGCAGCGCCTCGCCGGCCGACGTGCAGACGCGGAGACAGGAGAGGTCCCGTGAAGCCGCGTCCGGGTGGTTCAGCATCTGGGCCATCATCGTCGGGACGTTGACGAGGATCGTCGGGCGGTGCTCGGCGATCAGCTCGAAGATCCGCTCAGGCGTCGACCGCTCGGGGAAGACGATGCCCGCCGCGCCGACGCCGAATGGGTAGAGGGCCGTCAGATCGCGGGCGTACCCGAAGAAGAGCTTCGGCACCGGCAGCACGACGTCGTCCTCGCGGATCCCGAGCACGGTACTGGGCTGTGCACGGGGTGAACGGCGGCCTTGGGTTGGCCCGTGCTGCCGGTCGTGAACTTCCAAAGCGCGATGTCGTCCTTCGTCGTCGGGGCGGGCTCGAGCTCGGCCGATACCTCCTGGAGGCGGGTGCGGAGCTCCTCGCCGACGACGAGTACCTGCCGTTCGGCCGCGACCTCCCGAATCGCAGGCTCCGTGGCTTCGTCCGCCACGACGACCTTCGCGTCGGTGTACTCGATGTAGTAGGCGTAGTCCTTGGGCTGCAGGAACGTGTACGCCTCGGCCGTGACCGCACCGATCTTCTGCGCGCCGTACCAGAGCGCGACGAACTCGACCGAGTCTCCGAGGACGAGCAGGACGCGCTCCTCGGCGCGAACCCCGAGCTCGCGCAAGAGGTTGCCGCAGCGGTTGACCAGGCCGGCCAGCTCGGCGTAGGTCGTCGCACCGCCCGGGCCGATCAGCGCCGTCCGCCCGCCGCTCCCTTCCTCGACGTTCCGGTCGACGAACCAGGCGGCGAGATTGAGCTCGCGGGGCAGGCCGGCGTGCGTGATCACGCCGCGACCTCGCGAATCAGCTCGACGAGCATGGTCGCCAGCGTCTCGAACGTCTCGCTGCCCTCCTCCGCGGAGGCCTCCCCGGGCGCACCGCAATACGCCTGCTCCATCCCCATCGCGACGAAATCGGTCCGGCCGGCGCGGATCGCGGCGGGCATATCGACGCGCCGCTCCTCGAGCGCCGTCATGCGGTCGGCATGGACGAGCTCGGGCCGCTCGGCGAGCACGAGCGAGGTCTCGTACCGGCCGGCATGGCACGAGCCCGCGCGGAACTCCTCGGTGAGCCGTTCGGCGTTCCGGCGGCGGGTGAGGTCGAGCAGCGGAAGCCCGGTCGAGCGCAGCGTCTCGACCTGCTCCGGCTCGAAGTGGCTGTTGACGAGCACCAGCGCGCCGACCGCCTCTGCGATCTCCCCGACCAGCGACCGCAGCGTCTCCTCGGAGATCGAGACGGCGCCGGCGAACGCCGAGCCGTAGCGGGTGACGCCGTACGCGACAGCCGGGAGAACGAGCACTGGGATTTCACCCTCCAGCCGTTCGGCCGCCCGCTCGCAGATCCCGACCGAGATGATGGTGTCGGTCGAGAGCGGCCCGTGCGGCCCGTGCGGCTCGGTCGCCCCGAGCGGTAGCAGGTGCACGGCGTCCGTGGGCACGTCCGGATAGGCGAGGTCTCCGAGATTCACGCCCGGAGCTCCCCGAGCAACTGAGCAGACGCTTTGAGAGGGCGCTCGACCTGGGTCTCCGGGAGGTCGAGCAGGACGAGGTCGGCGCGGCCGGCCCCGACGATCGTGTTCGCCTCGTCGAGCGTCGTCAGGTAGCCGCCCACGATCGTCGGCACGCTCGCCTCGTTGCGCACGCGGTCGCTGAGCGCCGTCAGGAAGCCGCGGCGGTACTCGGGCCGGTCGTCGTGAACCGTTTGGCCCGCTTCGACGTGGATCAGATCCGCGCCGGCCTCGCGCATGGCGCGCGCGATCGCGATGCCGTCCTCGACCGAGTTTCCGCGCGGATGCCAGTCTGTGACCGAGAGACGCACCGCAAGCGGGCCCGCCCAGGCGGCGCGTACTGCCTCGAGAACGCGCAAGGGAAACCGCAGCCGGTCGTCCTCGTCGTTCGTCAGCCGTGATAGGTAGCTGCCGAGCAGGTAGCCGTGAGCCATGTCGATCTCCAGCACCTCGGCGCGCGCTTCGCTCGCGGCTGCGACGAACGCGTCGAGTACGGCGGCTTCGTCGGGCTTACCGGGAATCGCGCCGAACGGCCCGTACGGGCGCTTCGTGGGGGCCACGACAGGCCAGCCGTCGGGAAGCGGGAGGTCGACTCCAAGCCTCCGGGGCTGCGTCGCGCCGCGTCGGCCGGCATGCATCAGGCGAAGCAAGAGCTTGCCCTCGGGCCGGGAAATCTCCTCGGCGCTGGTCCGCCCGTCCGGGGTCACCGCGACTGAGCTCTCGACGAGCTCGAACCGGTTCTCGAACCGCACGCCGCGCAGCTCGAACGGCGAGAACGCCGGCGGCGGCGAGACCGGCCGCCCGCCGAGCCACGAGTCGAGCGCCCGCGTGAACTGCGGGTCGCGCACTCCCAAAGTCGCGTGCGTGATCCGCCCGCTCCGCGTAAGCAGGTTGAACGCGAACTGGATCGGCTCGAGGTGGGAATAGCTCGCGATCCGCCCGAAGTAGGCGGCGCTCTCGCTCGCGGCCTGCTGGGTGCGCTCGACGTAGGGCGCGCGCTCCAGCTCGTAGTCGACGAACGCCGCGTTCAGGTCCCAGCGCCGACGCGCCAGGGCGGCCGCGAGCGCGATCGAGTCCTCCATCGCGAGCTTGGTCCCGGAGCCGATCGAGAAGTGCGCGGTGTGGACCGCGTCGCCGAGCAGGACGACGTTCCCGTCGTGCCACGTCTGGTTCGTGATCTTCGGGAAGTCGAGCCAGAGCGACCGGTTCGAGAACAGCTCCCGGCCGCGCAGCTCGTTCGCGAACAGCTGCTCGCAGAACGCGAGGCTCTCCTGCTCCTCCATCTCGTCCAGCCCAGCCGCGCGGCACACGGTCTCCGGGCACTCGACAATGAACGTCGACATCCGCTCGTCGTAGGGGTACGCGTGCGCGTTGAAGAGCCCGTGCTCGGTCTCGCGGAAGGCGAACGTGAATGCGTCGAAGACGTGGTCCGTGCCGAACCAGACGTATTTGCTGCCCTCGGCCTGCACCTTCGTGCCGAAGTCGCAGAAGCGCCGGACGAGACTGTTCGCGCCGTCGGCGCCGACGACGAGGTCGGCCCCGGGCAGATCCGCTACCTCGACGCCGAACTCGAGCGCGACGCTGAGCTCGCGACACCGTTGCTGCAGGATCTCGAGGAGCCGCTTGCGGGCGATCGCGGAGAAGGAGTGGCCGCGCGACGACAGCTCACGCCCCTGGTAGTGGATGTCGATCCGGTCCCAGCGCGCAAAGGTGTCGGTGATCTCGAGGTGCGTCTCCGGATCGGCGTCGCGCAGCGCCCCGAGCGTTTCCTCGCTGAAGACGACGCCGAAGCCGAAGGTGGCATCGGGGGCGTTCCGCTCGAGGACGCGCACGTCGACCCCGCGGTCGAGCTTGCGCAGCAGGATCGCGAGGTACAGCCCGGCCGGCCCCGCGCCGACGATCGCGACGTTCACGCGAGCGCCTCCTGGAGCCGCTCCAGCTCCTCGGCGTCGGCCACGGTCGGGAAGAGGACGAGCTCGTCGCAGCCGGCCTCCTCGTAGCCGCGGACGTAGTCCTTCACCGCGCGCGCGCTCGTGAGGTTGCCCGCCGCGATCTTCTCCGCGAACGGTCCAGTGAAGGCGTAGTAGTCGCGCAGGTACGCGTCGCCCTGGTCGGCATCGCCGAAGGCGAAGTACCCCTGGCCCCAGAGCTTCGGCTTCCCCGGCCGGCCCAGGTCATTCCACGCGGCGAGCGCACGCCCGGCGGCGTTCGCGAAGGCCCGCGGCGGCCCGCCGTTGTGGGCGTAGCCGTCCGCGTAGCGCGCCATCCGCGCGTAGGCCGGCCCGCTCAAGCCCCCGACGAGGATCTCGATGCCGTCACGGGAGGGGCCGACGCGATCGCCGTCGACGTCGCCCCGAATGTACGCCAGTTGCTCGCCGAGTCGCTTTCCGCGACCCTTGTGCTCGACTCCGGCCGCCTCGAAGTCCTCGGTCCGGGCGCCGACCGCAAGCCCAAGCGTCAGCCGCCCGCCGGAGAGCCCGTGAACCGACGCGGCCTGCTTCGCGAGCAGCGCCGTCGAGCGGAGCGGCCCGATCGCGATCATCGTCGCGAGCCGCACGCGAGAGGTTGCGGCAGCCGCGCCGGCAAGCACGGCGAATGGCTCGTAGCTGTCGTAGACGACGCGGTCGAGCACGGCGACCGACGAGAACAGCCCGGCGTCAGCCCGGCGCGCCCAGTCGAGCAAGAGCTCGCCCGTCGCGCCCGGAACCGTCGTGGGAAGTCCGACTCCGATGTTCACTTCCGGCCGAAGCTTCACACTTTGCGACATGGAGAGGGAAGTCCAGCCGTCCCCCTTCGATCGTCACTACGGGCTCGAGCTCGACGAGGCGACCGACGAGCTCGTCCGCGGCCACGTCCCGGTGGTCGAGCACGTGCTCCAGCCGGTCGGGCTCGTGCACGGCGGCGTCCACGCGTCGATCGCGGAAGCGCTCGCCTCGGTCGGCACCAACGTCGGGGTCATGCCCGAGGGCGAGATCGGCCTCGGCATGTCGAACAACTCGACCTTCCTTCGCTCGATCCGAGAGGGCACGATCCACGCCACAGCGCGCCGCATCCACCGCGGCCGCACAACGTGGGTCTGGGACGTCGACCTGAGAGACGACGACGGCCGGCTGTGCGCCGTCAGCCGCGTGACGATCGCGGTGCGGCCGCGGAGAGAGAGCACGGTTGAGCCGAACCTGCCGGCATCCTGAGCAGTGACCTCCTCGATCGAGTGGGCTACACTCGGCCCGCGGCCAGGCCCACCAAACCATGCGCGTCCGCGCTCCAACCCCTGTACTCAGCCGTCTTATCTGGTACGGACGCGCCGCCCGGCTCGCATTCGAGGACCCGGTGGAAGCGTTCGATCGAGGGATGCTTCGCCTCGTCCGGCGACGCGATTCGGGAGCCGAACCCGTCGAGCCGGAGAGCGCGTGGGGCTTCGAAACCGTCTACTCCGCCGCGATGGAGCTCCTGAAGGCGCAAGACCTCGCGGTCGGTAGAGGCGCATTTGGCGGCTGGGACGACGCCGATCCAGCCTTCGCGCGAGCAGTCTGGTGCCTCACCGTCCACCTTCAGCCGAGGAAGGTTGTCGAGACCGGAGTGGCGCGCGGCGTAACGACTCGCGTCATCCTCGAAGCACTTGGGCGGGAACGGTCGGGACACCTCTGGAGCATCGACCGGCCTCCGCTCGACCGGAAGCTTCACGCCGAGATCGGGGCGGCAGTGCCCGAGAGCCTGCGACGAGGACGGTGGACACTGATGCGCGGGACCAGCAGGCGGGTGCTGCCCGGCCTCCTCCGTCGCATCGCACCGATCGACCTGTTCGTCCACGATAGCCTCCATACCGAGCGCAATCTCCGGTTCGAGCTGACGAGGGCGTGGGGAGCGATGAACGGCGCCGGGGCGCTCGTGGCCGACGACGTGGAGCGGAGCTCCGCCTTCGTGCGGTTCGTCGACGACTCGCCTCCGCTGGACGCGGTGGTCGCATCCGCGGACGACTGCCGAACGCTCTTCGGCGTCGCGCTGCCGCGAGCCACGCCCTTCAGCGGCCGCGCGTAGATCATCGGCCTTCCGGGCGAAGCCTGCCCGCCTTCTGTTTGGCCTCTGGGATCGTCGTCAGGCGCTCGCCCGCAGATACGCGAGCACGGCGAGCACCCGCCGGTGGGACTCCGGATCCGCAGTCAGACCGAGCTTGAGGAAGATCTGCTTCACGTGCGCCTCAACGGTGCGCTCGGTGATGAAGAGGCGTTGGGCGAGCCCCTTGTTCGAGAGGCCTTCGGCGACGAGGCTGAGGGCTCGAACAGATTTCACGGCTTCAGCAAGTAGCCGGCCGACCCGTCGGGGAATCGACGTACGAGCACGAAGCCCGGGCCTACCGGCCGCGCGGCAGTTGGGTGAACGACGATCGTCCGTGCGCCGGCCCGCAAGAGAGCAGCCCGCGCGCCCGAGTTCCTGAGGCTGCTCGCCGCAGTCGCCAATTTGGCGCTGAACGTTCCATCGATCGAGCCGTTGAGCAGTGGACGACCGTGCCGGAGTTGCCGGAAGAGGTAGCGGCCCAGCTCGTAGTTGTCGAATCCAAACAGCGGGTACTCGGCGACCACGCCGCGGCCGCCGGCGAGCCAGACCGCCACAGGATCGGGCGAGCCGAGATCACCGGCCGGGGGAGGCGGTGTCCGGACGACGTCGGCAATCAAACCGGCCCCGATGATTGCCGCCGCAGCAGACGCCCACGCCGATCGCGCGAGTGCAAACCGGTCCACCGCCAGGCCCGCGAGAACGGCAACCGCGAGTGCCACCAAAATCTCGAGCCGACCGAAAACGCGGTAGTACGGAATCACGTCGTAGACGAGTCGGGACGGCATCGGCGGATGAGTGCCGAGGACGGATGTCCCTGGGCGGAGCGAGAACGCGAACCCAAGGAGCCCAATGAGGGCGATCGCAGCGCGGGCCGCTCCCGAGGCCCGGCCGACCGCGACCCCGACGACCGCGATCGCCAGGCCGCCGAGGCCAACATAAGCGCTCGTCGAGCGATCAAGGTAGTCGCTGGGGCGTAGCGAGAATGTCACTACATCGACCGCCGCTCGAGTGGCCGAGCTCGAAATCGCAGCGTGACGCGCGGCCAGCACGATCGCGAGCGGCGCAACCGTCACCGCAAGGGCGACCATCGTCGCGGCAGCACAGCCCATCAGTGGCCGACGCGCGCCGGGCTTGGACACCGCAACTGCAACCGCTACCACGGCTACCGCCACGACCAGCACCCCGGCTTCCAGCAACAGGTAGGGGTTGAGGTAGCCGCACGCGCCCACCCCTGCCCCGAGCAGGACACCCCGTCGCGGCGACGGATTGTCCAGCGTCCTGATCCCCAGGGCGAGCAGCACCGGCAGCGGCGCGGCATAGCTCAGCGCCACGTGAAGCTCGACCTCGACTAGATGGACCGGGGCAAGCACGAAGAGGCAGGCAGCGATTGCGCTGCCGAGAAATCCGATGCGCAGCGCCCGTGCCGAGCCGTACGTAGCGAGCCCCGTCAACCAGAGCCCTCCAAAGATGAGCACGTTGTAGGCCAGCACCGGCCCAGTCATATGAACGAGGAGCCACGCTGGTACGTCGTATAGGACCTGCGTCGCGTCGATCGCCCGGCGGACCGGCACGCCCGAAGGCGCGTTCGCCATCGTCGATACGGAGTTGCCGACAAGTCCTATTTGTCCATTACGAAACTGCTGGAGTCGCCACACTTCGCTGAGCGGGTCGCTCGGTAGCCCGTAGACCCGCCTCGACGGTGACGCTAGGACCGGCCGCATTACGAACCCGGCGAGCGCCGCCGAACATATGGATGCGGCGGCCACCTCCCCCCAAGGCACCAGGGGGCGAGCCCGCAGTACCGGCAGGCGCTTGCGCACGGAGCGAGTTTGACGCCGCGCTGGGCCACCTGCTGAACGCGGGCCGCTCGCAACGGCGTCAACAAGAGCAGCTCTTTAGGAGCCCGTAGCCCTCCGAGCAGGCTATGTCGCTAGCTCAGCGAGCTCTACCGGCCCACGGTGAGCTTGATCCTGGCGCCGTTGGCGAGCCGCTTCCCCGCCCTCGGGCTCTGGGCGAGGACGCGGCCCCTCCTCGCAGCCGTCGAGGCCCTCCTTGTGACCTTCCCGACGCGGCAGTGCGCCTTGACGATACGCGCCTTCGCTTTGGGCAGTCTCTGCCCCAGGACGTTCGGCACCACGCATTTCAGGACTACGAATCGGGCAGTGACCGAGCTGTCGTTGCTGATCGTGAGCACGCAGCTCCGGCCTCCGTGACATGCGCCCGACCAGCCGGCGAACCCCACGCCCGCGCGTGGCCTTGCGCTCAACGTGACCTGCGTGCCGAAGTCGAAGGAAGACGAGCAGGTAGCGCCGCAGTCGATTCCCTCCGGGTTGCTCTGGACGGTGCCGGAGCCACTCCCCGTCTTAGTGATCGTCAGGGTTCTCGGCGCCTCGAGCCCCGCCACCTCGACGGGGTGCGAGTTGGCGGAGGTCGTCCCGTTGCCCAGCTGCCCGTTGTCGTTCGACCCCCAGCACAGTCCCGCGCCGGCGGTCGTGACTGCGCAGGTGTGGAAGTAGCCGACCGCCATCGCCGCGACGCCGCTCGCAAGCCCGACGACGTCGACGGGCGTATGGCGGTCGGCTGTGGTTCCGTCGCCGAGCTCGCCGCCGCCGTTGCTGCCCCAGCACTTGATTCCCAGCGAGCTCGTGAGGGCACACGTATGGAAGCCACCGGCCGAGACAGCACGCATGCCGCCGGCCAGGCCGGACACGTCCGTCGGTGCCGGGCGATCCGTGGTCGACCCGTCCCCGAGCTGGCCGTAATTGTTGAACCCCCAGCACTTGACGCCGCCGCCGGTGGTAACGGCGCAGGTGTGGTAGTCGCCGGCGCCGATCGCGGCGACTCCGCTCGTGAGCCCGCTCACGTCCACCGGAGTCGAGCTGTCGGTCGTCGTGCCGTCACCGAGCTGGCCGTAGTTGTTGAGTCCCCAGCACTTGACGCCGCCCGCGCTGGTCAGCGCGCAGGTGTGCGCGAAGCCGGTCGCGATCGCAGCCACCCCGCTCGTCAGTCCGCTGACGTCGACGGGGCTCGAGCACGCCGGGGCAGGGCAGCCGCCCAACTGACCGGAACCGTTGTTGCCCCAGCACTTGACCCCGCCCGCATTCGTGAGCGCACAGGTGTGCGAGTTGCCTGCGGCGACGGCGACCGCACCGCTCGTCAGCCCCGAGACGTCCACAGGGGCCAGGCGGGTGTTCGACGTCCCGTCGCCGAGCTGACCGAAGAGGTTGCCGCCCCAGCACTTGACCCCGCCCGACGTCGTGAGCGCGCAGGTGTGGCTAAAGCCGGCCGTCAGCGCACCGACGCCGCTCGTCAGGCCGGATACGTCGACGGGCGTGTGGTGTTCGCTCGTCGTGCCGTCACCGAGCTCACCGGACTGGTTGGAGCCCCAGCATTTCGCCCCGCCGGTACCCGTGACCGCGCAGCTGTGAAAGCCTCCGGCCGCGACGCCAGTCGCCTTC
>VAXD01000094.1:0-378 GCA_005884155.1 Actinomycetota bacterium | reverse complement strand
AGAAGCAGGCGGCGCACGTGCCTCCCCTCTCAAGCCGACCGGTCAACGCCCAATGGTGCGCCACGTGGACTCGGAGGTCAAGCGGGCCGGCTATCAGGACGACTCGGCCGCGGCGTGCGCCCGCGTCAGGGCGAAACATGCAGCTCGATAAACGCCCGGCAGAGCTCAGACTGACTGCGTGCGAGTTGGAGGCGATTCTCCTCGAGCAATGTTCGACTCGCGCCGAATCGTCGCAGCTGCTGGCGGCGGTCGACGAGTGCGACAATCCGCTCCCGTAGCTGCTCGACTCCGACCGCCTGCTCCAAGCATGTGGCGCCCTCGGTCGCGATCAAACTCATCTTCACAGGATCGCTCCGAATGCCTGTCGATCGCATGTGG
>VAXD01000093.1:4925-11559 GCA_005884155.1 Actinomycetota bacterium | reverse complement strand
GGTCGTGGCGGTGACGATGCGCACGCCGCCCCACAACCTGATCCTCTCCGAGGTCGACGACGACCAGGCGCTCGGGCCGCTTGCCGACGACGCGCAGGACGCCTTCGAGTCGCTCCCCGGAATCGGCGGCCCGCGCGCGGCGGTGGAGCGATTCGTGCCGCTCTGGCAAGAGCGCACGGGCGCCTCCGCCCGCGCGGTCATGCGGCTCCGGATCTACCGGGCGGAGCACGTCGACCGGCCTGCCGGCATCCCCGGCGCGATGCGACCGTACGAAGAGCGCGACCGCGAGCTCGCGATCGCCTGGATGGACGCGTTCGTCGACGAGGCGAGCCGGCCATCTCCCGGCCGACCTCGGCGAGGTTGCGGATCGCTGGGCGGCCGGGACCAACCGGACGATGGAGCTCTGGGTCGACCACGGCATCCCGGTCTCGATGGCGGGTGTCGGCTCGCCGACGCCTCACGGGATCCGCGTCGGGCCGGTCTACACACCCCTCGACCTGCGAGGTCGGGGGTACGCCAGCAATCTCGTCGCGGCCGCCTGCTCGGCCGCCCTCAAGGCCGGCCGCCGCTTCTGCTTCCTCTTCACCGACCTCGCGAACCCGACCTCGAACTCGATCTACCAGCAGATCGGCTACCGGCCCGTCAGCGACTCGGCTCAGTGGGCCTTCGAATAGGAGGGCTAGCCGCAGCGCCCCTCGCCCGCGCGCGTCGCCAGCACCGGCTCCTCGGCCTCGAGCCCCTGGAAGCACAGGCCGCAGAGCCCCGTGGCGTTCTTGGCGAGGTGCAGCAGGTGCGCACGGACGTTCACCGGCAGCTTCTTCGCCGACGTCATGTCAGCAAGAAAGTGTCCCGTTTCGGCCTCCTGTGCCGGCGTTCCGCGCTCCGAGAAGCGGTGTAGCGGCGCCTGGATCTTCCGCAGCTTGCGGATGTCACGCAGCGCGAGCAGGACGGCACGACGCTGACCCGCGTCGAGCTTGCACGGGCCAACCGGATGCGACGTCGTGGTCGTTCGCGTCGTCGTCGCCGCCGGCGCCGCATGCCGTGCTGCGCCACAGCCCGCGACCGTCAGGGCGGCGATCAGGAGGGCAAGCACTCGCGAGGCCATCGGAAAAAACGGTAGCCGGACCGTTCTCGCCGAGAACCCGGAACGACAAGGGGCGCGGTCGCCCGCGCCCCTTGTCTGTCAGCTAGCAGAGGGTTGCGACAATCGTGCCCGTACCCGGGTGGCCCGGATTGGGCGCGTAGCCGGGGTCAGTCCTGACCACCACGACGCTGCCCCAGGTGCCGGAGATCGTGCTGCCGGACTGCGTGACCGAGCTCGCGACGACCACGCCCATGTAGGAGGGGACGGTGTCTGGTGATTGCGAGCTGTTGCCGGTGCGGGTCGTGAAGCTCGTCCCGCAGACGTCGGGCGGGCTCGTCGACGGCAGCGTGGTGACGTTGGCGGCGAAGCCCTTGAACGAGGCCGGGGCGAGCCCGCCGGAGAGGCTGTTCAGGCTCGACCAGGAGTGGCTCCACCAGGTGACCGTGTTCGAGCCGGCGCCCGCGACGGTCAGGTCGCCGAGGGTGAAGGCGCCGCGGCTCGGGAAGGCGAAGACGACGACCTGGGCGCTGTCGGAGGAGCCGAGGTAGTAGGCGTCTCCGGCGAAAGTCGCAGTGATCGTCTTCGGCCCGAGCGAGCCCGAGACGCTGATCGAGCAGCTCACGTTTCCGGAGGCGTCGGTCACGCCGCTGCAGGCCTGGCCGTCCAGCGTGAACGTGATGGTCTGGCCGGCCGGTGAGGGCGGCGGAGAGCCGCCGTCGCCGTCGTCGTCGTTCGCGCCGTCCTCGACGAGCGTTGCGCTGACGGTCAGCGTGCCGCCGGTGAGGATCACGGTCGGCCCGGTGTAGGTGAGCGTCGTCTCCTCGCGCGTGATCGTGAACGGCGCACTGTCGGAGCTGGCCGCGTAGACCGAGTCGCCGGCGAAGCTCGCGGTGACCGTGTACGAGCCGGGCACCTGCGTCAGCGTCAGCGTGCAGGAAGCGGCGCCGGACAAGTCGGTCGTCCCGGAGCACGACTGCGACCCGAGCGTGAACGAGACCGTCTTGTTCGCGAGCGGATCGGAGGTTGCGCCGTCGACGAGCGTTGCGCCGAGGGTGACCGAGTCGTGGTAGTCGCCTGTCGTCGCGCCGGTGTACGTGGTGACGGTCGGGCGCTGGACGACGGTGACGGTCTGGACGTCAGTGTCGGTCGCACCGGCGTCGTCGGTGACCGTCAGCGTCACCGTGTATGTGCCGGCGGCGGCGTAGGTGTGGCTCGGCGTCGCGCCTGACGCCGTGCCGCCGTCGCCGAAGCTCCACTGGTAATCGATGATGTAACCGCCGGCGTTGTTCGAGTGCGAGCCGGTGCCGTCGAAGGCGACCGGATCAAGCGCGGGCGGCGACGGCGGCGACCAGGTGAACGACGCGGTCGGCGCGACCGTGCCGTAGTTGAGGGCACAGCCGGTGATCGCGTTGCTCCACTCCTGCTGGATCTCATACGGGTTGTGGTTGATCAGCTGGTTGTAGTCGCCGACACCGTTGTTGCCGATCCGGGTGCCGAAGTCGAAGTTGCACTTGTCGCCGTTCTCGCCGGCGCCGTTGGTGTCGAACCAGCCGGCCCCGGTCGGGTCGGTGATCGTCTCGTTGTGCTCGTGGCTGATCACGTTGAGCTCGTGATCGGTCACGTCGCCGTTCGGCCGGGCGTTGGCGCTCCCGCTGTTGCAGTGGTTCGAGGCGAAGCCGATGTACGGCTGGTTGGCCCAGAGCGTGAGGCCGTGCCCGCCGATGTTGAACGAGCTGTGGTACGCGCAGTACCGCGGCGAGAGGTTGAGGATGTTCCCGCAGTCGGAGAAATCGTCGACGCAGGTCTCGACGTTGTCGGGCAGGACGAGGAAGTAGATGTGGTCCAGGCCGCGCGGGAGGCTGTTCGCCTGGATGAAGTTGTCGAGCTCGGTCGCCTCCTGTGTCTGAGTCAGGCAGCTCGCGACGGTGATCGTGCCGTCCGTCACCGGGCAGCCCGACTGCGTGGCGGGGAAGGCGGTCGTGTCGGTGAGCGCGCCCGCGAAGGTCTGCTGGTACTGGATGAAGGTGTTCGTCGAGTCGTCGTACTGCGTGTCGGTTGCGTAGACGTTGGTCGCGCGGCCGCTGTCCGCGGCGACGTCGGTCAGGTAGCGCTCGATGAGCGTGTGGTAGTTCGCGGTGACGCTGAAGCCCGTGGGCTGCCAGTAGACGACGTGCGTCGTATGGGGGCCGATCACCAGGGCTCCGCCGTGGTACGTCAGGTTGCACGTGGGGTCCGGGCACGCGGCGCGAGGCCCGCGCAGACGCCGGTTCGGCGCCTTCGCGCCGAAATGGAGAGAGCGGAGCAAGTTGCTCAGGCTCGGCAGGGCCCTTGTGCGCGCGCCCTTCGCGGTCTTGTCCGGCATGACGCCGAGCGCATGCCCGATGTGCTTCACAGGGGCGCGGTGTCGCGCGGCTGCAGCCGGTCCGGCGAGCAGTCCGGGAACGAACAGGATCAGGACGAGCGCGACGAACATCGCGGCTCGGCACAAGCGTGCGCTTGACATGGCGGTCTTCTCCTCTCGCCCAGCCGGGGCCGCGTCCCGCGCCGGGCTCAAAAGTTGGCGGCACTTCCACCCTGGAGCGACTTTCCGCGGGTGTCAACCCCCAAGGAGGTGGGCAAGATCATGGTGATGGCGCCGCCCGCCGGAATCCGTTCGCTGCTCGTCCTCGCGGCGGCCTCGGCCTTCCTCGCCTCCGGCTTCGTGGGCTCGTGCTCGCGTGAATCGTCGCGGTCGGGCTCAAGCGGCGCATGCGCTCAGGCGCGCGTCGGTGGTCGCTCGGTCTGCCTGAGGCAGGGGGTCGCGTGCCGACGGCGCTACGAGCGCATCTACCGGTCCTACGGGCTCACCTGCCGACTCGGGCCCGCGGGCTACAAGCTGCGCGAGCGGACCTACATCGGGCCCGCGAACCCCTAGCTACGACGGAAGCCAGCCCTCGCGGGCCGGGCTGGGCGTGCGGTCAGGGAACCGCGCATACGCCTGCTTCGGATCGCTCGTCTCCTCGTCGACGCTCGCGTTGTGACGGGCCGCGGTCTCGTCGACCGAGTAGCCGCCCCAGTTCGGCCCGACCGACTTGTCGCGTGCGCCGACCGCCAGCACGAGGCAGGGCCCGTCGCCCGCGCCGACGATCACATGCTTCGTCTTCGGCGGGCAGTGGACGAAGTCCCAGCGGCGCAGCGGCCGCTCCTCCCCTTCGATCACCAGGATCGCCTCGCCCGAGAGGACCATGAAGTTCTCCTGGTCCTCCTCCCAGTGGTACATCGCCATCACCTCGCCCGGGTCGAGCGCGACGAGGTGCACGCCGACCTGGCCGAACTCAGGCTCGCCTTCGAGGTCGGAGTACGCGCCGCGTCCCTCGCTCGTCCACCAGGTCGCCTCGTGTGCGTTGATGACGAACCAGCCCTCGCCCTTGGGGACGAGACCGTGCTCCGTCTGCTCGAGCCGCGCCTCCGGAACCATCGGCGCTGAGATTAACTAGGTGCGGACGTCCCAGCGGGCGGGATCGAAGCCGAACGTCTCCACCACGGACTTCTTCTCGCTCTCCGCCTCGGCACGCTCGCGGCTGTACGACCAGACTGTTTCGACGTCGTTGCCGTCGCGGCGCTCGATCTCGACCGCCGCCGGCTCCTTCTGGTCGATGTACTCGGAGGCGTAGTCCGCTGCGTCGAGGAAGTTCGGGCCCTCGTAGAGCACCTGACGCGACCGCCGGTCACCCGCGAAGGCGGCGGCGTAGACCACGTAGCGCGGCTGCCCAGCCGGCACGGGGACGGCGACGGTGCGCATGCTGTCCGGGACACCCGAGGAGTCCAACTGGATGCCATGCTGTTCCGCCAGCGCGAGCGCCAGCGTCACACCCGAGATGTGGCCGAGCCGGACGAGAATCGCGCCGAGCCTCCGGTCCTGGTGCACCCGTTTCTCCGCGAGCGCCTCCTCGAGCTCGTCCTCCGTGACCAGGTCGGCGTCGAGGAGCACCGTCCCGAGCGGGCGCCACGGCCCTTCCGCGCGAGCGAGCGTGAACTCCGCGCCCCACTCCTCCTCCGCGCTCCTCGAGCGCAGCTCCACGCCGTGCTGCTTGGCGAGCGCGCGGGCGAGCTCGGTGCCGGTCATCGAGCCCTGGCCCACGAGGATCTGCCCGAGCTTCCTCCCCGTGCGGCGCTGCTCGACGAGCGCGCGCTCGAGCTCGTCCTGGCTCAGAAGGTTTTCATCGACGAGAAGCTCCCCGAGCTGCTGCCACGGAAAATCGGCCTGATCCATGGCTCCGGTATCGGCTGCGGACGCCTGTGCCTAAAGATCCGAACGGACGGAGACTTCATACGGAAATCACCAACTTGCCCCGTGCATGCCCCTCGCCCATCAGGCGTAGAGCTTCCGGAAGCTCGCTCAGGGCGAACCGCTTTTCGACGACCGGCTTCACCTTCCCGTCCTCGATCAGCTCGCGCAACGCGTTCAGGTCCTCGCGGGTGATCTTCGCGACGAAGAACATGACCGTCCGGCTGCTCCGGATCGCCTTGAGCCGGGTCCCGGCCATGTGGGGGAGCGGTCCGAGCAGGCGGTTCTTCTTCGGCCCGCCGATGGGGATGACCCGCGCTTCCGGCTGGAGCACACGCTTCAGCTCGCGCCAGGAGCGCGAGCCGGCGATGTCGAGCACGACGTCGAAGCGCGCCTCGCCTCGGGTGAAATCCTCTCGGGTGTAGTCGATCACGTGGTCGGCGCCGAGCGACCGAGCGAGCTCGACGTTGCGCGTGCTGCAGACCGCCGTCACCTCCGCCCCGAGAGCCTTGGCGATCTGGACTGCGAAGGTGCCGACCCCGCCCGAAGCTCCGTTCACGAGCACGTGCTGTCCCGTCTCGAGCTTCCCGTGGTCTCGAAGGCCCTGCAGCGCCGTCAGCCCGGCCATCGGGACGCACGCGGCCTCCTCGAAGGTCAGGTTCGCGGGTTTCAGGGCCACACCGGCCTTCGCCTGGACGAACTCGGCGTACGCGCCGTCCCGGCAGCCGTAGACCTCGTCCCCGGCCTGGAGGTCCGTGACGGCCGCGCCGACCGACTCGATCGTGCCGGCGAAGTCGGCGCCGAAGAGGGACGACTTCGGGCCGCGCAGCCCGGTCATGGGTCGCGCGATCCAGGGCGTCCCCGTGAGGCTGTACCAATCGAAGCGGTTGACGGACGCCGCACGGACACGCACGAGCACCTCCTCGTCCTCTGGCTTGGGCATGTCCACCTCGCGCGACTCGATCACGGCCGGCGAGCCGTACCGCTCACGCATCATCGCTTTCATCGTCATCCCTGCCTCCCTCGTCGTACGTTGTAAGTTTACGGCGTAAGGTATAACGTACAACGTAAGATCTGTCAATGGCCACGACACGACTCCCCCTCTCACGCGACCGCATCCTGCAAGCGGCGCTCGAGCTCGTCGACGAAAGCGGGCTCGACGCATTGACGATGCGCAAGCTCGGCCAGGCGCTCGGCTTCGAGGCGATGTCTCTCTACAACCACGTGGCGAACAAAGACGACGTGATCGACGGCATGCTCGACCTCGTGCTCGCCGAGAGCGA
>VAXD01000093.1:0-4702 GCA_005884155.1 Actinomycetota bacterium | reverse complement strand
GCCACACCATGAGCGAGACGGAGGCGGCCAATATCAAGGAGACCGTCGACCGCGTACTGGCCGGCGAGGAGTACCAGTACCTGCGGGAGCACGCCGAGCAGCACTTCGGCGACGGCCCGTACAAGAACGTGAGCGCGTTCGAGCTCGGCCTCGACCTGATCCTCGACGGGCTGAAGAAGATCCACGGCGCGGGCGCGTGAGCCCGCTGCGCGAGCTCTTCCTGCTCGATCCGGACGTCGTCTACCTGAATCACGGCTCGTTCGGCGCCTGCCCACGCCCCGTGTTCGAGCGCTACCAGGCGTGGCAACGCGAGCTCGAGCGCGAGCCGGTGCGGTTCATCACTCGCCGCCTGACGGGCCTGCTCGCCGCGGCGCGCGCCGCGCTCGGAGAATTCGTCGGCGCTCCGGCGGACGACGTCACCTTCGTCCAGAACGCGACGACGGGCGTGAACATCGCGGCGCGGGCACTCGAGCTCCGGCCGGGAGACGAGGTGCTGGCGACGGATCTCGAGTACGACGCCTGCGACCTCACCTGGGAGCATGTGTGCGAACGGGCCGGCGCCCACTACGTTCGCGCCGAGGTCGATCGTCTCTTCGAGAGCCGCAGCGAGCGAACGCGAGCGGTCTTCATCTCGCACGTCACCTCCGAGACCGCGCTGCTGCTCCCGGTGGAAGAGGTCGTGGCGCGGGCGCGCGCCGAAGGGTTGACGACGATCGTGGACGGCGCTCACGCGGTCGCGCAGGTCGACCTCGACCTCACCTCCCTCGGCGCGGACTTGTACGCGGGGACGTGCCACAAATGGCTCTGCGCGCCGAAAGGCTCAGGCTTCCTCTACGTGCGGCCCGAGTGGCAGGAGCGCGCACAGGCGCCGATCGTCAGCTCGGGCTACTGCGAGCCGGCCACGTTCATCTCGCGGACGGAGCGGCAGGGCACCCGCGACTCGGCCGCCTACCTCGCCGTGCCGGACGCGATCGCCTTCGTCCGCGAGCACGACGAGCGCGGGCGCTGCGTCGCACTCGCGCGAGAGGCCCGCCGCGAGCTTTGTGACCTGTTTGGCACCGAGCCGCTCGCGCCCGAGGAGCAGATTCTCCAGATGGCCAGCGTCCGGCTTCCCCACGGCGACCCGACGCTCTCGCAACGCCTGTTCGACGAGCACCGGATCGAGATCCCGACGATGGGCCCGAGCGACGGCCTGTTGCGCATCTCGATCGCGCTCTACAACGACCGGAACGACGTCGACCGGTTGCTCGCGGTGCTACCCGAAGTCGTCTAGAAGCGATAAGGCTAGGTCGTGACGCGCGCGACCGCGGCGTACGCGTCAGCCGGCGCAGCCTCGGGGCGCGGGACGCCCGCAGCGTCGTACGCATCGTCCTCGTCGAGCGTCTCGTGCTCGAGCAGGGCCTGCGCGAGCCCGTCGAGTCGCTGCCGGTTCTCCTCCAGCAGCGTGCGCACTTCTGCGTGAGCTTCCGCGACGATCCGGCGCACCTCTTCGTCGAGCAGCTTCTGCGTCTCGGGCGAGACCTCCGACGCGGCCGGGAAGGCAGACAGGCCATCGCGCGGAAGCACGGCGATCGGCCCGATCGCCCCGCTCATCCCCCAGCGCCCGACCATCTGTCGAGCGAGCCCGGTGAGCTGCTCAATATCCGATTCGGCACCCGTGCTGATGTCCCCGAACACGACCTCCTCGGCGGAGCGCCCGCCGAGCGCGACCTTGATCTTGGCCTCGATCTCCGGCTCGAGGTAGTTGAAGCGATCGCTCTCGGGAGACGAGAAGGTGACGCCCAGGGCAAGCCCGCGAGGGATGATCGAGACCTTTCGGACCGGGTCGGCGCCCGGGGTCAGCATGCCCACGAGCGCTCCTCTGGGCTCATCATCACCTGGCGCTCGGCACCGAGAACGATGCGCTCGAGCGCGTCGGTGAAGTCGGCCTCTTCGACGACCTCGTGATTCCGTCGTGCGGCGGTCAGCGCCGCCTCGTTGACAAGGTTCGCCAGATCGGCGCCGACCATGCCGGGCGTCGTCGCGGCGATGCGGCCGAGATCGACGTCAGGGCCGAGCGGGACGCCGCGCGCGTGCACCGCGAGGATCGCCTGCCGGCCTGCGCGGTCGGGTGGTTGAACGGCGACGCGCCGGTCAAAGCGGCCCGGCCGCAACAGCGCCTGGTCGAGCACGTCCGGACGGTTCGTGGCGCCGATGACGATCACGTTCGTGGCCGAGTCGAAGCCGTCCATCTCCGTCAGGATCTGGTTCAGCGTCTGCTCGCGTTCGTCGTTGCCGCCGCTGAAGCCCCCGACACCCGTCGTCCGCGAGCGGCCGATCGCGTCCAGCTCGTCGATGAACACGATCGCCGGCGCGCTCTCCTTCGCCTGCTTGAACAGATCGCGCACCCGCGACGCGCCCACGCCGACGATCGCCTCGACGAACTCGGAGGCGGCCATCGAGAAGAACGGGACGTCCGCTTCCCCGGCGACCGCGCGCGCGAGCAGCGTCTTGCCGGTCCCGGGTGCGCCGGAGAGCAGGACGCCGTGCGGGATCCGCGCGCCCAGCCGCCCGTACTTCTCAGGGGCGCGCAGGAAGTCGACCACCTCGCGCAGCTCCTCCTTCGCCTCTTCGATCCCGGCGACGTCGGCGAAAGTGACCTTGTCCCCGGTCGGCTGGTAGCGGCGCGCGCTCGAGCGGCCGAAGGAGCCGAGGATGTTCTGCACGTTGCCTGCGCGCCTCATCAGCCAGACGAGCAGGAAGACGAACAGGATCGTCGGCCCGAAGCCGAGCAGGAGGCTCTGCCACCACGGCGGGCCGGTGTCGAGCGGCTGCGCATTGACGACGACGCCGTGCTCCTGAAGGAGCTTCGACAACTGATCGGTGTTCGCGAACGCCGGGACCTCGGTGCGGAACTTCGTGCTCGGCTTCGAGCCCGAATAGCTCCGCTTCTCGGTGAACGTCCCCTGGATCGCGGTCCCTTTGGACGTGATCGACTGGACGTGCTCTTCCTTTACCTGCTGCAGGAAGTAGGGGCTGTACGGGACGCGGACACGTGAGCCGGGATGCATCGCTCGCGCGCTGAGGAAGAAGTTGAACGCGAGCAGCGCGAGGAAGAAGACGATCCAGCGCGGCCGCATCCGGAACCTCGGCGGCTCCGGCGCCGGCGACGAACCGCGCGGCGCCGGCGGAGGTGTCGCGGCGTCCCGTTTCTCGTCGGCGTCTGCGTCGGCCATCGTGCCTACGGATGCTACGCCCGTGCGAGCCGGGCGGTACGTTGCCGCACCGATGCAACGACGAACCTGGGCGCTGATCGGGCTGACCGCCGCCGCAACGGCCGCCGCCGGTGTCGCGCACTACGCCGGGGCGCCGGCGCTGCTGACGTTCGTGATGGCGACCTTGGCGCTCGCGGGCCTTGCCTGGATCGTCTCCTTCTCGACCGAGCAGGTCGGCGAGCGGTTCGGGCCGGCCGTGACCGGGCTACTGCAGTCGACGCTCGGCAATCTGCCCGAGTTCTTCATCGTGATCTTTGCCCTCTCGGCGGGAGAGCTCGTCGTGGCGCGCACCGCGATCCTCGGGTCGATCTTCGCCAATGCGCTCCTCGTGCTCGGGCTGGCGATCGTCGTGGGCGCGCTGGCGAGCCCCGACCGCGTGATGCGCTTCCACCCACGCCTGCCGAAGGACAACGCGATCCTGATGTTGCTCGCCAGCTTCCTGATCGTGATTCTCGGGCTCTCGGCCGCCACCGGCGACAAGGCGTCACACCACGTGAAGGCAATCTCGATCATCGGGGCGGTTGCCTTGCTCGTCACCTACGGCGTGTGGCTGGTCGATTACATCCGCTCCGACGCCGGCCACGACCCGCCGCACGGGACGCCGCGCGTTTCGATGTCCGTCTCGATCGCGCTGCTCGCGATCGCAGGCGTTGGAGCGGCCTTCGTCGCCGACTGGTTCGTGACGGCGTTGACGCCGGCGATGGAGCGGATCGGCGTGCCGAAGGCGTTCGCGGGCCTCGTGGTCGTCGGCATCGCGGGAAACGCCGTCGAGAACACAACCGGCGTGGTGCTCGCATACAAGGGACAGGCTGACCTGGCGATCTCGGTGATCAAGAACTCGGTTGCCCAGATCACCGCGTTCCTGTTTCCGGCGCTCGTGCTCGTCTCGCTGGCGTTCACGACGCAGCTCACGTTCGCCCTCGCCCCCGTCTACATCGGCGCGCTGTTCCTGACTGCAATGGCGCTGTGGCTGATCACGAGCGATGGAGAAGCAACCGTCTTCGAGGGCGTCGCACTGATCGCGCTTTACATCATCCTGGCCGTCTTGACGTTCTACGAGTAGTAGGGTCGGCAACGCGACATCGAGACCGGAGGTCGCCATGAGCTCTGTCGATACCGCTCTTCAGCCGGCCGTCGCGCGCGACCAGGCGCGCGCGCTCTTCGGCCAGACGATGGGGCTCGTCGCGGTCACCACGGGGCTGTTCGCGCTCGGGGCCTACCTCGGGCGCGATCTGTCCTACGGCTGGGGCTTCGTCTGGTACATCGCGAGCTTCGGCGTTCTCTTCGCGCTCAACTACGCCGCATCGCGCTCCGAGCAGCTCGCGATCGGCCTGCTGTTCGGCTTCGGCGTCCTGGTCGGGCTTGGAACCGCGCCAGTCATCGCCTACTACGCCTCGACGAATCCCCAGTCGGTGTGGCAGGCGGGCGGGGCGACCGCGCTCTTCATC
>VAXD01000043.1 GCA_005884155.1 Actinomycetota bacterium | reverse complement strand
CCGACCGACTTCGAGATCGGCCGCGACCATGAGCTGCCCGAGCTCGTGGTGATCGGCCTCGACGGCCATATGAACGACGAGGCCGGCGAGCTCGCGGGACTGACGCAGGAGGAGGCGGGCAAGCGCGTGCTCGCGTGGTGCGAGGAGCGCGGGCAGCTCGAACGGACCGAGCCGTACCGCCACTCGATCGGCCGCTGCCAGCGCTGTCACACGCGCGTCGAGCCGCTGATCATGCTCCAGTGGTGGTGCGCGATGGAGGAGCTCGCCGCGCCGGCGATCGCCTCGATCCGCGAGGGCCGCGTCCGCTTCACGCCCGAGCGCTTCGCGCGCGTGTGCCTCGACTGGCTCGAGAACGTGCGGCCCTGGTGCATCTCCCGCCAGATCTGGTGGGGGCACCGGATCCCGGTCTGGTACTGCCCCGACGGCCACATCACCGTTGCCGAGACCACTCCGGACGCCTGCGCCGAGTGCGGCTCGACCGAGCTGCGCCAGGACGAGGACGTGCTCGACACGTGGTTCTCGTCCGCGCTCTATCCGTTCGCGACGCTCGGCTGGCCCGAGCGGACGCCGGAGCTCGAGGCCTTCTACCCCGGCGACGTCCTCACGACCGCGCGCGACATCATCTTCCTCTGGGTCGCGCGGATGATCTTCGCCGGGCTCGAGCTGATGGGCACGGAGCCGTTCCACGACGCGGTCATCCACTCGTACCTGCAGAACCCGGAAGGGCGGCGGATGTCGCGGACGCTCGGGACCGGGATCGACCCGGATGAGGTGCTCGAGCCCTACGGAGCTGACGCGACGCGCTATGGCCTGCTGAAGATGGCGTCGAGCCAGGACCCGCGCTTCTCGTTCGGCTCGATCGAGGAGGGCCGCAAGCTCGCGATCAAGCTCTGGAACGTCTCGCGGCTGCTCCTCCAGAACGCCGAGGGTGCGGAGCCGGCGGAGCGGCCGCAAGCGCTCGAGGAGCGCTGGATCCTCGCGCGGCTCGAGGTGGGCCGGGCCGAGCTCGAGGACTGCCTGAACCGCTTCGACTTCGCGGCGGCCGTGAAGCTCCTCTACCGCGTGACCTTCGACGAGTTCTGCGACTGGTACGCCGAGGCGGTCAAGCCGCGGCTCTACGACGGCGACGCGGACGCGCGCGCAACGGCGTTGGCCGCGCTCGAGCGGCTCCTGAAGCTGCTGCACATCGTGATGCCGCACGTGACCGAGGAAATCTGGTCGCGGTTCCACGAAGATCGTCTGATCGTCGCGCCCTGGCCCGAGCCCGACGACCGCTACGCCGCCGACGCCGAGGCGCTCGACCGCGTGCAGGATCTCGCCCGGATCTTCCGGCGGAGCAGCGTGCTCGTCGAGCTCGGCGGTGAGGAGCGCCGGATCTTCGACGCGGTCGTGAAGCCGGGACGCGTCAAGGCGGACGGCAACGCCGCCGCGGAGCTCGAGCGGCTCCGGGGCGAGGTCGGGCGCGCGGAGAAGATGCTGGCGAACGAGCGGTTCGTCGAGAACGCCCCCGAGGACGTCGTCGAGGCTGAGCGCGAGAAGCTGGAGCGCTACCGCCGCGAGCTCGATGCCCTCTCGCGTTGAGTGGCTGGAAACGCTCTCGCCCTGGCCCGAGGAGTTCGGGCTGGGGCGGATGCGCGCGCTCCTGAGCGAGCTCGGCGAGCCGCAGAACGCCTTCCCGGCGATCCACGTCGTCGGCACGAACGGCAAGTCGACCGCGACCCGCCGCGCCGCCGCCTTCCTCGCGCGTGAGGGGCTGCGAACGGGCGCGTACACATCGCCGCACGTCTCCGGCTGGAGCGAGCGGATCCAGGTCGACGGCGAGGACGCCGACCTGGAACGGGCGCTCGCGCGCGTGCGCGAGCCGGCCGAGCGGGCCGGGGCGACGCAGTTCGAGGTGCTGACCGCGGCCACGCTGGCCGAGTTCGCCGAAGCCGGCGTTGACGTCGCGGTCGTCGAGGCCGGTCTGGGCGGGCGTCTCGACGCCACGAACGTCCTCGACGCGCGCATCGTCGTCCTGACGAACGTCGCGCTCGACCATACGGACGTCCTCGGCGGCACGCGCGAGGTGATCGCCGCCGAGAAGCTCGCCGTCGTCTCACCCGGCGCGACGGTTGTCCTCGGCGAGCCGGAATGGGAAGCACTCGCGCGCGAGCGCGGTGCGGAGGAGATCGTCCACGCGGACGACGTGGCCCGCGCCGCCGCGGAGGCGTTCCTCGGCCGGCCGCTCGAGGGCGACGTCGAGATCTCGCTCCCCGGGCGCTTCGACGTCGTCGGCGGCGACGTGTTCGCCGGCGCACACAACCCGGCCGGGATCGAATGGCTACTGGAGCGGCTGCCCCGGCGCGACTACGTCGTCGTCGCGTCGATCCTCGTCGACAAGGACGCGGACGGGATGCTGCGTCTGCTGGCCGGCGCCGGCCGCTCGCTCGTGGCGACGTCGTCGCGCAGCTCCCGCGCGCTGCCGGCCGACGAGGTCGCCCGCATCGGCGCCCCCTTCTTCGACTCGGTCGAGAGCGTCCCCGACGCGGAGCACGCGCTCGCCCGCGCCCGCGAGCTCGCCGGCGACGACGGGGCCCTTCTCGTCACCGGTTCCCTCTACCTGCTGGCGGACTTCTCCGTCCGCTCCAAGCGCATACCATGGGAAAGCTCGGCGAGAGGCTGAGCGTCTTCGCGGTCGCCGCCGTCGTCGTCCTGACGATCGTCGGCCTCGCGTTTGCCGCCGGTTATCTCCTGGGGAAGCTCCTCCTGTGAGGGCGTTTGTGATCGTAGCCGACAACGGAATCTTCGACTTCTTCAGTCACAGCACCTGGACTGTGATCCGGAACCTGACCGTGCTCTTCCTCGGGGTCTTCTGGCTGTCCGTTGCCTTCTGGGTCTACAAGGACGCGCGGCGGCGGATCGACGACCCGTGGCTGGTCGGGATGGCGGCGGTGCTCGGGCTGTTCCCGCCGTTCGTCGGTGCGCTGATCTACATGCTCTTCCGGCCGCCGGAATACCTCGAGGACGTGCGCGAGCGCGAGCTCGAGATCAAGGCGATGGAGGAGCGGCTCTCGCGCCGCGACCTGCACTGCCCGGTGTGCCGCGCCGACGTCGATCCGGCCTTCCTCATCTGCCCGGTCTGCACGACGAGGCTGAGGCAGTCGTGCCGCAACTGCAAGGCGCCGCTCGAGGCGCTCTGGCAGATCTGCCCGTACTGCGAGACGCCGGTGCTGGCGTCGCCGGTCGAGCTCGACCAGCCGACGCTCGCTCCGCCCAGGCGCGAGCGCTCGTAGACTCCGGGCGCCTTGGCGCTCGAGCGAACCCTGATCCTGGTCAAGCCGGACGCGATGGCCCGCGGGCTCGCCGGCGAGATCCTGGCGCGCTTCGAGCGGCGCGGCCTCGTCGTGCGCGACGCGCGGCTTGTGCAGGTCGACCGTGACCTGGCCGAAGGCCACTACGCGGAGCACGCGGAGAAGCCGTTCTTCGGCGAGCTGGTCTCGTTCATCACCTCGGGGCGATCGCGCCCGCGCGCTCGACGATCGGCGCGACGAACCCGGCGGACGCGACGCCTGGCTCGATCCGCGGCGACTTCGCGCTCGCGATGCCGGACAACCTCGTGCACGGCTCGGACTCGCCGGAGTCGGCCGAGCGTGAGCTGGCTCTCTGGTTCAGTGGCTGAGAAGGATTACGTCGCGCTCAACAGGGCGGGTTGGACCAAGTCGAACGAGCAGTACACCGACCGGGCGGCGCACGGCGCCTGGGCGCAAGAGGAGATCACGTGGGGGCAGTGGGGGAAGCCCGAGCGCGAGGTTCAGATGCTGCCGGAGCTCGCCGGCAAGGACGTGATCGAGCTCGGTTGCGGAACGGCGTACTTCGGCGCTTGGCTCAAGCGCGCCGGTGCACGGCGAGTCGTGGGCGTCGATGTGACGCCGGCGCAGCTCGAGACGGCGAGGCGGATGGACGAGGAGTTCGGGCTCGGGCTCGAGCTGATCGAGGCGAGCGCGGAGGACGTTCCGCTCCCGGATGAATCGTTTGATCTCGCGTTCTCGGAGTACGGCGCGTCGATCTGGTGCGATCCGGCGCTCTGGATTTCCGAAGCGGCGCGGCTGCTTCGGCCCGGCAGCGAGCTCGTCTTCATGCGCGGCTCGACGTTGCGGATCCTGTGCGCTCCCGACCAGGGGAAGACGACCAACCGTCTCGAGCGGCCGCAGAAAGGGATGTACCGCTTCGACTGGGACGACGACTGGGAGGGCGTCGAGTTCCACCCGTCGACCTCGGACATGCTGCGGATCCTGCGTGAGAACGGGTTCCAGCTGCTCGATTTCCGCGAGCTGTTCGCGCCCGGCGACGCGAAGGATCACGAATGGTACGACGATCCGCCGGCCGAGTGGGCGAAGCAATGGCCGGCGGAGGAAATTTGGCGGCTCCGCCTGCAACGCCCCTGATCCTCGCCTCGACGTCGCCGCGGCGACGGCAGATTCTCGAGCTGCTTCGAATCCCGTTCGAGGTCGTGGAGCCGAGCTACGAGGAGACGGAGGGCGATCCGGTCGCGCATGCCTTGGGGAAGGCGCGCTCGGTGGGGGTCTTCGACGAGCGGCCGGTGCTCGGCTGCGACACCGAGGTGATCTGCGGCGGCCGGGTTTACGGCAAGGCCGGGAACGAGGAGGAAGCCGAGGAGATGCTGGAGAGCCTCGGCGGGAAGACGCACGAGGTCATCTCCGGGCTCGCGCTGCTGACGCCTGCCTGGGAAGAAGTGCACAAGGAGGTCACGCAGGTCAGGTTCCGGCCGCTCGACGCACGCGACCTCGCGCACTACATCGCGAGCGGCGAGTGGGAGGGCCGCGCCGGCGCCTACGCGATCCAGGGGCTCGGGGCGTCGCTGGTCGAGCGGATCGAGGGTGACTTCTGGAACGTCGTCGGACTACCGGCCGCGCTGCTCGTCCGCCTGCTGGCCGAGCGCTTCCCCGGCGTCTACGGCTTCGGCTGATCTCCCAGCCTCCCAACCAGGGTCTGACCCGGGGTCAGACCCTGGGGGCGAGGCACTGGGCGCCATCGCTCGTCCGCATCCTCGGAAGGAAGCCGGAGGACGAATCGCCGGAGTTCCTCGCGCGCCATTCGCGGGTCCCGACCGAATTGCCCTAGGACGCGTTCCGTGGTGAGGAAGGAAGGGGCCTTGCTGTCTCCGACGAGCGCGCGATAACTGCTCCATCCCCAGCCGCTTGCGTCGGCGCATAGGCCTGCTCGAACTGGGTTGTTCAGGATGTAGCGCACGAGTTCGACGAAGTGCTCATCACTCTCGACGAGCTCACCGTAGAATCGGCCTTCGAACACGTGTCCGGTTTGCCCGTTGCGCTTGTTGAACCACTGCGCGTAGCGGCCCTTCAGCCACTGCGTCCCCGCGGAGATATTCGCGTCGGGCGTCTCGATGAGCAGATGAAAGTGGTTCGGCATGAGGCAGTACGTGTGACACAGCCAGCAAAAGCGAACGACGCTTGCACCGAGAAGTTCCAGGAACAGCTCATAGGCGACCGCATCGTGGAAGAGCGTCCGCCGTCCGTTTCCCCGCGAGCCGACCTTGTAGATGCCGCCCGCAATTTGGGTTCGAGGCGCCCGCGGCATGATCGAAGAGAGTACGTTCATCGCGTACAACGATCAGCCCGTGGCGAGGCTTTCGTGACTGTTGGCGGCAGCACTTGGCACAGGCGCGGAGCCCCGGGTCTGACCCCGGGTCAGACCCCGGGGTAGCGGTTTGGCCGGCGACGTCGTCACCGGAGAAGACGGGAAGCGGCGCTGCCGCTGGGGCGCCGGCGACGAGACCTACCGGCGGTACCACGACGAGGAGTGGGGGCGGCCCGTGCTCGAGGAGCGCGGGCTCTACGAGAAGCTCTGCCTCGAGTGCCTGCAGAGCGGCCTCTCGTGGGCACTGATCCTGCGCAAGCGCGACGGGATCCGCGATGCGTTCGCCCACTTCGAGCCGGAGGTCGTCGCCGGGTTCGGCGCACGCGACGTGAAGCGGCTGCTCGCAAACGCGCGCGTGATCCGAAACCGCCAGAAGATCGAGGCGATCATCCGCAACGCCGAGGCCACAGTGGCGATGCGTGACGAGACGCCCCTCCCCGAGCTCGTCTGGAGCTTCCGTCGCCCAACAGGCCGCGCGCCCCGCGGCTACGCCGAGATGGCCTCGTTCACACCCGAGTCGAAAGAGCTTGCCAAGGAGCTCAAACGCCGTGGCTTCGCCTTCGTCGGCCCGACGACGCTGTACTCGACGATGCAGGCCGTCGGCGTGGTCAACGACCACCTGGCCGGCTGCTTCGTGCGCACCGAGGTGGAAAAGGCCCGCAAGACGGTGGAAACCAGCCTACGCCGCTAGACTCGTGCGGGCCGATGGGTCTCCGGGGTTACTTCAACGGGTTCGGCGGTCGTGACATGGCCGTCGACCTTGGCACGGCCAACACGCTCGTGTACGTGCGCGGGCGCGGGATCGTGCTGTCTGAGCCGAGCGTGGTTGCGATCGACCAGCGCAGCGGCGAGGTGCACGCGGTCGGCGTCGAGGCGAAGCGGATGCTCGGCCGCACGCCGGGGACGATCTCCGCGATCCGTCCGCTCAAGGACGGCGTGATCGCCGACTTCGACGTCACCGAGCAGATGCTCCGGCACTTCATCCAGAAGGTCCACCAGCACCGCTTCGCGCACCCGCGCGTCGTCGTCTGCGTCCCGTCAGGCGTGACCGGCGTCGAGAAGCGCGCCGTCGAGGAGGCGACGCTCTCCGCCGGCGCGCGCCAGGCCTACCTGATCGAGGAGCCGATGGCTGCCGCGATCGGGGCCGGGCTCCCGGTGGCCGAGCCGACCGGGAACATGATCGTCGACATCGGCGGCGGCACGACCGAGGTCGCAGTGATCAGCCTCGGCGGCATCGTCGTCTCGCAGAGCTTGCGCGTCGGCGGCGACGAGATGGACGACGCGATCGTCAACCACATCAAGCGCGACTACAAGTTGCTGATCGGCCAGCAGACCGCCGAAGAAATCAAGCTCGAGGTCGGCTCGGCGTGGGATATGCGCGAGGAAGTGCAGGCGGAGGTGCGCGGGCGCGACATGCTGACCGGCCTGCCGAAGACCGTGATCCTGAGCTCCGAGGAGATCCGCCGCGCGCTCGACGGCCCGGTCGGCCAGATCGTCGAGGCGATCAAGTCGACGCTCGACAAGACGCCGCCAGAGCTCGCCGCGGACATCATGGATCGAGGAATCGTGCTCGCCGGCGGCGGGGCCCTCCTGAACGCCCTCGACGAGCGCCTGCGCCACGAGACGCAGATGCCGGTGCACCTGGCGGAGAGCCCGCTCACATGCGTTGCCGTCGGCTCGGGCCGCAGCCTTGAGGAGTTCGAGGCGATCCACCGCAGCCAGAACGCGCGCAAGCGAACGAATCACCGCCCCTAGTCGCAGTCCACCGAGACTCTCTCTACACTAGGGCGTTCTCGTGCCAAGGAACCGCGACGCACGTCTTGCGGTCTTGGGGTCCCCCGTTCCTCGCTCCAGGCCCGCCGGGTTGTCCTCCCGTAGTGCCACCGCCCTTCGGCGGCGGATTGTGGCGGGGGCGCTCGTCCTGCTCTCGATCGTGCTGATCACGATCTATTTCCGTGAGTCGTCGGGCGGCGGGCTGCACGGCGTCCAGAGCACGGGCGCGGCCGTGCTGAGGCCGTTCGAAGTCGGCGCCGAACGCGTCGTCGCGCCGTTCCGGGACGCGTACAACTGGTTCGCCGGCCTCGTGCACGCGAAGTCGGAGAACGCGCGCCTGCGGACCCAGGTCGACAAGTACCGCCAGCTCGCGATCCAGAGCAAGAACGCGGTCCAGGAGAACTCCGACCTCAAGCGGCAGCTGCGTTTTGTCGGCTCACCGGAGTTCCCAAGCGGCTTCAACTACATAGCGACGGAGATCGTCAGCCGGGCGCCCAGCGAGTTCCAGCAGCAGGTCACGATCGCCGCGGGCTCGGTCAACGGCGTCCGTCTCGATGACCCGGTCGTGACTCCCGACGGGCTTGTCGGCCTCGTCACCAAAGTCGCGCACAACGAGTCGCAGGTTTCCCTCGTGACCGACCCCGCGAGCAAGGTGTCCGCAATGGACAATGTCACGCGAGCAACGGGAATCGTCGGCGTGGGGCAGGGCCGCGGCACCCTGATCCTCGACCGCGTCTCGAAGTCCCAAAGCATCAACCCGGACGACCTGATCGTCACGCAGGGCTGGCGCGTCCCGCCCCTGAAGTCGCTCTACCCGCATGGGATCCCGATCGGATACGTCACCGGCGCCTCCCAGAACGACCTTGACCTCTACTGGAACGTTCAGCTACATCCGAACGTCGACTTCGGCTCGCTTCAGAACGTGCTCGTGCTCGTGCCCAAGAAGAGGCATTAGCGATGCGGTTTCTCGTCGAGCCGGCCAAGGTCGGTGTCCTCATCTTTGTCGCGGCGATCCTGCAGGTCACGCTGTTCTCATCGGCGCAGATCCTCGGCGGCACGCCCGACGTCGTGCTGCTGACGCTGATGGCGATCGCGCTGCTGCGCGGCTCGGTCTACGGCGCGAGCGCGGGCTTCGCCGCCGGCCTGCTCGTCGACACGGCCAACCTGGGCACGCTGGGCGTCACGTCGCTGCTGCTCACGATCGCCGGTTACTGGATCGGGCGCTACGGCGAGACGACCGGACGGGACCGCCTGCACGCCCCCTACGTCTCGGTCGCGGTGGCGACGGTGCTCGTCCAGTTCGGCGCGCTCTTCCTGCACTACATGCTCGGCGACCCGGTCTCGGCTCGCATCGCGCTGCTCGACGCGCTGCCCGCGAAGGTGCTGCTGAACCTGATCCTGACACTGCCGGTCTACGCGCTGGTGCGGCGCGCGCTCGCCTTCGCGACCGTGCCCGAGGGCGCGACGGAGGTGCGGCTCCTTGGCTAGCAGCGGCTTCCGCGCGGGCCGTTCGGGCTCGAACAGGTTCCTTCCGCCCGACCCGCGGGTCGAGGAGCCGTACCGCTTCACGCCGCAGCTCGCACTTCGGCTCGGGATCCTCGGCGCGGTCGCGCTGATCGTCTTCGGGATCCTTTTCTTCCGGCTCTGGGCGCTACAGGTGCTCTCGGGGCCGCAGTACCTGCACGCGGCGCTCGACAACCAGGTCCGCTCGATCCGCGTCCCGGCCGAGCGCGGCGAGATCTTCGACCGCAACGGCTACCCGCTGGTCGCCAACGTCGGCGGGACGGCCGTGGAGCTCTCGCCTGCCGACCTGCCCAAGACGTGGCCGGCCCGGCTCGCCGAGCTGCGGCAGCTCTCGAAGGTGCTGAAGGTGCCGGTACGGCAGATGCTCGTCGAGATCAAGGCTCGCGGGAACGACCCGATCACGCCGGTGACCGTGCGCGAGTCGGTCAAGCGCGACGCGCCGATCAACTACATCTACGAGCACGAGGAGCAGTTCCCGGGCGTCCGGGTCGTCCCGACCTTCCTGCGCAGCTACACCTACGGCCCGCTCGCGTCGCAGCTCCTCGGCTACGTCTCGGAGATCTCCCCCGCCCAGCTGAAGAGCCTGCGGAAGTACGGCTACCAGGCCGGCGATACGATCGGCCAGGGCGGGCTCGAGGCGACCTACGACCGCTATCTCCGGGGCCAGGCCGGGCTCGAGCAGCTCACCGTCGACTCCCTCGGGCATCCCCGCAGCGACCTCGTGCTCGTTCGGCCGCAGAAGCCGGGCGAGTCGATTCGCCTGACGCTCGACCTCAAGCTGCAGCGCGCGGCCGAGAACGCGATCCGCTACGGAATCGGGCTCGCGTACGGAAACCGGCAATACCAGGCAAACGGCGGCGCGATCGTGGCGCTCGACCCGCGCGACGGCTCGATCCTCGCGATGGCGTCCTACCCGGCCTACGACCCGCGCGTCTATACCGGCCGCGTGACGACCAAGCGGCTCGCGGCACAGGGCCTCACTGGCGCGACCGCCAAGCAGATGAACTACCCGGCGTTGAACCGCGCGATCGACGGGGTGTATCCGGCGGGCTCGACCTGGAAGCCGGTCACGGCGCTCGCGGCGCTGGAGACGCACACGATCTCGTCCTCGACCGAGTTGCCCTGCACGCCGGACTTCAGCGTCCCGAGCCAGTATCCGGGCTTCCCCCCACAGGTCTTCAAGAACGTCGACCCGTACGCCGACCAGATGATGAACCTGCCGACCGCCCTGGCGGAGTCGTGCGACACGTGGTTCTACCGCGTCGGCTACGACTTCTACAACATGCCGCCGAGCGCGGGTCACCCACTGCAGGCCTGGGCGGCGAAATTCGGCTTCGGCAAGAAAACGGGCGTCGACGTCGCGCCAGAGTCGGGCGGGCTCCTGCCGACTCCGGAGTGGCGGAAACGCACGTTCACGGCGAAGACCGACCCGAACTGGCGGATCGACCGTTCCTGGAAGCCGGGCGACTCGGTCCAGCTCGCGATCGGCCAGAAGGACCTGCTCGTGACACCGCTGCAGATGGCGCGCTTCTACGCGTTGCTCGCGAACGGCGGCAGACTCGTCCAGCCGCACCTCGTCCAGGACGTCGTGGAGGGTGGCGGCGGAAGGTCAGCCCCGCGGGTCAAGCGCCGCTTCATCCCGGCTGCGCCGCAGCCGGTCGGGCTCGACCCGACGGCGCTCGCGGTCGTGAACGACGGGCTCTTCCAGGCGACGCACTCGTCGATCGGCACCTCGCAGAGCGTCTTCCGCAACTTCTATCCGTCAATCGCCGGCAAGACGGGCACCGCGCAGGAGAACCCACAGACGAACCAGCGCGACCAGTCGTGGTGGTGCGGCTATGGCCCCGCCCAGTCGACCGAGCCGCCGCAAATCGTCGTCTGCGCGATCATCGAGAACGGCGGCTTCGGGGCCGACGCTGCGGCACCGGCCGCGCTCAAGGTCTTCCAGCAGTTCTTCAAGTCGAGCACGCAGACGACGCCGCTGGGGTCGGGGGCGGCGACCGGATGATCGAGGCAGTCGACACCCGTGCGAAAGGCCTCCGCCGGCCGCGCAGCGAGTCCGTCGATCTCACCGCGTTCCTGGGCCGGCTCGACTGGATCCTGCTCGGGGCGGTCGCCGCGCTCGTCGGCTACGGGCTCTGGGCGATCGGCGGAATCACGCAGCACGACATCCCCGGCAACCCCGGCTACTACGTCGTGCGGCAGGGCGTCTACGCCGCGATCGGCGCGGTCGCCCTCGTCGCGGTCGTCTTCATCGATCCCGAGTACTACCGCCGCCACAAGCGGGTGATCTACGTCGGCACCCTCAGCGTGATGCTGCTCGTGCTGATGGCCGGAACCGTCTCGCGCCACTCGAAGCGTTGGCTCGACCTCGGCTTCTTCCGCTTCCAGCCGTCCGAGTTCGGGAAGCTCCTGTTCGTGCTCTTCCTCGCCGGCTTCCTCGCCGACCGCGCGAGGCGGCTGGGGGACAGCCGGACGGTGCTGCAGACGATCGGCTTTGCCGCCGGGCCGATCCTGCTCGTCTTCATCCAGCCGGACGTCGGCACGGCCATGGTCTACGCGGTCGCGCTCGCCGCGGTGCTGTTCGTCGCGGGGACCCGCTGGACGCATCTCGCCGTGCTCGGAGCCGGCGCGCTCGCGTTCATCCTCACGGTGCTCTGGATCCTCCCTTCAGCGGGGATCCACGTCCTCAAGCCGTACCAGCAGAGTCGCCTGACCGGCTTCACGAACCCGAGCTCGGATCCGCAGGGTGCGACCTACAACGTGCGCGAGTCGATCAACGCGGTCGGCGCCGGCGGGCTCTCGGGCCGAGGGCCGAAGGGCGCGACGCAGACGAACTACCACTTCCTGCCGGAGCACGCGACCGACTTCGCGTTCGCCTCGCTCGCCGAGGAGCGCGGCTTCGTCGGCGTCTCGATCCTGCTCCTGCTCTACCTGCTCGTCGTCTGGCGTGGGCTGAAGATCGTGTCCGCCGCGCGCGACGCGTTCTCGGCGATCGCGGCGGGCGGGATCGTGGTTGCGTTCCTGTTCCAGGTCTTCGTCAACGTGGGCATGGCGATCGGGATCGCACCGGTGACCGGGATTCCGCTTCCGTTCGTCAGCGTGGGCGGCTCCGCGATGATCGCGAACCTGCTCGCGGTCGGCGTCCTGGAGGCGATCCACGCCCGCGGGACCGGGCCGCGCAGGCGTCTGCTGCGCTGACTCCGATGTCGTCCGGCGCTGGTCCTACCATCGCGCCATGTCCGCAAGACGAGAAGCAGAGGAGCTGCTGCTGATCGAAGAGGCCGACGCCTGGTTCGAATACCTCGAAGCGACGCGCGCCCAGGGCGAGCACCGCTACCACGAGGTCGAGCCATGGGCGTGGGCCCGCTTGAGCCAGCGGCTGCGCGCAGTGAGAGCGAAGCGCGCGAAGCTCCGGCCCGCAGCCGCCGCGTAAGCGGCGAAACGGGGACGACAGGCCGCACTGCTAGCCTGTACGTAATGAGTTTTGCTTTGACACTGCAGCGCGCGCTCCGCCCAATCACCGATGACACCGTGTCGAGCGATGACAGCGCGCGCGCTCTATACGAAGGAGTTTTCACTTGTTGCGATTGTTCCGTCGGCGCAAGCCGACCCCCGACGAGCGCGCCGCCGCTGCTGCAGCGAGCGCGCCAACTGCCCCTCCCGAGACCGTAAGCCCCAAGCCCGCGCAGGCGGGCTCAGCCGAAGAGACACCGGCACGTAAGCGCCGCCGGCGCGGAAGCCGCGGCGGACGCGGCCGCAAGCGCACCGGCACCGGCGCAACCGCGCAGGCCAAAACGGAAGAGCCCAAGGCCGAGCCTCAGAAGAAGCAAGAGCCACGGCCCGAGCGCCGTCCCGCAGCGCGCAAGCAGCGCGCCCCACGCCGTAAGCCGCCGCCGAGGCGCCCGCCGCTGCCGCCCGCGAAGCGTGAGCTCCTGATCTCTGTCGACGTCAGCGAGCAGCGCGTCGCTGTGGTCGAGGACGACAAGGTCGCCGAGGCCTACCTCGAGCGGCCGGAGCGCCGCTCGATCGCAGGCAACATCTACAAGGGCGTCGTCGACAACGTCCTGCCGGGCATGGAGGCCGCGTTCATCGAGATCGGCCTCGAGAAGAACGGCTTCCTCTACGTCGACGAGGTAGTCGTGCCGTCCCTCGAGGGCCGCGCCCAGCAGCAGGGCCGCAGGATCCAGGACCTGCTCAGCCGCGGCCAGGAAGTGCTCGTCCAGGCGGTCAAGGACCCGATGAAGTCGAAGGGCGCGCGCCTCACCACCGAGATCTCGCTCCCGGGCCGCTTCGTCGTCTTCGTCCCGAGCGGCGAGGGCCTCGGCGTCTCGCGCCGGCTCGAGGAGGACGAGCGCATCCGGCTGCGCGACATCGTCAAGGGGCTCGACGTCAAGAAGGGCGGCGTAATCGTCCGCACCGCGGCCGAAGGCGCCTCCGCGGAGGACATCGAGCGCGACCTCGTCTTCCTGCAGCGCCTCTGGAAGACGATCGAGGCCCGCGCGAAGAGCGCGAAGGGACAGACGCTCGTCTACCAGGAGGCCGAGCTGCCGCTGCGCGTCATCCGCGACCTCTTCACCGACGACTTCGAGCGCGCGCTCGTCGACCACGAGCGCACCTACAAGCGAATCCTCGGCTACCTGAGGAAGACCTCGCCGCACATGGCCGACCGCGTCCAGCGCTACCGCGAGAAGACGCCATTGATGGAGTCGTCCGGCGTCGAGGCCGAGATCCGCTCGACGCTTTCGCGCCGGGTCGACCTTCCGTCCGGCGGCTACCTCGTCTTCGATTACGCCGAGGCGTTCACGGTGATCGACGTCAACACGGGCCGCTTCGTCGGCGGCCGCGGCAAGGCCTCCGGCGGCCGGCTCGAGGACACGATCACGAAGAACAATCTCGAGGCCGTCAAGGAAGTCGTGCGCCAGCTGCGGCTGCGCGACGTCGGCGGGATCATCGTCATCGACTTCATCGACATGGCGAACCCGAAGAACCGGGCAACGGTCGAAGAGGCGCTCAAGTCCGAGCTGGAGCGCGACCGGACGAAGACCTACGTGGTCGAGATCTCGCCCCTCGGGCTCGTCGAGATGACGCGCCAGAACGTGACCGACGGGCCGCGCGAGATCCTCACGCGCAAGTGCACGGTCTGCGGTGGTGACGGGGTCGTGCTCTCGGAGACGTCGGCCGCGGTCGACGCCGAGCGGCGGCTGCGCGGACTCGCGGCCAGCGCCCCGCGCACGAAGGCGTTCAAGGTCGAGCTGAACGCGAAGGTGGCGAGCGTCCTGATCGGGCCAGGAGCCGCGCGGCTCGCGGCGATCGAGGAGGAGACGAAGCGCCGGTTCCTGATCCAGTCCCGCGAGGACGTCGCGACCGACCACTTCGACGTGCTCGGCAAGGGCACGCTCGAGAGCCTCGCGCCCGAAACCCCGGTGCAGGAGGGCGCGCAGATCGACCTCAAGCTCGTCGAGGTCGCTCGCCACGACGTGCACGCGGCGATCGGCAAGCTCGACGGTCTTGCGGTCTGCGTCGGCGGCGCGTCCGGGCTGGTCGGCAAGAACGCGAAGGTCCGGATCGAGCGCGTGCTGAACGGCACGGCCTACGCGACGCTCGTGACGAAGACGAAGAAGGCCGAGGCGCCGATCACCGCGGAGAGCGAGGCCGAGAAGCCGACCCGAAAGCCGCCGGCACGCAAGGGCAAGGTGGCCGAGGAAGCCGCCCCGCCGGAGGTCGAGGAGCCGGAGGCCGAGGAGCCGGAGGTCGAGCAGCCGGAAGTCGAAGAGCCGGAAGTCGAAGAGCCGGAAGTCCAGGAGCCCGCAGCCGAAGCGGAGCCCGCCCCCGAGGGTGAGCAGGCAGCGGTGCCGAAGAAGAAAACGCGCCGCGGCTCCCGCGGCGGGCGGCGGCGCAAGAAGAAGCCGGCCGACGCGACCGCAACCGCCGCTGCGAACGGCGACGGCGCCGGCGATGGGGCAGCGCCGAAGATCCACATCCCAGATCCTCAGCTCGGGCGCGAAGAGCCCGAGCCCGAGGCCGAAGCCGCGCCGGAGGCGCAGAACGGCGCCGAGCAGCCGAAGCCGAAGAAGAAGACCCGCCGGGGCTCCAGAGGTGGCCGTCGCCGCCGCAAGAGCACCACTGCGCAGTCCTCACCGCCGGAGTAGCGGCCGGCTCGCGAAGAACGCCGCGTAAATCGCCGCGGCGGCGACGAGCATCGCCGCCCAGGCGAGTGAGAACGAGGGGAAGAGGACGTCCGGTACCTGCCAGCTCGTCCAGCCGCGCTTGACGACCTGCTCGATCCAGAGGTCGTTCACCATGTTCGTCCAGCCGTAGACCAGCATCAGCGCGAGGACAACGCCTGTCAGTACCCGCAGCGGCGGACGGCGGATTCCGCCGAGCACTCGCGAGAGCAGCAGGGCGGTCACGACCAGGAGCAAACCGTCGAGCCCGTGGTGGTGGCCGTAGTGGACGGTCGCGTGGAGATTGCCGGACCCGGGCTCCGGGGCGACCTTGCCCGTCTGAAAGACCCAGCCGAAGAAAGGCACGCCGTCGAGGTGGAAGCCGAGCTCCGCCGCGATGTACGGCGTGGCCCAGAGCAGCGTCACCAACCCGAGCACGATCCTCGTCAGGTCCCCTGCACGCGTCGTCCGCACCGCCTCTGGCCTCCCGCTCCGCGCCGCCCAGACGGTGAGCAGGACCGCGGGCGCGACCCCGGCGACCGGCCAGATGTTCGACCACTTCGGGTCCAGGTGGCTCGGCGTCTGGACGAAGCCCACGGTGGCGCAGAGGGCGAAGGCGATGACCGCGACAATGTTCGCGCGCCTGTCATCGAGCCGGTCGGCCACGATCGGCAACACCGCGAGCGCGGCGAGTGCGGGCGAGAAGCCGACGAAGACGAGCGCGCGGCCCGCTCCGCCGACGAAGCCGGAGTTGTGCACTTTCCAGAGCTCCTGCGGCGGGATCCGCCAGTACGTCTCGAAGACTGCGACGGTCGCGAGCCCGAAGAGCGCCCACACGATCCAGATCTCCGTCAGGCGCGGCCTTTGCGGCCGTGCGTCGATCGCCGCTAGACTTTCGTGCTCGCGGGCCACGAGCCCGCGTTTCGATGCCATGAGCTACGCAATCATCTCACTCGGAGGCAAGCAGTACCGCGTCCGCGAGGGCGAGCGCCTGCTCGTGGACCGCCTGCCGACGGAGGAGGGCAAGACCTTCCATCCAGAGGTGCTGATGCTCGGCGGGGACGGCAAGTTCGAGCTGGCGCCGAGGAGCGCGCAGGTGACCGCGAAGGTCGTCGGCTCGCCGCTTGGCGAGAAGATCCGGATCGGCAAATACCGGCCCAAGTCGGGCTACCGCCGGCACACCGGCTTCCGGGCGAAGCTGTCGCAGATCGAGATCCAGTCGATCGGCGGCACGAAGCGCGCGAGCACGGCCGCGCCGAAGAAGGAAGAGGAGAAGGAGACGGCCGGGGCTCCGGCGAAGCTGCCCACCGGCTACGCGGACCTGACCGTCAAGGAGATCGCCGAGCAGGCCGGTGGCTGGTCTACCGAGCAGGTCGCGGCGGCGCTCGAATACGAGCGGGCGCACGCGAAGCGCAAGGGCGCGCTCGCCGCGCTCGAGGCGCAGGAGGGCAAGTAGATGGCACATAAGAAAGGACTCGGATCGTCGAGGAACGGCCGCGACTCCAAGCCCAAAATGCTCGGGGTCAAGGTCTTCGACGGCCAGGGCGTGACCGCCGGGACGATCATCGTCCGCCAGCGCGGGACGCGCTTCCGGGCGGGCCCCGGCGCGGGCATCGGCCGCGACGACACGATCTTCGCGAAGCGCGACGGCCGCGTCGCGTTCAAGACGAGCGGCGGCCGCCGGCTCGTCGCAGTGGTCGACTCGGAGTAGCGCTCCGTGTTCCACGACCGCGCCCGCATCCACGTGCAGGCGGGGCGCGGCGGCGACGGCGCGCTCCACTTCAGGCGTGAGAAGCACGTGCCGAAGGGCGGGCCGGACGGCGGTGACGGCGGGCCCGGCGGGGACGTGGTCGCGGTCGCGGACGCCGACCTGCGCGACCTCTCCGGCTTCCGGGCCAAGCGGCGCTTCGCAGGTGGCCGGGGCGGCAACGGCGGCGGGGCCGGCAAGCACGGGGCTGACGGCGCGACCGTCGAGCTGCGCGTCCCCGCCGGCACGCAGGTCTTCGACGAGGACGGCCAGCTCGTGGCCGACCTCGCACACGGAGGGGCGCGTGTGGTGCTCGCGCGCGGCGGTGCGCCTGGCCGCGGCAACAAGCGCTTCGCGAGCTCTGTCCGGCAGACGCCGCGCTTCGCCGAGACCGGCCTCCCCGGCGACGAGGCCGACTACGAGCTGCGCTTGAAGCTGCTGGCGGACGCCGCGCTCGTCGGGCTGCCGAACGCGGGCAAGTCGTCGCTCCTCCGGCGGATCTCGAACGCGACTCCGAAGGTCGCGGCCTACCCGTTCACGACGATCCAGCCGGTGCTCGGGACGGTCGACTCGGACGAGCGCCAACTGGTCGTGGCCGACGTGCCCGGGCTGATCGAGGGTGCGAGCGAGGGAGCCGGCCTCGGCCACGAGTTCCTCGCGCACCTGGAGCGGGCGCGGCTGCTCGTCCACGTGATCGACGTCGCGGAGGGCGACCCGGCCGAGCGCTTCGAGCAGATCGACCGTGAGCTCAAGGCGTACGGAGCGGGCCTCGCCGAGCGGCCGCAGGTGGTGGTGCTGAACAAGGTCGACCTGCTCCCCGAGCCGCCGAGCTTTGAGCCCGACGACCCACGGGTATTGCGCGTCTACGCGCTTTCATGCGCGACGGGCGAAGGCGTCGAGCGCTTCCGGCGCGGCTTGTTCGAGCTCTGCCCGCCGGCGCCGCCCACCCAGGAACGGCCGGACGGCCTCGCCGAGTTCCTCGTCTACCGGCCCAAGCCCGATCCGCGGCGCGCGTTCCGCATCCTCCGCACCGACCGCGGCTTCCGCGTCGTCGGCCGCCCGCCGGGCGAGGAGGAGCTGGACGCGGCCCTGCGCGAGGCCGGCGCGAGGACCGGCGACGAGGTCGAGGTCGCCGGCGAAGCGCTCGAATTGCAGTGACAACCGCAATCCTCGGCGGCATCTTCGACCCGCCGCACAACGGCCACGTCGCGCTCGCACGGGCTGCCCTCGCGGACCTGCCGGTCGACCGGCTCGTCGTCCTGGTCGCGGCGAGCCCGGGCCACCGCGGCACCGTGGCCTCGGCCGAGGAGCGCCTCCGCCTCGCGCGGGCGGCGTTCGCGGAGCTGCCGGCCGAGGTCGAGCTCGATGAGAACGCTTTCACCGCCGACGCGGTGCGCGGCGGACGCTTCGGCGACGCGTACTTCGTAGTCGGCGCGGACGAGGGCGCGGACTTCCCGAGCTGGAAGGAGCCGGACGAGGTCCTGCGCTGGGTGCGGCTTGCCGTGGGGACGCGCTCTGGTTATCCACCGCCCGATCTCGAGCGCTACGGCGACGGGGTCGTCTCGTTCCAGGTCGAGTCGCCGCAGGTTTCGTCGAGCGAGGTCCGGGAGCGGGTAGCCGACGGAGAACCGGTTACAGGGTTGGTGCCAGAGGCCGTCGCTCGGGAAATCGAGGTCAGCGGCCTGTACCGTGGCTACACTGGTCGCAAGCAGGAAAGGACTTGACGAGCCTCTGACACCGATCGAACACGCCCGCCGAATCGCCGGCCTCGCGCAAGAGAAGCTGGCGCAGGACGTCCTCATCCTCGACATGCGACCCGTGTGCAGCTACACGGACTTCTTCGTGCTCGCGACCGGGCAGAACCAGCGCCAGACGAAGGCGATCTGGGACGACGTGCACGCGCGTCTGAAGCAAGACGAGCGCGCGCTGCCAGCCTCGGTCGCCGGCGAGCCGGAAGGCCGCTGGATCGTCGCGGACTACCTCGACGTGGTCCTGCACGTCTTCACGCCCGAGGCGCGCGAGTACTACCGGCTCGAAGAGCTCTGGGGCGATGTCCCGAGCATCGAGTTGGACGCCGCAGCGGTCTAGGCTGTCGTCCGATTAGACAACTAGACTGACCGGGTGGAATTTTCTCCCGACCAACGGGGTTCGCTAGCCGAACTCGCAGTCGCAGGCGAAGCCGCTCGCATGGGTCTCGGCATTCTCTGGCCTCTGACAAACGGGCTTCGGTACGACCTCGTTCTCGACACCCGAGGCCTCCTCTACAGAGTTCAGTGCAAGACCGCTCGGCTCAACGGAGACGTGGTGGTCATCCGCTGCCGAACCTGCCGGAGGACAGCCTTTGGCTACGAGCGCCGCTCGTATACCACCGACGATGTCGATCTCATCGTGGCGTACTGCGCCGAGCTGTCTCGGTGCTTTGCCCTGCGGCCTCAATCGTTCGCAGGACGCACAGCCGTTCAGCTACGTCTCGCGCCGACGAAGAACAACCAACGGGAACGGATCAACTGGGCGGAGGATTTCGAGTTCGCCGCTACAATTCGACGGCTTGGGGCCGTAGCTCAGCTGGGAGAGCGCGAGAGTGGCACTCTCGAGGTCACGGGTTCGATCCCCGTCGGCTCCACTAGGTCGGACGTTCCTCCACCCAGTCTCTGGTGAGGAACAGCCAGAACGCCAGTCCCGCGTAGTCGCCGTAGCGGCGGAAGCGCCGCTCGATCGTCTTGTCGCTCGCCCTCCGGCCGCGGAGCCGCGCGTAGGCCGGCCGCGTCCAGGAGTCCAGGATCAGGCGTGAGTAGCGGCCGAGCAGCNNCAGCGCCAGCAGGCGCGCGGCGACCTCCTCGTCGGGCAGCTCGGGGTCGGCGAGCGCCTCCAGGTCAAGCCCGCCAGAGGCGACGTCGGTCGCGAGGGAGCGCAGGTACGGGCCGCGGTAGCCGGCGCGCACGACGTCCTTGTAGAACGCCTCATCGACGCCCGCCATGGCCCTCGCCGTCGGGAAGGCCCGCCGTCCGTCCGGAGCGCGCGCACCGAGCTCCTCGACGAGTGCCGTCACCATCCGCACCGTCGCCGACCAGGCACAGTTGGTCGTGCAGATCGTCTTGACGACGTCCTCGAAAACGGTTGGGCTCCGCAGCATCCGCCCGGCGCCGGCCGCGACCCACGAGAGCTCGGGATCCTCGCGTGCAGCTTCGTACAGGCCGGACAGATTGGCGTCGAGCCGGAGCATGTGGCGCGCAGCGTCTGTAAGCACGATGCCGTCGCGCGCACCGATGTTCATGCTCTCGACCCGGGCGAAGCCTGGCCTGCCTGCGCAGATCCGGATCGTGCGCGCTCGGCGTCGCGGCAGCGCAACCGTCGTCTCGAGGGCACGAGACGCCGTGCGACGTCAGCGTCCGCCAGAGATCGACCGCCTCGCCGCCGGCGCCCACGAGCTCGAGCTCGGCCGACCACGCGCCTTTCGGCATCGCGAAAGTCTTGCGCATAGGATCGGCACCGTGGCCGTGAGCGTGCTCGAGGCGGAGCCGCCCCGCTTCTCGCCCGACGAGGCGGCGGAGCTCGCGGGCCGGCTCTTCGGCGTGACCGGGACCGCGACGCCGCTGGGGAGCGAGCGCGACCAGGCATTCCTGATCGACGCCGGCGACGATGGCGGCTGCGTGCTCAAGATCTCGAACAGCGGCGAGGACCCGGCCGTCCTCGACTTCGAGCGCGAGGCGATCCTGCACGTCGCGCGGGTGGATCCCGAGCTGCCGGTGGCCAGGGCAGGGCCCGCGGTCGAGGCGGACGGTCATCTCGTCCGGCTCTTCGAACGCATGCCTGGAGAGCACCGCGGCCCCGAGCTCGCGGACGACGCCGTCTTCGACTATGCGGCCACGCATGCCAGGCTCAACCTCGCGCTGCGCAGCTTTTTCCATCCGGCCGCGGGCCGGTACCTGCTCTGGGATCTGAAGAACGCCGCCGGGCTGCGACCGCTCTTGGATTCGGTGGCCGACCCGGGCCGGCGCCGACTGCTCGAGCGCGTGCTCGACCGCTACGAGAGCTTCGTGCTGCCGCGCTGGCCGCGCCTAAGGGCACAGGTCGTCCACGGCGACTTCAACCTCGACAACGTCCTGCTCGACGAGCGCGGCCGCGTCTCCGGCATCGTCGACTTCGGCGACATCGCGCACTCGGCGCAGGTGGGGGACTTCGCCGTCGGCCTCGCGTCGCTGCTGCGCGGGCGGCCGGAAGGCGACCTCTTCCGCGTCGCGCGGATCGCCGTCGACGGCTACGCCTCCGTTCTTCCGTTCGAGCAGGAGGAGCTCGACGTGCTCGGCGATCTCGTCACGGCGCGGCTGGCGACCATCGTCTCGATCAGTGCCTGGCGCTCTGTGCGCTACCCCGAGAACGCCGGGTACATCGAGGCGTGGGACGCGGACTCGTGGGAGCTGCTCGAGATCTTCGACCGGCTCGGCGCCGACGAAGTTTCCTACCGGTTGGGAGCCCAGAGGCCGGCGGCGCCGACCGCGGAGCTCTCGCGGCGGCGCGAGGGCGTGCTCGGACCGGCGCTCACGCCGCTGACTTACCGACGGCCGGTTCACGTCGTCCGCGGCGGGGGCGTCTGGCTCTACGAGGCGGACGGGACGCGGCTGCTGGACGCGTACAACAACGTGCCCGTCGTCGGCCATTGCCACCCGCGCGTAACCGAGGCAGTCGTCCGCCAGACGCGGCTCTTGAACACCCACGCGCGCTACCTCTACGAGCCGCTGGTCGAGCTTGGCGAGCGTCTCGTGGCCTCGATGCCGGTGGGCTCCGGGCTCGACACGGTCATGCTCGTCAACTCCGGCAGCGAGGCGAACGAGCTCGCCTGGCGGCTGGCGCTCGCGAACAGCGGGCAGCGGGGGGCGATCGTGACCGACCACGCCTACCACGGCGTCACTACCGCGATCGCCGACCTCTCGCCGGAGGAGTGGCCGGCGGGCTACCGGCCGAAGCACGTCGAGACGATCGAGCCGGGAGCCGGCTTTGCGAACGCGATCGCCTCTCTCGACACGCGGGGCGTGGGTCTGGCTGCGACGTTCCTCGACTGCGGCTTCACGAGCGACGGCATCCGTATGCCCGAGCCCCGCGAGCTGCAAGAGGCGCTCGCCGAGACGCACCGGGCGGGCGGCGTGTTCGTCGCGGACGAGGTGCAGGCCGGGCACGGGCGGTTGGGCGGCGGGCTCTGGGCATTCGCCCGCTACGGGCTCGAGCCGGACATCGTCACGCTCGGCAAGCCGATGGGAAACGGCTATCCGGTCGCCGCGGTGATCGCCCGGCGGGAGCTGTTCGAGGCCCTGGCAGCGGAGACGAGCGTCTTCAGCACGTTCGGCGGCAACCCCGTCGCGGCGCGAGCGGCCGTCGCGGTCCTCGACGTGATCGAGGACGAGCGGCTCGTCGAACGGGCGAGCCGAGTTGGCGCGGGGCTGCTGGAGGCGCTCGCGGGGCTCCCGGTCGCCAAGGTGCGCGGCGCGGGCCTTCTGATCGGCGTCGAGCTCGACTCGGGGGAGCGCGCCGGTCAAGTCGTCGACGCGCTGCGCGAGCGGGGCGTCCTGATCGGCCGAACCGGCCGCGCCGGCAATGTGCTCAAGATCCGGCCGCCGCTGGTCTTCGGCGAGGAGCACGCCGATCTGCTCGTCTCCGCGCTGTCGGCGGCGCTCGGCTGACCGATGGGCGCCGTGCTCGGCGTCGACGTGGGCGGGACGTTCACCGACGCGGTGTTGCTCGAGGGCGGGGAGTTGCGGACGGCCAAGGTGCCGACCGCGGCGAGGCAGGAGGAGTCGGTGCTGGCCGCGGCGGAGGCGGTCGGCGCGGGCCGGCTCGAGCGGTTCACGCACGGGACGACGGTGGCGACGAATGCGCTGCTCGAGCGCAAGGGCGCACGCACGGCGTTCGTGGCGACGGAGGGCTTCGAGCACCTGCTCCACCTGCGGCGACAGAACCGCGCGCACCTCTACCGGCTCTGCGCCGCGCACGCCGAGCCGCTCGTTCCACTGGAGCGCTGCCACGGCGTCCGCGAGCGGATCGGGCCGGAGGGGGTCGTCACGCCGCTCGAGCTCGGCTCGCTGCCCGAGCTCGGGCCGGACGTCGAGGCGGTGGCCGTGTGTCTGCTCTTCGCGTTCCGCGACGCCTCGCACGAGCGCGCGGTCGCGGACGAGCTGCGGCGGCGGCTGCCGCGGGCGCGCGTAATCGCCTCGAACGAGGTCGCGCCCGAGTTCCGCGAGTACGAGCGCGCGTCGACGACGGTTGTCGACGCGTACCTCGGGCCGGTCGTCTCGCGCTATCTCGAGGGCCTCGGAGAGGCGTGCGCGTCGGCCGGGCTGCCGGAACCGCTCGTGATGCGCTCGTCCGGAGGCGTCGCGACCCTGGCCGAGGCCGCGGCGCATCCCGCCGTGGCACTTGTCTCCGGTCCTGCGGCAGGAGCGGTCGGGGGGGCACGGATCGCGCAGCTGGCCGACGTCGAGCACGCGCTCTCGCTCGACATGGGCGGGACCTCGACGGACGTCTGCCTGATTCGTGGCGGCGAGGCCGGGCGGGCATCCGAGCGCGAGGTCGCGGGTCTGCCGCTCCGGCTGCCGATGGTCGATCTCCAGACGGTCGGCGCCGGCGGCGGTTCGGTCGTCTGGCGCGATGCGGGCGGGGCCCTCCGCGTGGGGCCCGAGAGCGCGGGCGCGGATCCAGGGCCGGCGTGCTACGGCAGTGGGGGCGAGCGGCCGACGGTCACGGACGCGAACCTGCTGCTCGGACGCCTTCCAGAGCGGCTTGCCGGCGGGTTCGAGCTGGCTGCCAGCGCGGCCGAGCGGGCGTTCGACGGGATCGACCCGGCCGAGGCGATCGAGGTCGTGAACGCCGAGATGCTGCGGGCGCTCCGGCTCGTCTCGGTCGAGCGAGGGCACGACCCGCGGGACTTTGCGCTCGTCGCGTTCGGCGGTGCGGGCCCGCTGCACGCCTGCGCGTTGGCCGGGGAGCTGGGGATCTCGACGGTGCTCGTGCCGGCGGAGGCGGGAGTGTTGTCGGCGCTCGGCCTTGCTGTCGGCGACGAGCGGCGTGACCGGGTGCGGTCGTACGTGTGCCCGCTGGAGGACGCGGGCGAGCTGCCTGAGGCCGGCGAGGCCGACCTGCGTTACCGCGGGCAGTCGTTCGAGCTGACCGTGCCGTTGTCGCCGGATCTCGCGGCCGCGTTCCACCGCGCGCACGAGGAGCGCTATGGGTACGCCGACCCGAGCCGCGGGATCGAGCTCGTGGCGGTCCGGACTGCCGACGTGAGCCCCGGCCCGGACCTGCAACTCCTGCCGGCCGAGGCGTTGAAAGCGGAAGGCCCGACCCGAATCGACCTCGACGGCGCCACCTGCTGGATTCCCCCGGGGTGGGTGGGGGTTAGGGATGGAACCAGTAGCACGCTGCGGCTCACGAATGTGTCACGAGAGCGTGAAAAAACTGGAACTTAAGCTCCAGTTGATCGGCGCCGCGCTCCGCTCGATCGCGGACGAGATGGGCGCGGTCCTGATCCGCTCAGCCTTCTCCGCGAACATCAAGGAGCGTCGCGACTGCTCGACCGCACTCTTCGACGCGAGCGGACGCATGATCGCGCAGGCCGAGCACATCCCCGTCCACCTGGGCGCGATGCCCGACGCCGTCGCGGCGGTGCGCGAGCAGGACCCCGCGCCAGACGACGTCTTCATCCTCAACGACCCGTTCACCGGCGGCACGCACCTGCCCGACATCACGCTGGTCACTTGCACTCCCGTCGGCTTCGCCGTCACGCGTGCCCACCACGCCGACGTCGGAGCGCGCGAGCCGGGCAGCCTGCCCGCCGACTCCCGCCGTCTCGACGAGGAGGGCGTCGTGATCCCGCCGACCCGCCTGGACGATGCCGTTCTCGACGCGCTCGTCGCGCGCATGCGGAATCCGGACGAGCGCCGCGGCGATCTCCGTGCCCAGCTCGCGGCCCACGCGCTCGCCGGCCGGCGGCTGGAGGAGCTGTGCGAGCGGCGGGGCACCCAACGCGTCGAGGACGCGTCAGACGAGCTCTACAGGTATTCCGAGCGAATCGTGCGGGCGGCGATCGCCGAGCTCCCCGACGGCCGCTTCGAAGCCACGGACCTGCTCGAGCCGCCGGGCGGCGGCGAGCTCGAGATCACGGCGGCGGTGACCATCGCAGGCGACGAGCTGGAGATCGACTTTGAGAGGACCGCGCCGCAGCACGACAGCAACCTCAACTGCCCGCTCGCGGTGACGCGCTCCGCGTGCTACTTCGTCGTGCGCTGCCTGACGAGCCCAGACGTGCCGGCCTCGGGCGGCGCCTTCGCCCCCGTTCATGTGCAGGCGCCGGAGGGCTGTCTTGTCAACGCCCGGCCGCCCGTCGCGGTCGCAGCGGGGAACGTCGAGACCTCGAGCCGGATCGTGGACGTCGTGTTCGCCGCGTTCGGCCACGCGGTCGACGTCCCCGCCCAGGGCCAGGGAACGATGAACAACCTGACGCTTGGGAACGATCGGTTCACCTACTACGAGACCGTCGGCGGCGGCCAGGGCGCGTGCCCGGATGCCGACGGTCCTTCAGGTGTCCACGTCGCCATGTCGAACACGCTCTCGACTCCGACCGAGGCACTCGAGTTGGCGTATCCGGTGCGGGTCGAGCGGCACGCGCTGCGCCTGGCCTCGGGCGGAAGCGGTCGCCGGCGGGGCGGCGATGGTGTCGTCCGGGAACTGCGGGTGCTCGAGCCGTGCCGCCTTTCGCTCGTCGGCGAGCGCCGTCGCCAGGCTCCGCAAGGCGCGCATGGAGGCGAGCCAGGAAGGCCCGGGCGCGACTTCCTCAACGGGTCAGAGCTCCCGGCGAAGGTCACGCGCGACCTCCTCGACGGCGACGTCGTTCGGGTCGAGACGCCCGGCGGCGGCGGCTTCGGACGCGTCCGAAACGGCCACTAGGCACGGCGCGCAGGCCGCGGTAGGACCTGCGGCGAGCAGATGTTCCACTTTCGTCACGGTCTCGTGACAGACACGTGCGCCGGACACGCCTACCCTCGACGGGAGTCGATCAGACGTGACGCATCGCCCCCGGAAAGGAGCCCAGGATGTCCAGTCGCACGTTCCGAACGAGTTGGCCGCTGCTCGCCGCGGCGGTCGGAGTCGCCGTTTTGGCGGCCGTGGCGGGAGCGGGCCGCGGGCTCGCCGGAACCGATTGCCTATACGGACAGATCACGATGAGCTCCCGGCCCCTCCTGAGCGCTCCGAGCCCGGCGCAGGTGGGCGACACGATCACGTCAAGCGGAGGTGGCTGGGCCGTCTGCGGCGGCGAGGGCATCAACGGCTTCAACAAGGAGTGGCTCCGCGACGGGACCGTCATCAGCGGACCGGACTGGGTCGCCGGATGGCCCGACAGCTTCACCTACACCATCCAGGCGGCCGACGTCGGGCACGAGCTGAGGTCGGCGGTCTCGCCGTGCGACGACGACTTCGGCTGCTATACGCCGCCGGCGCAGAGCTCGAACGCGGTCGTGCCGGTCGCCCCGCCGCCGCCTCCTCCTCCGTCTCCACCGATAGCGGTGCAGGGACACGTCTACGACTCGACGGGCGCACCGGTCAGCGGGGCGGCGGTCGTCCTCTATCGTGATCTGGAGACCGACGGCTCCGCGGGCGACGCGACGCCGCTCGACAGGACGACGACCGCCGGCGACGGCTCCTACACGCTTCGCGCCTCGCCCGATGGGCTCACCGACGCCGACGGCTGGGTCAACTTCGCCGTCGAGGGCACGGCCGGTGACGTGCCGTACTGCGCGGTCGCGACCAGGCAGTGGAACGGCAGTGACTGGCTGACTGCTGACCCGGCGGACACGCCGGCCATCGACCCGAGCTATCCCGTGCTGCCTGAGGACGTCGACCTCGATCCGCAGGGCGGCTCGATCGCGAACGGCGACGGTCCGGACGTGCAGTCGCCCGCGTGCTGGCTTGCGCAGAACCAGACGACGCTCGTCGCGACGGAGCGCGACCCCACGATCATCGGGGAGCTTCACGTCGCCCAAGACGCAACGGGCACGTTCACCTACGGCGAAGGCAGCAGGGCGGACAGCAACATCTCGGTTGCCACGAACCTGGGTGGCGGTTGGCATGTCAACCTTGGCGTTTTCAAGCACATCACGCGCAGCGACAGCAGTTCGGTGTCGGAGTCGAACCCGAGGTCCGACTGGGCCCACGACCTGCTTTCGGATTTCGTCTACGCCAAGTACAGGCACGAGCGCATCAGTGACTGGGACGGGCGTGTCTGCTCGACCTGGTACACGATCGAGCCCAAGGAGTGGTGGGGCGGCATCCGTCCGGGCGCGGACGAGTCGCGGTACCTGCATCAGTGCCGGACGACCTACAGGCGCTTCGCGAACGACTTCGGTCCGAACAGCACCTTCGGCCGGACGAACTACCGACTCCGCACGTGGGGCGCGGCGGCCACAGTCGCCTTCGGGACCGGAGGGCTCACGCTGCGCGCCCGGAGCGGTGCGTCCCAGCGCGTCAGGTTCAGCTACGTCTTCGGGACCAACCGCGACCACTACCTCTGCGGAAACGACAACCGGCCGGCGCAATCGACGAGGATCCTCGCCGGTGGCTAAGGCCCGGGCGGCGTCGCAGCTCGTCATGTGCGTCGTGTTGCTCGCTCTCGCGGTCACCGGGTGCAGCGGGCACCGCGAGCGGGTCACCAGCGGTGGCCCGCTCGCCTGCCCGCGGTGCCAGGGCGACGCCGCGATGCCGATGGATGTTGGAAAGCTTGGGACCTACGGCGCAGCGAATCTTCAGAACCACGGCCAGTCCCCGGTCGTCCTCGAAGGCGTTGCGTACCTGCACCGGACGCCAGGGTTTCTGCTTCTTGGCCCGATCGTGGCGAAGAATTCTGGCGTGGGCCTCATCCGCGAGTTTCCTCCGCACCAGCTGAGGGGCAAGCTGAACACCTTGGCAGGCGCCACTGTGCGGCCGTTCCACGACATCGAGGACGACCTGGACGTTCTCGTTGGCGTGAGCCCTCTGCGTGAGGGCGCGTTCTCCTACAGCGGCCTGAAGGTCTACTACCGCGTCGGCAGGAAGCACTACGTCGTGACATTCGACGAGGGCGTGCGGGTCTGCGCGCCGGCTTCGGTCCCGCTGAGCAAATGCCAGCCACCAGCCTCGATCAAGTAGTCGTCGTGACGTACACTGCCGCCGGTGGTCTGGGAGTTCGTCTTCATGATGGTCATCCTGAAGATCCCGATCGTGTACCTCGGGCTGGTCGTCTACTGGGCCATCAAGGCGGAGCCGGAACCGCCCGAGCCCGCGCTGCTCCCGGCTGAGCCGCTGGAACCGCGTGACCCGTGGCGCTTGCCGCCGGCCAGGCGCCCGCGCCCAGGCCCGCACGGGTCTCCAACACGTCGCTACGCCCGCTCCCGGCGCTCGGCCCTGCCGGCGTGAGCGCGCAGCCCGTACGCGAAGACCGGCCTGCCGACGCGATCGCCGGCCTGCTCGCGGCGCTGGCGCTGTTCGCGAGCCTGATCGGCCTCGCGTATCGGCCCGTGCGCGTGATTCCATTCGCGATCGTGCTCGCGCTCATCGCGACGGCCATGGGCGGCCGCCACGCGCGGCTCGCCGCAGCCGCAGTGTTCGTCGGCGGCCTCTGCTTCATCGTCGGGCTCGCCCTCGCGGTGATCACGAACAACCCGATTTTCTAGCCGTCCCGGCAGGGATGGGGCCTGCTAGAACAAAGGTGTGAGGATGCAAGACGTCGATGGCCTGAATTCCGGCTTCGCGCGAGCCCTGCTCGAGCAGTACCTCGAGAACCCGGAGGCAGTCTCGGCCGAATGGCGGTCGCTCTTCGAGAGCGGCTCGAGCGAGGTCGTGGCTACCCATCCAGGGCTCGCCCGGCTGCTCGAGCTCGCCGGCGCGGACGGCAACGGCCACGCGGCAGCCCCGCCACCACCGCCGCCACCGTCTCTGCCACCGCCTCGGGCCGAGACGCCCCCGGCTGCCCCCGCGCCGCCGGAGCTCGACCGGCGACCCGAGCCGCAGGCCGAGCCAGGCGTCGACGAGAAGCTTCTGGGCGGCGTCGCGGCCGCCGTCGCGCTGGTCGAGGCGATCCGCACGCACGGCCATCTCGCCGCGCGCCTCGACCCACTCGGCTCCGAGCCGGTCGGGGACCCCGCGCTCGAGCCCGAGCGGCTCGACCCCGAGCTGACGCCCGAGCTCCAGCAGCGGATTCCCGCCGCGCTCCTCGGCGTCCACGTGCCCGGCGAGACCGCGGCCGACGTCCTCCCGCGCCTGCGCGAGATCTACTCCGGCACCAGCGCCTACGAGGTCGAGCACATCTCCGACCACGAGCAGCGCACGTGGCTGCATGCCGCGATCGAGTCCGGCCGCTACCACCAACCCCTGAGCGCCGACGAGCAGCACGCGCTGCTCTCGCGCCTGACCGAGGTCGAGGGGTTCGAGCGCTACCTGCGCCGCGCGTTCCTCGGCCAGAAGCAGTTCTCGATCGAAGGCCTCGACGTGATGGTGCCGATGCTCGACGCCGCGATCTCGCACGCGGCCGAGGAGGGCGCGCACGAGGTCGTGCTGGGGATGGCGCACCGCGGACGCCTGAACGTCCTCGCGCATGTGCTCGGCCGTCCGTACGAGTCGATCCTGCGCGAGTTCGAGGGCGAGCGCACGCTCGAGGCGCTGGTCGCCGACCCGGAAGGCGGCACCGGCGACGTCAAGTACCACCTCGGCGCAGAGGGCACGCGCGCGACGGCGTCAGGCGAGATCACGGTCACGCTCGCGTCCAACCCGAGCCACCTCGAGGCTGTCGACCCGGTCGTCGAGGGCCGCACGCGGGCCGAGCAGACCGACCGCTCCAGCAGGACGGGCTACAACGACACGTCGGTCGCGATGCCGATCCTGATCCATGGCGACGCGTCGTTCCCGGCCCAGGGCGTTGTCGCCGAGACGCTCAACCTCGCAGACCTGCATGGCTACTCGACCGGCGGCACGCTCCATCTGATCGCGAACAACCAGATCGGCTTCACCACCGACCCCGCGGACGGCCGCTCGACCCGCTACTCGAGCGACCTCGCGAAGGGGTTCGACGTACCGATCCTCCACGTCAACGCCGACGACCCGGAGGCCGCCATCGGGACGATCCGTTTGGCGATGGCGTTCCGCCGCCGCTTCTG
>VAXD01000109.1:5155-9650 GCA_005884155.1 Actinomycetota bacterium | reverse complement strand
GAACGATGGGCTCGCATCCTTCTCGTTGGGCATCACCGGCTCTCGCTCGCAGCGGGTGTCGGGAAACGTGCTCGCCTACTACCGCTCCAGGCGGTGGATCGGGCGGATCAGCTCGTTCAACGGCGGCGAGGACGGCGGAACATTCATCACTCTGAGCATCGCCGCGAGTGCTCGGCACGCGACCGGCCGCTTCAGCTGCTAGCCGTCGCCGCCCTCTACCGCACCCAGAGCTGGTCGAGCAGCATGTGCCACTGCGGATTGAACTGGTAGTTGCCCACGCGCCGCGAGAGAAAGTCGACCTGCGTCGGATTCACTAACGGGACAACCGGCGCTTCGTTCACGAGCTCGTGGTCGATCTTCGACCACAACGAGCTCGCCAGCGCCGGATCGGTGACCTCGAGGGCACGGGCACGCTCGATCAGCCGGTCGACGTGTCGATCGCAAAACTCGGAGGCGTTCAGATTGGCGCCCGTTCCGGGCTGGAACGCTTCACAGCTGAACAGCGCGTGCAGGAATCCCGCCGCCGCGGGATAGTCGGGCAGCCACGTGTGGACGCCCGCCTGCACCTTCAGACGGGAGTTCCCGATCTTGGCGTAGTAGTCGGACCCGAGCAGCTTGCCCCGCGCGCGATAGCCGAGCTGCCGCAGCAAGGCGACGACCACCGCCCCCTCCGGCCGGTGGTTCGGCGGAATCCAGACGGTCACCTTGGCGCCCCGCGTACCGGAGCCGGCGATCAGCCTCTGCGCCTTGCTCAGATCTGGCGCAGCCCACGTCCCGGCCGCCGAGGGCCGCAACGTGTACGGACAGTACGGGCGGTAGCCGGCGAAGTTCGGCGGCAGGATCTGACACGTCGGTTGTGCATGTTCGGGCCCGCCGAGAGCCCGTACGACTGCCCCGCGATCGACCGCGTAGCTGATCGCTCGCCTGACGCGGACGTCGTCGAAAGGTGGCACGCGCGTGTTGAGGAACATGAACGTCGTTCCCGCGAGCAGGTTCTGACGCGTCCGGCTCGCGTACTGCGTCGTAACCTCGGCCAGCCGGCGAGTCGGCACACCGTCGAAGGCGACGTCGGCCTGCTCCGACTCGACGGCCGCGACCTGGGCCGCTGGGCTCACTCCGAGGTGCCAGATGATCCGATCGGGATAGCCGGCGGGTTGTGCCGCGGCGGACCAGAGATGGAAGCGCGGGTTCCGAGCGAACCTGATCAGCCGGCCTGGCTTGTACGCGGCGATCTCGTACGGCCCGGTGGCCGGAACCGGGCGTATGCCGACGTGTCGGTCGGGTGTCCCCTCGGGGACCGCAAACGCGGCCGGGAGTGCCAGCTTGAAGAGGAACTCCGGGTCGGGCGCCTTCAGGTGAAAGGTCACCGTCGATGCGCGGCGGTCGATCGCGATCCCGCGGGCGAGGTCGCAACGGCGGGGGTCGGCCGCGCACTCGCCCGCGCCGACGATCGCGCCGAAGTAGTACGGGTCGTGGAGGACGATCAAGGCACGCCTCACCGCACGCCGAACGTCCTCCGGCCGAACGAGCCGTCCGTCGGAGTAGCGGATGCCTCGCCGCAGGCGAAACGTGTACGTGGTTCCGCCGTCCGTCGGCGTGGGGAGGCTCGCGGCAAGATCCGGAACGAGTTGGGTTCCTTCGACTCCCCCGACGCGCCGGAAGGCGGTCAGGCCGTCATTGGTCATCGGCGCCGGCCACCAACCGTCGAGCGGGTCGATCGAGCTGGGCAGCTCGCCTGACGCCACGCGGAGCGTCCCACCGCGGTGACTTCCAGGCAGTGGGCCTGTGGCAACGACGACACCCGACCCGTTGCCGGCTACCGCCACCGGGCCTTGGCCGAGCCGGACCCTGCGATCGACGCGGTCTGTAGCCGGGTCTATGCGCCAGAACGTCCTGTCGAACGCGCTCGTAACCCAGATCCCGTCGGGGGCGGCGGCGAGCCCTGCGGGGCCGGCACCGACCGGAATCGTCGCGACGATGCGGTCAGAGCGCGGGTCGAGGCGCGAGACGGTCGAGTCGAGCGTGTTCGCAACCCAGACCGAGCGCGCTCCGAGGGCGATCGCGGAAGGGCCGTTGCCGACGTTGATCGTCACGACCGGTTCGGTGAAGCCCGGTTGGAGCCGGGCGATCCTCCCGCGTGCCTGGTCGACGACCCAGACGGCGCCTTCCCCAGCCGCGATCGCGGCCGCGTCTGTGCCGGCGGCGAGCGTGTCGAGGACGTTTCCGGTCCGTGGGTCGATCTGCGAGACCGTCTGATCGGCCCTGTTGGCCACCCAGACCGAGCCGAGGCCGTAGGCAATCGCAGCGGGCCCGTTGCCGACCTGGATCGTCTGCACCACCCTGCCCGCCTTCGGGTCGATCCGCGACACGGTTCCATCGAGCCCGTTCGTCACCCAGACCGCACCACGTCCGACTGCGATTCCGCTCGGACTGTCCCCGACTGGAATCGTCCGGCGGATGTCCAACGTACTCTCATCGAGGTCGGAGACCCCGTTTCCGGACGAGCTCGCAACCCAGACGCCGCCGTCTCCGGCGGCGACCGCCGCTGGAGCCGTGCCGAGACGAGCCTGGTCGACGATTCGCCCGTCGCGGAAGATTCCGACCGCGTCAGCCGCTAGGAGAGCCCGCCCTTCTCCACGGCCGCTCAGCGCGATCGCCACGGCAACCGAGGCGGCGATCGCAATTCCTGCAGCGGCGGGGATCGCCACTCGCCGCCTCGCGATTCGCTGCGGCGGCTTCTCGGCGGCGTGGCGCTCCTGCTCCCTCACCGGGGCGTCGAGCGCTGGGTCCTGCCGGAGGATTGCCTGCTCGAGCTCCTTCAGCGGGCGGCCCGGCTCGATGCCGAGCTCGCCGACCAGCCGGTCGCGTAGTTCCTTGTACGCCGACAGCGCCTCCGCCTGTCGTCCCGACCGGTAGAGCGCGAGCATCAGCTGGGCCGATGGCCGCTCGCGCAGGGGATGCTCCCGGACGAGCGCCTGCAGCTCGTCAAGCAAGGCAGGGCCTGCGCCCAGCGCGAGGTCTGCCTCGACCCTTTCCTCGAGGGCCGCGAGGCGAAGCTCTTCCAGACGGGCTCGCTCCTGCTCGAGGAAGTGCCCGCCGGCCACCTCGGCGAGCGCCCGGCCGCGCCACACGAGCAGCGCGTCGCGCAACCGCGCCGCCGCACTTCCGGCGTCCCCGGCGGAGGCCGCCTCTCGGGCCTCCCCGGCGAGCCGCTCGAAGCGGTCGAGGTCGAGCTCGTCGCGATCGACGCGCAGGCGATATCCGGCCGCCTGCGTCGTCAACCGCTCGTTCCGTCCGAGCCTCCGGCGCAGGCGCGAGACGTAGATCTGGACCATCTTCGGTGCGCTCTCGGGCGGCGACTCGTCCCAGAGCAGATCGACGAGACGGTCGACCGACACGCGCTCGTTTCGGTACAGCAATAGGACCGCCAGCAACACGCGCTCCTTGCCCGGCCCCAAGGGAACCGGTCGCCCGTCGCTCAGGACTTCGAACGGGCCCAGAATCCGAAAGTCGAGCGTCCCGGCCGGCGCCACCGCCTCTTGAGGCTAACACCGGTCCTTCGGACCTTCTACCCGCGCTTCGGAGGCTGATTTACCGTTGGTTAGCACTTTGGCAACCGCCGCCCCCAATCGTTGCCTGCCGTGAAGCGGAAACAGCGCTGGACGCCCGACGCCGCCGCGCTCCTTGCGCTCCTAGTCGTGCTGTCGCCGGTGTGGGCAGCTTCGGCAGGCGCTGCCGAGCAGGCGACCGCGCTTGGGGCGCCACGGCTCTACGTCTTGAAGCGGAGTCCCAATGACGCGCCCGGCTACGTCTTCCTTGCGCCGAAGGAGGGGCAGGGGCGGCACGGTCCCGAGATCGTCGACGACAAGGGTCGGCCCATCTGGTTCCACCCCGTTGCCGGCATCGCCACCGACTTCCGCGTTCAGCGCTACCAGGGCAATCCGGCGCTGACCTGGTGGCAGGGCGGCGCCCTCGGCGAGGGCCAGCCCGGTGTCGACTACATCGCAGACAGCTCCTACCACGTGATCGCGACCGTGTCGGCAGGCAACGGGTTGGGGGCGGACGGGCACGAGTTCACGCTGACGCCCCAGGGCACCGCCTTGGTCACGATTTACCGCCCAGTTCCGTACGACCTCTCCTCGCTAGGCGGGCCCACGGACGGCACCGTCTTCGAGGCGGTCGTCCAGGAGATCGACGTCGCCACCGGCCGTGTCGTCTTCGAGTGGCACAGCCTCGACCACGTTCTCCCCGACGAGAGCTACGCGCCCGTCCCGTCGAGCGACATCTATGACTACTTCCACGTGAACGCGGTCAGCCTCGACAACGACGGCAACCTGCTCATCTCGGGACGGCACACATGGACGATCTACAAGGTCGACCGGCAGACCGGCCGGGTCATCTGGCGCCTGGGCGGCAAGCACAGCGACTTCTCACTCGGCGCGGGCGTGCGCTTCGCCTGGCAGCACGACGCCGAGGCGGCCGGGGAGAACACGGT
>VAXD01000109.1:0-5089 GCA_005884155.1 Actinomycetota bacterium | reverse complement strand
CGTGCGGGCGATCGAGCATCCGTCCGGCCTCTCAGTCAGGTCGCAAGGCAATGCCCAGGAGCTCGTCAACGGCGACACCTTCGTCGGCTGGGGGGAGCGCGGCAAGCTCTCCGAGTTCGATCCGCAGGGGAAGCTGATCTTCGATGCTGCGATTCCGGGCGGCAACGACACGTACCGCGGCTATCGGTTTCAATGGTCGGGACAGCCGAACACGCGGCCAATCGCGACCGCGCGCCACACCCGTCACCGGAAGACGACGGTCCATGCCGTCTGGAACGGCGCGACGGGAGTTGCGCGCTGGCGCGTCCTCGCCGGGCGCAGAGCGACGAGGCTATCTGCCGTGCGAACGGTTGCCTGGAACGGGCTCGAGACGGCGATCACGATCCGCGGTGTGCCGAGAGAGGTCGAGGTCGTTGCTCTTGACGCGCACGGCAAGGTGATCGCGAAGTCGAAGCCAGTCCGCGCCCGTTAGAAGACCTTTTCTCGAGACGAGTCCTTGAACCTGGAACCAGGAGGCGCCGCCGTCTACGCTCTTCGCGTATGAGCGCCTGTCCCAGCTGCGGCACTGAGAACCCAACCGGCTCGCGGTTTTGTGGCGCCTGCGGGACGCCGCTGGGTCGCGTCTGCGCGTCCTGCGGCGCCGAGAACGACCCGAGCATGCGGTTCTGCACGCAGTGTGGGTCGCCGCTCGAGGTGGAGGCACCCGCCGCCGCGCAGCCCGGTGCGACCGCCGAGCGGAGGCTCGTGTCTGTCCTGTTTGCGGACCTCGTCGGGTTCACGACCGTCTCGGAGTCGCGTGATCCCGAGGAGACGCGTGAGCTCCTCTCGCGCTACTTCGATACCTGCCGCCGCTTGATCGGCGTCTACGGCGGGACCGTGGAGAAGTTCATCGGCGACGCCGTGATGGCGGTCTGGGGAACCCCGGTCGCGACCGAGGACGACGCCGAACGGGCTGTCCGCGCCGCGCTGGATCTCGTCGCGGCGGTCTCCGCGCTTGGGGACGAGGTCGACGCTCCCGGGCTGCGCGCCCGGGCCGGCGTGCTCACCGGAGAAGCCGCCGTCAACGTGGGAGCGGTCAGCGAGGGCATGGTCGCCGGCGATCTCGTCAACACCGCCTCACGTATACAGTCGGTTGCCGAGCCCGGGTCCGTCTTCGTCGGCGACGCCACACGCCGAGCCACCGAGCAGGTGATCGCCTACGAGCCGGCCGGTGAGCACGAGCTGAAGGGCAAGCAGGAACGCGTGCCGCTCTGGCGCGCGCAGCGGATCGTGTCCGCGCGGCGAGGCGAGGTGACATCGGACGGTCTCGAAGCGCCGTTTATCGGCCGCGAGCGCGAGCTGCGGCAGTTGAAGGAGCTCTTCCATGCCTGCTCCGAGGAGCGCAAGGCGCATCTCGTCTCGATCACCGGCGTCGCCGGAATCGGCAAGTCTCGGCTCGCCTGGGAGTTCTACAAGTACTTCGACGGGATCGCCGAGATCGTCTACTGGCATCGCGGCCGGTGCCTGGCCTACGGAGAGGGCGTGACGTACTGGGCGCTCGCGGACATGGTGCGGATGCGCTGCCAGATCGCCGAGGACGACCAGCCGGCCGTCGCGCTCGAGAAGCTCCGCGCAACGCTGAGCGAACAGCTGTTGGATGAGGAGGAGCGCCGGTTCATCGAGCCCGCGCTCGCACAGCTGCTCGGCGCCGGAGAGGCCGAGGACGCCGACCGGCAGGAGCTGTTCGCGGCCTGGCGGCTCTTCTTCGAGCGCCTGTCCGACACCTCTCCGGTCGTGCTCGTCTTCGAGGACCTGCAGTGGGCCGATGCGAGTCTGCTCGACTTCGTCGAGTACCTGCTCGAGTGGTCGCGTAGCCACCGGCTCTACGTGATCACGCTGGCGCGGCCCGAGCTGCTGGAGAAGCGGCCGACCTGGGGCGCCGGCCAGCGCAGCTTCACGTCCATCTACCTCGAGCCCCTCGCCGAGCAGGCGATGGAGGAGCTGCTCGCGGGGCTCGTTCCGGGCATGCCGGAAACCTTGAAGACGCAGATCCTGGCGCGTGCGGAAGGAGTGCCGCTCTACGCGGTCGAGACCGTGCGGATGCTCCTCGACCGCGGGCTGCTCGAGCAGGAGGATTCCGCATACCGCGTGGTTGGGGAGGTCGAGTCGCTCGAGGTGCCGGAGACCCTCCACGCGCTGATCGCGGCACGGCTGGACGGGCTCAGCGAAGAGGAGCGGCGGCTGCTGCAGGACGGGGCCGTGCTCGGCAAGACGTTCAGCCGCAAGTCGCTCGCGTCACTCAACGGGGTCGAGGAGACTCGTGCGCAAGGAAGTGCTCTCGCTCCAGGCTGACCCTCGCTCGCCCGAGTACGGCCAATACGGGTTTCTCCAGGACCTCGTCCGCCGGGTCGCGTACGAGATGCTGTCGCGGCACGATCGCAAGAAGCGCCACCTAGCGGCCGCAGACCAGCTGGCGGACTCGTTTGCGGAGGACGAGGTCGCGGAGGTGATCGCGTCCCACCTGCTCGCGGCCTTCGAGACCGTCCCGGACGCCGACGACGCCGAGGAGCTGAAGGAGCGCGCCACCGCGGCGCTCGTGCGGGCCGGCGAGCGAGCGTCCAGCCTCGCGGCGGCCGCCGAGGCTCAGCGCTACTTCGAGCAGGCAGAGGGTCTCGCCGCCGACGATCGGCCGCGAGCCGATCTGGCGGCGCGCGCCGGCGAGATGGCCTTCCTCGCGAACAAGCTCGATGAGGCGCGCGCGCTGCTCGACCGTGCTCACTCCGCGTATGAGAAGTTCGATGACCCTGTCACCGCCGCGCGCGTCGCTTCTCGCCTGGCCGATATCGACTTCATCGACGGTCATCCTCCTCGAGCGGTGAAGCGCCTCGAGCCGGCGCTGGCGGCGCTGGAGGCGGCGGGAGCCTCGCCGGACATCGCTGCGGTCGCAGCTCAGCTTGGCCGCTTCTTGTACTTCAGCGGGAAGAGCGCTTCCGCGGAGCCTCACCTCGAGCGCGCCCTCTCGCTCGCCGAGTCTCTCGACCAGCCCGAAACGATTGCCGAGGCGATGAATACGAAAGGAGGCGTTCTCTTCAGCCATCGGCACCGCACGCGAGAGGCGGTGATCCTGCTCGAAGGCGCGCTGGCGATCTCACTAGAGCACGACCTCAATTCGGCCGCGCTTCGCGCGTACAACAATCTCGGCGCGTTCCTCTGGGTTCTCGGGCAGTTTCGGGCCGCCTTAGAGAACGGCGATCGAGCTCTGGAGCTCGCCCGCCGGGTGGGCGACCGCCGGTGGGAGTCCACCTTCCTCGCAGGCCCGGCCGGCTTCTTGATGATGCTCGGGCGTTGGGACGACGCTCTCGCCCGTGGTTCAGAGGCGGAAGGAGCGACTGAGTTCGTGCGAAGTCTTCTGCTCCATCTTGCGCCGATCCACCTTCATCGCGGCGACCTGGACGGCGTGCGTCGGCTGTTGTCGGAGAGTGAGAGCTCGGCGCACTCAGAGAACGCGAGCTGGGTGGCGGTCTACGCCTTGACGGAGGCCATGCTCTACCGCGCGGAGGGGCGTGGCGACGAGACCCTGGCGGCCGTCGATCGCGCGCTGGGGGTCCGAGAGACGGCGAGCGGCTCGCAGGCCATGATCCGGTTTGACGCCCTTGAAATCGCGGCCGACTTCGTCGGGGAGGAGAAGCTGCGTGAGCTGATAGCCGTGGTCGACGAGTTCCACCCGGGTGAGCAGGGAGCGTTCCTTCGCGCCCAGAAGGCGCGGTTCCGCGCACGCCTGCCGGAGCACGAGACCGAGGCTGAGCTGGCAGCCGCCGAACAGCTCTTCGAAGAAGCCGAGATGCCCTTCTACGCCGCGGTTACGCGACTGGAGCGGGCCGAGAATCTGCTCGCGGACGGTCGCGCCGACGAGGCTGGTCCGCTTGTCGCGGCGGCACGCGAGACGTTCGAAGAGCTTCGCGCCCGCCCGTGGGTGGAGCGGGCGGAGGCACTTGCGCTAGGCGCGAAGGTTCCCGCCTGAAAGGCCGGAGCGGCCTTGCGGCCGCTCCGGAATCGAACCTGTCCGTCTAGTAGGGCGGTGGGCCCTCGTCGACGTAGCCACCGCGGCGGCGGCCCGACCAATAGCCGGGGCCGGCCCACGACGACCAGAAGATCATCGACAGCACGCCGCCGACAATCCCGACGATCAGCAGGATCCAACCGACCGTGTGGATGTTCACGCCCGAGACGTCAGCGTTGACGGCAAAGGCGAGAATCGCGCCGGCTGCGATCAGCAAAAGGCTTACTCCGAGTCCCATTCAACCTCCTTGTGTTGGACGGCGCTTGTACCCGCTTTCGACTCGCCTGAACCCTGCTCGTAGCAGGCGTTTCGAGCGCTCGCACTTCCCATGGCGAGCGGGCCTCGCGGTCGAGTAGTCTCGCCGCGGTGCGTAGAGGATCGATCGTCCAGCTCGTCGCGATCGGAGTCGTCTGCGGTGCGGGGGCCGCTCTCGTCGCGCTCCTGATCCCCTGGCTTCCGGCCCCGGCCAGCCGGCAGGCGGGCCGGATCGACTTCGTCTTCTGGTTCGTGACGGTGATCTGCATCGCGATCTTCGCGCTCGTCGCCGCGGTGATCATCTATTCGATCTTCAAGTTCCGCGCCGGGCCTGACGACGACTCGGACGGCCCGCCGATCCACGGCAACACGCGCCTCGAGATCGCCTGGACGGCGGTGCCCGCGGCGCTGGTCACCGCCATCTCGATCGTCAGCGCCGTCGTCCTCGCGCAGAACGAGCACATCCCACACGCCTCCGCGGCGTCCGACCCGCTCAAACCGGTCCACGTCAACGTGATCGCGCAGCAGTTCGCCTGGACCTTCAAGTATCCGGACTTCGGCGGGCTCACCTCGGCGACGCTGAAGCTGCCCGTCGATTCGACCGCCAGGCTGCGGATCACGTCACTCGACGTGACGCACTCGTTCTGGGTGCCGCAGTTCGGCCAGAAGCTCGACGCCGTGCCGGGATCGTTCAACACGCTTCCGGTGACGCCCGACAAGCTGGGCACCTACCCGGTGATCTGCACTGAGCTCTGCGGGCTCGGGCACGCGCTGATGCGCTCGACCGCGAACGTG
>VAXD01000136.1 GCA_005884155.1 Actinomycetota bacterium | reverse complement strand
CTGTTCGAGTTCTGTAGGGCTCACGCTGGTTCCTCGCCCCACAGTTCAGTAAACGGGCACCTCGGTCGCACTGCCTGACCGGCTAGGCCGAGCACGCGATTGGTTTAGGCCGCCTCCGCCGGCCTGTCGGGAGCGGCTGATTCGACTGGCCGAAAGGATCGTGACCGGCAGGTTCGCGCGACCGAGGATGCGTCCGTGGTTACGTGTGCGATCTGTGAAAAGCCCTTCGACGAGCGCGCCTACCAGGTGGTCGTCGTCGGCCTCGGCTCATTCGACTCGATCGCTTGCGCCGAAGCCGCCCTGCGCGCGAAGGCGCGTGAGCGCAGGAAGCTGGCGCGCGACCCGGCCCGCGTCTCGTCGGGTACACCGGACGGCGAACCTAGCCGAATGGATCGGCTGAACTGACCGCCCCGCCAGGCGGGCAGGCCAGCACTTCTGCCGAAGACTGGAGCATGAGAATCTGGCTTAGCGATCCGAGCAGGGTGGACGACCTCGCCATCGCACTCGAACACGCCGGCTGCGCGACGGAGCGAACGGGAGCACAGACGCTTGCGGCGCCGGCGGACGAGCCCGAGAGCGCGCTCGTCTTCTTCGTCAAGGCCTGGCGCCGCCGCTATCCAGCGGTGCGGGTGCGCCTGACCCGGCCTACGACCTGCCTGCGAGCGCGTGCTCGAAGGCGTACCGAGCCGCCTCGGTGCGTCCCCTCACGCCGATCTTCCGGTAGACGTTGGTCAGGTGGTACTTCACCGTGTGCTCGCTGAGCCAGAGCTCACGCGCAATCTCACGATTGGACCGGCCGTCCGCCAGCCGCATCAGCATCTGCGTCTCCCGCGGGCTGAGGTCCGCGTGTCGCGCGGCTGCCTGACCGGCCGGCTCGAGCAGGGCGAACGTCTCGGCCGTGATCGTCCCGTCTGCGATCTGACGGATCGTCGGGACGAGCGTCGCCGGGTCGATCCGCTTGCCCAGGTACGCGACCGCGCCGCGCCGGAGCGCGTCCGCCGCGATCTCGGGGTCGTCGACCGCTGAGAGCATCGCGACCTTGGTGTCCGGGCATTCCCCGCGCAGCCGGTCCAGCACGTCCAGGCCCTGCATCCCCGGCATCCTGAGGTCGAGCAGCACGACGTCCGGGCAACACTCACGAACGCGCGGCAGCACTTCGTCCCCGCGCTCCGCTTCCGCCACGATCTCGATATCGGGCTCGGCGGCGAGCGCGAGGCGAATGGCCTCTCGAATGAGGCCGTGGTCGTCGGCGACGAACACGCCTATTGGCCGCACAGGGTTCATCCGCAGTTGTTCCGCCTTTCGGCCTAGCAGTCTTAGATGCCGCACGTCCCGAAAACTTTCGGTCGCTTTCACACCTTGTACTTCGCAGCACGATGGTCAATCCCTCGATCGAGGCCGTATGCCGCCCCGAGCCGTGAGTACAGGCCGACCTGGCCCTACGGAGGTTCCGGCCGGGGCCCGCGACGCATTGACTCCAGATGCATGGCTCCGAGCATGGACGAGACGCTCAGCCTGTCGGTCGTCGTGCCGACAAGGAACGAGGCCGAGAGCGTGGACGCTCTCGTTTCCAGCCTCGAGCCTGAGCTCGCCGCCCGAGCGGCCGAGGTGATCTTCGTCGACGACAGCGACGACGAGACTCCCGACCGCGTCGCCGAGTGTTCTCTGACCGCCGCCCTGACCGTGCGGCTGCTGCACCGCCGGCCCGAGGAGCGCGCCGGCGGCCTGGGCGGCGCCGTCGTCGAGGGCCTGAGACAAGCGCGCGGTAGCTGGGTCTGCGTGATGGATGCCGACCTGCAACACCCACCGGCGACCGTTGCGCGCCTGCTCGAAGCCGCCGAGGCCAAGGATCTCGATCTCGTCGTGGCGACGCGCTTCCGCGACGGCGGCTCCGACGGCGGCCTCGGAGCGCTCCGGCGAGCAGTCTCACGCGGGTCGGCCGCCGCCGCGCGGCTGCTCTTTCCGCGCCGGCTCCGAGGCGTGAGTGACCCGATGAGCGGCTTCTTCCTCGTCCGCCGCTCTGCCGTCGAGCTCCAGCGGCTGCGGCCGAACGGCTTCAAGATCCTGCTCGAGCTGATCGTCCGAAGCTCGTTCCGCGCAGTTGGAGAGGTTCCGTACGCGTTCGCCGAGCGGCACGCCGGAGAGAGCAAGGCTTCGCTGCGCGAAGGCGCGCGCTTCCTGGTCCAGCTCGTCCGCCTCCGTAAGCCGGAAGCGACCGGCCGGCTGGCCCGCTTCGCGGTGATCGGCCTCTCGGGGCTCGTCGTCAACGAGGCGCTCCTAGCGCTCCTGACCGAACGCGCACGGCTCTACTACCTGGCGGCGGCGGTCATCTCGACGCAGACGGCGATCCTCTGGAACTTCGCCCTCACGGAGCGGTGGGTCTACGCCCGACGCAACTGCCAGTTCGACCTGAAGGGCCGCCTTGTCGCGTTCTGCCTCGTCTGCACGACGGCACAGCTCCTGACCATCCCGATTCTCTACCTGCTCGTGGACTCCGTCGGGGCTCCGTACCTGGTCGCCAACCTTTTCGCGATCGCCGCGTCGACGCTGGTTCGCTTCTCGATTGCCGAGCGCCTCATCTGGAAGCGCCCGCCCTCGGTGACCTAGGCAGGCATCGTGGTCCTACCTAAAGGTGCAAACGGACTGGCCCTTCGGACGATGAGAGCGCTGGGTCCGTCGAGTAAACACTTAGTAGTAGTCGTAAAGTCGAGCTGCTGAAGGGAGGTACCGTGGTCTACGTCGTCCTTGTAGTGCTCTTCGTGCTGCTGGTGGTCGGGCTGCTCGCCGTGCGCAAGCGCTCGGCGTCCTAGTACGGACGCCGCAGCTTTTCCTGGAGCTGGCGGATCGACCAGATCGCGCACAGCAGAACCAGCGTCAGGACAGGAAACGCGACGGAGAAGACCGCCACGAGTGCCGGACTGCGGGCAAGCGCTGCTTCCCACACGGGTGGGAAGAGGAGCTGGCTCGCTGCGATCACGATGATCGTCCGCAGCAGCGCACGGCTCAGGTCCGAAGGCGCGATTTCCGGGAAGCGGTGGTCGACCCAGAGCGCGACGGCAGCGGCGCCAAACAGGAATGCGATGGCAAAGGTGTGGATGGTCACGCGAGATTCCAGCAGCCGCTCATGGGACTCCTATCGGCTTTTCGCCGCTGGACCTGAACTCCAAACGCAAGTCCACGATAGCCCCGTCGTCGGCCGTCAAGCGGCCAGCTTGAGGGGAACCTTGACCCTGCCGGCGATCGTGCTTGCGACGGCGGTTGCGAGCGTCGCCGGAACGATCGGGCCTGACGCTCGGTGGCTACCTGCACTCGGACGGGCGATCCTCCGTGCTTCGGCGCTACCCCAAGGCATACCTTACGCCTCCGCGCCCTCTGCCGGCTGGCACAACGTGCCGGTCCTTGCAGAACTGACCTTTCGAGGCCTCGAGGCGTCGCTCGGGATGCGTGGGTTACTCGCTGCGCAGGTCGCTGCGGTGGCGTTGGCCTGCCTCCTGGTAGCCCGCGACGCGAAGCGGCTGGGCGCTAAGGACGCCGGGATCGCGACAGTGCTCTTCGTGGTCGTGACTGGCGGCCTGCTCGCCTTTGCCGGGATTCGCGCCCAGCTCTTCGCGCTCGTCCTCTTTCCCGCGCTCCTCCTCGTGCTTCGGTCGGAAGAGGAAGCCCCCTCGAGGCGGATCTGGATCGTCGTGCCTCTGCTGGCGCTGTGGTCGAACCTGCACGGGAGCGCACTCGTCGGACTCGGGCTCCTGCTCGTCTACCTCGTCGGCGAGCGAGGCCGGCGGCGCCCGGCGGAAAGCGCTGCGGTGGGCCTCGCATCGTTGCTGGCGCTCTGCGCGACCCCCGCGCTCTGGTCGACCCCCGCGTACTACACCGACGCGCTCACCAACGAGGCCGCGAGACGCGGCTACGGGCTCTGGGCGCCGCTGTCGGTGACCTCCGGGTTCGACCTCCT
>VAXD01000135.1 GCA_005884155.1 Actinomycetota bacterium | reverse complement strand
GATTCCTTTCCGAGCCGCTCGGAGAGCGTCTCGATGATGAGGTCGTTGAGCTTGCGCTTGCGCTGTGCCGCGCGCGCGGAGAGGGTCTCCTTCAGCTCCGCGGGCATGCGCAGGAGCACCGCGCCGCTTCGTCCCGGTGTCTTGCCCGGCCGGCCGCTCGACTCGAACGGGACGGCGAAGCGGGAGGCGAGGATGCCGACGGCGACGTCGTTGAGGCTCCGGCCCGAGCGCCGAACCTCATCAGAGAGAAGCCGCTTGAGCTCGCCCGGCATACGGACGAGCACGTCTTTGCGCGATGCTGCTAGCACAGAACTGCTAGCAGTATAGGCGAGCCGGTTACGGACTGCGGAGCTGGCGGCGCACGCTGAGCACGCGCTGGCCCACGGTGAACCAGGCAGTCACGGCGAGCAGGTAAATCGCCCACTGCAGGCCGCCCCACGGCGCGAAGATGAGCCCGGCGGTGATCACGACCACTCGCTCGGCGCGGCTGCCGAGGCCGACGTCGCCCTTCAAGCCGAGCAGCTCGGCCTTCGCGCGCGCATAGGACACCAGGAACGAGCCCGCCATCGCGGCGATCGCGAACGCGAGCGCGACCTCGTTCCCGTGCCGCGAGAAGACGAGCGCCGTCGCGGTCAACACGAAGCCTTCGCTGACGCGGTCCGAGATCGAGTCGAGGAACGCGCCGAACGGCGTTGCCTTCCCGCCTTGCCGGGCGAGGGCGCCGTCGAGGATGTCGAGCACGGAGCCGACGACGAAGACAATCGCCGCCGACCAGTAGATCAGCCATTGGTTGTGGTCCCCGAACCAGACGAGGACGGCGGACGCAGCGCAGAGACTGATCCCGGCCGCGGTGAGCGCGTTCGGCGTGACGCGGGTGCGCGCAAGGCCCGCGATCCAGCGCGACGCCAGCCGGCGCGTGCCGTCCGTGTAGCCACGCTTGACCGCGGCGAGGCCGCTCACAAGATCCCTACGCCGTCACGGGACGGCGGCGGACGAACCGGAGCGGCCGTACGTAAACCACGACGAGCGCGATCGTGGCCACGACGATCCCCGCGAGGACGTCGAGCCAGAAGTGGTTGCCGGTCGCCATCACGCTGAACCAGACCCAGAGTGGCCAGATCAGCCAGAGCGGCTTCAGCCACCGCGTCCGGCAGACCGAGAAGAGCACGATCCCCACGATCAGCGCGTCGGCCGCGTGCAGGCTCGGCATCGCCGCGTACGGGTTCGAGGCCACCTCGACGAGGCCGCTGCCGTGGTTGAGGCCGCCGAAGTCCGAAAGGGTGTCGACAAAGCCGAGGTCCGGGAACATCCGCGGCGGCGCAGTCGGCAGCGCGACGTAGCCGATCAGCCCGAGGACGTTCGCGAGCAGGATCGAGTTCCGGAAGTTGACGAACGCCTCGTTCCGGCGCAGGTACACCCAGAGCAGCGCGAGCCCAAGAACGGTGAACTCGGAGTTCCAGTACGTCCACGAGGCGAGCGTCGCCAAAAGCTGCGAGCCGTCGACCGCCCGCTGGAGCGTGAGCTCGATCAATGCGTGGGCGTGCCGCTCGATCCCGATCACCTGCAAGCCGTTCTGGAAGGCGCGCGGCGGATTGCGGTCGGCGAGCCCGCGGGCGAGCTGGTACGCGGCGAGGAAGCCGAACCAGATCGCCAGCTGGCGACCGAAATCGGCCCATCCTCTCGGCAACACGCGCCGACCAGCTGCAACGAAAGCACTCACCCGGACGTGTCGATTGTAACGGGCCGGTCAGCCGCCGATCTGGCTCATGGAGCGCGAAGCCCGTACGAAACCGGGCTCGTTGATCTTGTGCTTCAGCTCTTTGTGACGAACTGCCCACCGCAGAAGACGTTCGAGCTCTTCGTCGGATGCCCCTGCTCGTAGCGGGGTTTTGAGGTCCCACTCGCGCCGCGAGAAGAGGCAGGTGCGCAGCTGCCCGTCGGCGGTCAGCCGGATCCGGTCGCAGCTCGAGCAGAACGGCTCCGAGACGGGGTTGACGAACCCGATCTCACCGGCCCCGTCGGCGAAGCGGAAGCGCCGCGCGGTGGACGACGCCTTCGCGGGGATCTCGACGAGCGGCCAGCGCTCCTCGATCAGCGCGCGGATCTCCGCGCCCGTGAGGACGTCGTCGCCGCGCCAGGACTCGTCGGCGTCGAGCGGCATGAACTCGATGAAGCGGACGACGTACGGCTTCGTCCTCGCGAGCTCGGCCAGCGCCGGCACCTCCTCCTCGGTGAAGCCGCGCATCGCGACGCAGTTGACCTTGATCGGCCGCAGCTCCGGATAGCGCTCGGCCTCTTCGAGCCCGGCGAGCACCCGGTCGAGCGCGTCGCGGCGCGTGATCTCCGAGAAGCGCACGTGCGAGAGCGAGTCGAGCGAGACGTTCAAGCGCTTCAAGCCGGCCTCGACGAGCGGGCCCGCGAGCCGGTCGAGCAGGACGCCGTTCGTCGTCAGCGAGAGGTCGCTTACGCCAGGCGTCTCGCCGATCAGCCGCACGAGCACCGGCAGGTCGCGGCGGACGAGCGGCTCGCCGCCGGTCAGCCGCACCTCGTCGACGCCCATCGCGGCGAGCACGCGCACGAGGCGCGCGATCTCCTCGAAGGTCAGCAGCTCGTCGCGCTCGAGCCACTCCAGTCCCTCGGCGGGCATGCAGTAACGGCAACGGAAGTTGCACTTGTCTGTGACCGAGACCCGCAGGCTCCGGATCTCGCGGCCCCAGCCGTCGACGAGCGGCTCCATGGGTAAGAGGTTAACGGAGGTTTCGCGCCCCAAAGCGGGCGGGAATGCCCGGGCCACCAACTCGAGGAGGAACGAAGCGATGACAGAGCGCGAGCACGAGATCGGCGAGGAGCAGATCGACGAGAGCGGGCGTAACCCGACGCAGCGGCAGATGGACGGCGACGAGCGCGGGCCGGCGGACTCGCGCGGCGCTGCTGAACTAGAGCGAGAGGCCTGGGAAGAGACGAACGACGAGCCGGCCCAGGGCGAGCAGGACCAGGACGTCGTCTAGGAGGGAACGGTTTCGGCGATCAGGCCGGCCAGATGGTCGGCTGAGCCATCCGCGTACATGAGGTAGAGCGAGGGCTCGCCCAGTCGAGCCCGGCGAGTTCCGCGCACGTGGCCAGCGCCACTTGGTGCGAGTTGATATGATGGCGCTTAGATTTTCTCAGCCACAAACGCAAGCAAAGGAGATTTCGACTATGGCAAAGACAATCGGTATCGACCTCGGCACGACCAACTCCTGTGTGGCCGTGATCGAGGGTGGCGAGCCGGCGGTCATCCCGAACGCCGAAGGCGGGCGCACAACCCCGTCTGTGGTCGCGTTCACGAATGACGGCCAGCGGCTCGTCGGCGCGCCCGCGAAGCGCCAGCAGGTGACGAACTCGCAGAACACGATCTTCTCGATCAAGCGCTTCATGGGCCGCAAGTTCGGCGAGGTCTCGGAGGAGATGAAGATCGTCCCGTACGAGGTCGTCGAAGGCGCGAACGGCGACGTCCGCGTCAAGGCGGAGGGCAAGGACTACGCCCCGCCCGAGATCAGCGCGATGATCCTGCAGAAGCTCAAGGCCGACTCCGAGGCCTACCTCGGCGAGCCGGTCAACGACGCGGTGATCACCGTCCCGGCCTACTTCAACAACGCGCAGCGTGAGGCGACGAAGGACGCCGGCAAGATCGCCGGGCTCAACGTCCTGCGGATCATCAACGAGCCGACCGCCGCGGCGCTCGCGTACGGCCTCGACAAGGAGGCCTCCGACCACACGATCCTCGTCTTCGACCTCGGCGGCGGGACGTTCGACGTCTCGATCCTCGAGCTCGGCGAGGGCGTTTTCGAGGTGAAGGCCACGAACGGCGACAACCACCTCGGCGGCGACAACTTCGACAAGGCGATCGTCGACTGGATGGTCGCGGAGTTCAAGAAGGACCAGGGCATCGACCTGGCGCAGGACCGGATGGCCCTGCAGCGCCTCTACGAGGCGGCCGAGAAGGCGAAGATCGAGCTCTCCTCGACGATGACGACGCAGATCAACCTGCCGTTCGTCACCGCGACGCCGGAGGGCCCGAAGCACCTCGACCTGCAGCTCACCCGCGCGAAGCTGAACGAGCTGAGCGCTGAGCTGCTCGACCGCACCGTCGAGCCGACGAAGAAGTGCCTGGCGGACGCCGGGCTCGACGCGTCGAAGATCGACCACGTCGTCCTCGTCGGCGGCATGACTCGCATGCCGGCGGTCGTCGACAAGGTCAAGGAGCTGATCGGCAAGGACCCGCACAAGGGCGTCAACCCGGACGAGGTCGTCGCCGTCGGCGCGGCCATCCAGGGCGGCGTGCTCAAGGGCGAGGTCAAGGACATCCTGCTCCTCGACGTCACGCCGCTGAGCCTCGGGATCGAGACCAAGGGCGGCGTCTTCACGAAGCTGATCGAGCGCAACACGACGATCCCGACCAAGAAGTCGGAGGTCTTCACCACCGCCGAGGACAACCGTGCACGTCCTCCAGGGCGAGTCGGAGATGGCGCTCTACAACAAGACGCTCGGCAAGTTCCAGCTCGTCGGCATCCCGCCGGCGCCGCGGGGCATGCCGCAGATCGAGGTCACCTTCGACATCGACGCGAACGGGATCATCAACGTCTCGGCCAAGGACCTCGGCACCGGGAACGAGCAGCAGATCAAGATCGAGGGCGGCTCGGGCCTGAAGCCGGACGAGGTCGAGCAGATGATCAAGGATGCGGAGGCGCACGCCGACGAGGCGCACCGCCTGCGCGAGCTGGCCGACGCCAAGAACCAGGCCGAGGCGCTCGCCTACGCCACCGAGAAGAGCCTCAAGGATCACCGCGACAAGCTCGACGAGAACGAGGCCTCGACGAT
>VAXD01000120.1 GCA_005884155.1 Actinomycetota bacterium | reverse complement strand
CGATCTCAACCCTGCGATGCCGCGGCTCTTGCATCAGGTAGCTCGTCGAGCCGATTACCTTGCCGTCCTTCAGGACCGCGAACGGGTGCAGCCACTCTGTCCCGAGCGTGTGCTCGAGCCACGCGTAGAGGTCAGTGGTCCACATCCATGTCCAGATCCGCTCGTCTGCGGCGGCCTCGCGCAGGCCCGGGACGTGCCCCTCCGAGAGCGGCTCCAGGACGACGATCCGCCCCTCCAGGCGCTGCGCAAGCCCTTCGAACATTCCTGAGGCATGATGAAGGCAACGTGGGCCGTCACGCGGGGGCAGAGAAGGCTGAGCTACTGCTCGAGGCCGCGCGCTACCTGAACGAAACGCTGGAGCTCGAGCGCGTCTACGACCGTTTCCACGAGCTGCTCGCCGACGCCGTGCCGCACGGCGGCGTGATCGTCTCCTCGTTCGATCCACAAACCGAGCTGATCCACTGCGACTATGCGCTCGTCGACGGCGAGAAGCTCGACCCCCAGATCCTCCCGCCGCTCGAGCTGAACCGCGAGGGAGGCGGCATGCAGAGCCGCGTGATCGTCGGCGGCCAACCGCTCGTCGTGAACGACGTCCCGGAGCAGGTCAAGAAACCCGGCGGGACCTACTACGACGTCGACAAGGAGGGCCAGCTGCGGAAGGTGCCCGAGGAAGGTCCGCCCGGCGTGCAGTCGGCGATGATGCTGCCGGTCAAGTACGAGGGCGAGGTTGTCGGCGTCGTGCAGCTGATGCACGAGCACTTCCGCTACGAGCCCGAGCACCGCGAGCTCGCGGAAGGACTGGTCGGCCTGATGGCCGCGGCCGTGCGGAACGCGAGGTTGCACAAGCAGGCGCAGGCCGAGGCCGCTGCGCGAGCTCGCGCGGAGGCCACGGCGGCCGAGCGCGAGCACGCCGCGCGCGTCCTCGAGGCGGTCGGCGATGGGACGTTCCTGCTGGACGACGACAGCATCGTCCGGCTCTGGAACCGCGCCGCAGAGCTCGTCACCGGCCGGGATCGCGACAGCGTTCTCGGGCAGCCGGTCATGGACGTCTTCGCCAGCTGGGACGCGCTGGCCCGCGAGATCCCGGTCTCGGCGGGCTGGGCCCCGGCGAGGTCGGTCACGCTCCCGGTCGAGCTCGAAGGTCGAGAACTCTGGTTGTCCTTCCTCGCCGTTCGCAGCCTCGCCGGGATCGTGTACGCGTTTCGCGACCTCACGATCGAGCGCCGGCTCGAGGAGGCGAAGAGTGACTTCGTCGCGTCGATCTCGCACGAGCTACGGACCCCGATGACCGCGGTGCTTGGCGCTGCGAACACGCTGCTGCGCGAGGACATCGAGCTCTCGCCGGAACGACGACGCCAGCTGCTCGAGATGATCGGCAGTCAGGGCAAGCGGCTGACGCAGATGACCGAAGACGTGCTACTCGCCGGCCGCCTCGATCACGGCGACCTCAGGCTCGAGCGGGAGCCGGTCGATCTCGCGGAGCTCGTGCGCACGGCCGTCGAGACGATGCGCGAGCAGCTGCCCGAGTCCGTCACCCTGCGGATCGTCCCCGACGGCGCGGTGAAAGCGGTCGGCGACCCGGACCGGATCGAGCAGGTGCTGCTCAACCTGATCGACAACGCGGTCAAGTACTCGCCGCGCGGCGGAGAGGTCACCATCGCGACACTGCCCGCCGAGGGCCGAGCTCGGGTCGAAGTGGCCGACGAAGGGCTCGGGATCCCGCCCGCCGAGCACGGCTCGGTCTTCGAGAAGTTCTACCGCAGCCGCTCGGTCCAGGTGCCGACCGGGACCGGCCTCGGCCTCTACATCTGCCGCGAGCTCGTCCGCCGGATGGGCGGCACGATCGGCGTTCGCTCACGCCCGGGCGCCGGCTCGACGTTCTACTTCGAGCTTCCGTCCGACACCTAGTCGAAGATCAGGAACGCGTTGCTAGGGTCTGCTGACACGGTGCCGATCTACGAGTACGTCTGCATGGAGTGCGAGTCGCACTTCGAGGAGCTCGTCCGGAACGGTGAGGAGCCGGACTGCCCCGACTGCACGTCGGAGAACGTGCGCAGGCAGCTCTCCGTCTTCGCGCGACACGGCGCCTCCGAGCAGCCCAGCTACGGCGGTTCATCGGGTTGCTGCGGAGGTTCGTGTGGCTGCTGCTGAGCAGTTGACCGAGCTCGAGGTCCTCTCTCGGCAGGTCGCCGGTTGCACCCGTTGCCGGCTGCACGAGGGCCGCACACAGGTCGTCTTCGGCAACGGCAACCCGGACGCCGACCTGATGTTCGTCGGCGAGGCGCCCGGCTTCCACGAGGACAAGCAGGGGCTCCCGTTCGTCGGCCAGGCCGGGAAGCTGCTCGACAAGCTGCTCGCCGGGATCGGCCTCACGCGCGCCGACGTCTTCGTCTGCAACGTGCTCAAGTGCCGCCCGCCCGGGAACCGCGACCCGGTGCCCGACGAGAAGGAGGCGTGCGAGCCGTACCTCTTCCGCCAGGTCGAGCTGATCCGGCCGAAGGTGGTCGCAACCCTCGGCAACCACGCGACGAAGCAGCTGAGCGGCAAGGAGACCGGCATCACGCGGGTGCACGGCCAGGAGCAGTGGCTCAAGGTGGGGTCGTTCGACGTGGTGCTCTACCCGCTTTACCACCCGGCGGCCGCGCTGTACACGCCGGCGATGCTGACGGTGCTGGAGCAGGACTTCGCCCGGCTGCCGGAGCTGCTCGGGCGGACGATCGAGCCGGTAGCGCCCGTGCCTGTGCTCGCGCCGGTGGCGGCCGAGCCTGCGGTCCAGCTCGGCCTGTTCTAGGTGGAGCTTCGCTCCGCCTCTCCGGCGGAGACCGAGGCGGTCGCGGCGCGGCTCGCGGGCGTCCTGTACGTTGGCGACGTCGTCGCCGTCTCCGGCGAGCTAGGCAGCGGCAAGACGACCTTCGTCCGCGGCGCCTGTCGCGCGCTCGGCGTGACCGGTGCCGTGACGAGCCCGACCTTCACGATCGGCCACCGCTACGAGGCCGACCCGGACGTTTCGCATCTCGACCTCTTCCGTTTCCAGGGCTTCTCCGCCGCCGAGTGGGGCGACCTCGAGCCGTACTTCCAGGACGCGATCTGCTTCGTCGAGTGGCCGGAGGCGGCGGCCGGCGCCCTGCCGCCCGTGCGTGTCGCGGTACGTTTGTCGCACATGGATCCGGCACATAGACTGATCACGGTCGAAAGCTCGGAGAAAGCCCTGCTCAACGGGCTTTTCGGGGGTGCTGACTCTCGCGTTTGACACCGCGACGAGCGTGGCGACTGCCGCGCTCGTCGGGGACGGGACGGTGCTGGGAGAGCGGGTCTCCCGGGCCGTCGGCGTGCTCGAGGCCGCGGACGACCTGCTCCGCGAGGCTGCCGCGGAGCGGACCGACTTGACCGCGCTCGCAGTCGGCACGGGACCCGGCAGCTTCACGGGGCTGCGGCTCGGGCTCGCGGCCGCGCGCGGGCTCGCGTTCGCGCTCGACCTCCAGGTTGCCGGTGTCTCGACGCTCGATGCGCTCGCCGCAGGCGCGCCCGGGGCCATGCCCGTGATCGACGCGGGCCGACGCGAGGTGTTCACGCTGAGAGACGGCGAGCCCGTGGTCTGCTCGCCGCAGGAGGTCGACGCTGTCCTTTGCGTCGGCGACGGCGCCGTCCGCTACCGCTCGGTTCTCGAGGAACGCGGCGCCGAGATTCCGCCCGACAAGGACGAGCGCCACCTCCCGCGCGCCCGCTTCCACGCTGAGCTCGCGCGCGACTTCGGCCCGGCGGACAACGTCGAGCCGCTCTACCTGCGCGTCCCCGACGCGGAGCAGAAGAAATGACGACCGTCGAACTACGCAAGCTCGAGCTGCGCGACCTGAACGAGGTCGAGGAGATCGAGCGCGTCTCGTACCCGACACCGTGGTCGCGCTCGATGTTCGCGAGCGAGCTGGCGAAGCCATCGTCGCTCTGCCTCGGCGCGTACGACGCCGCCACGGGCCGGCTTGTGGGCTACCTCGTTATCTCCCGTTACGTCGACGCGTGGCACGTGATGAACGTCGCGGTCCGTCCCGACCGCCGCCGCCAGGGAATCGCCTCGATGCTCCTGAACCGCCTCTTCGACCTGACCTCCGGGCGCAGCCGCCGCGGCTACACGCTCGAGGTGCGGGTCTCGAACACGGGCGCGATCAAGCTCTACGAACAACTCGGCTTCAAGCCCCGCGGTGTGCGCCGCGGCTACTACACAGACAACCGCGAGGACGCGTTGATCATGTGGAAGGACCCGGTTCAGGAACCGGCCGCCCGCTGATCCTCGGAATCGAGACCTCGTGCGACGAGACCGCCGCGGCGGTGGTCACCGAGAACGGGGAAATCCGCTCCAACGTCGTCTCGTCCCAAGCGCACCTGCACGCGCGGTTCGGCGGCGTGGTACCGGAGGTCGCGTCTAGGCACCACCTCGAGCTCGTGCTGCCGGTCGTCAGGGAGGCGCTCGGCGAGACCGGCCTCGAGGGGATCGACCACGTTGCCGTCACGCAGGGACCGGGGCTGATCGGCGCGCTGCTCGTCGGGTTGTCCGCTGCGAAAGCGCTCGCGTGGGGGAGGGGCCTGCCGCTCGTGCCTGTCGACCACCTGCAAGGCCATGTCGCGTCGCTCTACCTCGGCGCGGAGCCGCTCGAGCCGCCGTTTCTCTGCCTGCTCGCGAGCGGGGGGCACACGCTTCTCCTCGACGTTCAGGAGCGCGGCTCGTTCACCGTGCTCGGCCGGACCCTCGACGACGCGGCGGGCGAGGCCTTCGACAAGGGCGCGCGGCTGCTTGGGCTGGGCTACCCCGGCGGAGC
>VAXD01000042.1:42059-86782 GCA_005884155.1 Actinomycetota bacterium | reverse complement strand
CGTTGGCCCCCTCCTTTGCGGCTCGACAAGGCCTTTGGTCGCTTGGCTCCCGCCGGGCAAAGCCCGGCTCCGCCGGCCGAGGATGGCGTCTCCTAGGTGGAAGAGCATGAGGCGCGAAACGCGTAACGTCATCGAGACGGAGCCGGTCGGGCCGTACACGCTGCTACGAGTCGAACGCGGCGAGATCGAGCCCGGCAGCCCGGGACAGTTCTTCATGCTCGGAGCGCCGGGCCGGCTGTTGCCGCGGCCGATGAGCCTCGCGCTCGCGGCCGGCAACGAGCTCGGCTTCCTGATCGACCCGATCGGGCCCGGCACGCGCGCGCTCTGCTCGCTCGAGCCCGGAGACCGGATCGCGATCCTCGGCCCACTCGGCAACGGCTTCCGGCTCGACGTCGAGCGGCCGCTGCTCGTCGGCGGCGGGATCGGGATCGCCCCGCTGCCGTACCTCTCCGAGCGGCTTGGGAATCCGCCGGCGGTGCTCGGCTTCCGCAGCTCGTGGCATGCCGAGGCGGGCGAGCTCGTGCCGAACGCCGAGGTCGTGATCGAGCCGACGTACGTGACCGAGGTGATGCCGCCCGGCCACGACGTGCTCGCGTGTGGCCCGGCGCCGATGCTCGAGGCTGTCCGCCGCCTGACGCCGCACGCCCAGCTCGCCTGGGAAGCGCCGATGGCGTGCGGCTACGGCGCCTGCTACGGCTGCGCGGTCGAGATCGACGGTGAGCTGAAGCGCCTCTGTGTGGAAGGTCCGGTCCTTGAGGCTGCTTAACGCCAGCGGTTGCCTCGACGCGCTCACCGCACCTGAGGTGGCGCGTGAGCTCGACGCCTTCGTGACGAAGACCGTCACGCCGCTGCCGCGCGAGGGCAACGCGCCGACGAGGATCGCGGAGGTCGAGGGCGGGATGCTGAACGCGATCGGGCTCGCCAACCCCGGGCGCGAGCGATTCATCGCCGACACGCTCCCGCGGCTCGCCGAGCTCGGTGTTCCGTTCTGGGTCTCGGTCGGAGGCTTCTGCGCCGAGGACTACGCAGCGACCTGCGAGCGGCTGAACGTGGACGAGGTCGCGGCGATCGAGCTCAACCTCTCCTGCCCGAACGTCGACGAGGTGCCCGAGAACGTGGGGGACGTCGTCGCCGCGGCGCGCGCCGCGTCGACGAAGCCGCTGTACGCGAAGCTCTCGCCCGCGGCCGACGTCGCGGAGACCGCTCGCGCAGCCGAAGCGGCCGGCGCCGATGGGCTCAGCCTCGTCAACACGGTCAAGGGCCTGGCCCTCGACGAGCGCACCCTGCAGCCGGTCCTGGCCCGAGCGATCGGCGGGCTCTCCGGTCCCGCGCTCAAGCCGATCGCGCTCGCGGCGGTCTACGCGTGCTTCCGCGCGACCGACCTGCCGATCGTCGGCATGGGCGGCGTGAGCAGCGGGCGCGACGTGCTCGAGCTGCTCGCAGCCGGCGCCGCGGACGTCGCAATTGGCACCGCGCTCTTCGCGGATCCGGGCGCGCCAGCCCGCATCAGGGCCGAGCTGGGGGCCGAGCTGGCGGCCTTCGGCTTTGCCACGGCTGACAACGCGGTCGGCGCCGCGCACGGCGCGGGAGACGCGACCCTCGACCCAGAGTCGAGGCTACGGCTTGAAAAACACCTGCATACAGGCCTAAACATGGCGGGTTGACCAGGGCGGGGAGCTTGTTAGTATCCCCCGCCGTGGCCGCGCTCAAGACTCAGGCCCAGGCGCCACTGCGTTCTCTGGACCAACGGATGGAAGCTCTCAAGCGGGCGAACGACATCCGCGTCCGGCGCGCGCAGCTGAAGAAGGACCTGAAGTCTGGGGACGCGAAGATCGAAGAGATCCTCAGCGACCCGCCCGAGTACGTCTCGACCGCGAAGGTCTTCGACATGCTGATGGCCGTTCCGAAGTTCGGCCGCGTCAAGGCGGCTCGCTTCCTGAACCAGTGCCGCATCAGCCAGTCCAAGACCGTGGGCGGGCTCTCCGACCGGCAGCGGACGGAGCTGATTGGCCTCTTCCACCGCTAAGTCGCCGGTCTTCGTAGTCACCGGGACTTCCGGCGAAGGGAAGAGCACGCTTGCGCGGAGGCTTGTACAACGTGTGCCGCAGCTCGAGCTCGCCGTCTCCGCCACCACCAGGCCTCAGCGGCCCGGCGAGGTGGACGGCCGCGACTACTGGTTCATCTCCGAGGAGGAGTTCGACCGCAGGCTCGCCGAGGACGACTTCCTCGAGTGGGTGAAGCTTCCGTGGGGGCCGGGCTACCGCTCCGGGACACTGCTCTCGGAGCTCGAGCGGATCCGCTCCGAGGGACGCTCGCCGCTGCTCGAGATCGAGACCGGCGGAGCGCTGGCCGTGCGCGATCGCGTACCGGGATCGGTGACGATCTTCGTGACCGCGCCGAGCAAGGAGGCGCTCGAGCAGCGCCTGCGCTCACGAGCGACCGAGAGCGAGGGCGAGATCGACCAGCGGCTCGCGATCGCAGAACGCCAGTTGGAGCTCGAGTCCGAGTTCGACCACCGCATCGTCAACGACGACCTCGAGCGGGCTTTCGCAGAGCTCGAGGAGATCGTCCTCGGCCATTTGGAGCGGGCAGGTAGCATTCCCGCCCGTGATCCATCCCCGCGTTGACGAATTGCTCGAGAACGTCGATTCCCGCTATGCGCTGGTGATCGTCGCGGCGAAGCGTGCCCGGCAGATCAACAACTACCACCACCAGCTCGGCGAGGGCACGTTCGACCAGTTTCTGCCCCCGCTCGTGGAGTCGCGCTCGAAGAACTACTTGACGATGTCCCTCGAGGAAATCAGCGAGGGCAAAATCAAGTACACGTATCCCAAGTAGCTTCGCGTCCGCAGGCCGGCTTCTGAATGACGAAGGGGCCGGTCGAGACCGGCCCCTTCGGATCGCTCGTACGGTCTTCGCTTACGCGCAGTACACGAACACCTTGAGGCTGTCGGTGTTGCCGCTGGACTGCGTGACCACCCAGCCGGTGCCGTCCGTGAGCCGGTAGCTCTCGGTCACCGAGCCCTGGGCGGAGAACCCGCCGCTGAGCGCGAACTTGCCGGTGGGACAGTGCACGGTCGTGGTCTTCTGACCGCTGACGCCGTCTGCCTCGACCGTGATGATCGCGCCGCCGTCGAGCCCTGCGGGCCCTTGCGGCCCCACCGGGCCGGTCGCGCCGCGCTGGCCATTGGCTCCCGCGGGACCCTGCGGCCCGGCTGGTCCGGCCGGGCCCACCGGGCCCTGCGCTCCGGCGGGACCCTGCGCTCCGGCTGCGCCGGTCGCGCCCCGGGCCCCATCCTGACCATTGGCACCGTCCTGGCCGTCGGCTCCGTCCTGCCCAGGAAGCCCCTGCGGGCCCTGTGCGCCGGGTGCGCCGTCCTGGCCGGGCAGCCCCTGCGGGCCGATCGGGCCCTGTGCACCTGGCGGGCCTTGGACACCCTGTGCTCCGGTCGCTCCGGTTGCGCCCGTCGCTCCGGTCGCACCGGTTGCTCCGGCCGCACCGTCCTGGCCGTCGGCTCCGTTCTGGCCGTCGGCTCCGTCCTGGCCCTGTACGCCCTGCGGGCCTTGGGCACCCTGCGCTCCGGTTGCGCCAGTCGCACCGGTTGCGCCGGTCGCGCCGTCCTGACCGGCTGGCCCCTGCGGGCCTATCGGACCCATCGGGCCATCTTCGCCGGGCGAGCCGGGCTGACCCTGCGGACCTGCGGGGCCCATCGGGCCGGCAGGACCGGCAGGACCGCCAGGACCTACGGGGCCCTGCGGCCCCTGCGGGCCGGGAGCGCCTGGCGCTCCACGGGCGCCTCGACGTGCCCTGCCGAAGAGGTCGTAGACGTGGTAGCGCCTCCAACCCGGCTCGCACCGGTTGTTCTGGCGACGCGAGATGACCTTGATCAGTCCGTTGTGCAGGTTGACGCACACGAACGTGCGCTGAAATCGCTTGTGTTTGTTGACCGAGCCTCCGAGCGCGGTCGACGTGACCAGCAGGACCGTCAAGCCGACCACGACCAGCAACCAATTCCGTTTCACCATCGGTTCTCTCCCCTCATCCCAGTCTGGCCGGATCGGAAGGCACGCCGCCTTCCCGTCCCCGGTCTAGTCCCAAAGTTTCTGCAGCACGGGTGCAGGCGGCCCACGCTGCTCGACTAGGTCGAGCCAGCCGAAAGGGGTGGTTTTCCGCTTGGAATCCCCCGAACGGGGGACGACAGCCAGGCAGATGGCCGCCCTCGGAGGGCGGCCATCCTTGCGGCGTTGCAGCTACCTCGTGATCTTGAAGTCCTGGTGCATCAGTGCCTCGTGCACTGAGCAGTAAGCGCGCCAGCTTCCCGGCTTCAGCGTCCAGGTCAGCGTCTTCGTGCCCGTGAAGGACACACCGCTGACGTGCTTCTCGAGCTTCGGCTTCGAGGGGTGCTCCCGCTCGAGGGTGAAGTTGTGGAACGACGACTTGTCGCTGACCACGATCTTGTACGTCCCCGCCCTGAGTGTCTTGACCTTTTTCCCGCCCAGCTTCAGGGAGATCGAGTAACCGGGGCCGACGACTCCCTTGAGCGTCGGCGTGCTCGCCCTGCCGCTGAACGCGCTTCCGGCGACGGCCAGCGCCCCAGCCATGCAGATGGCGATTACGGCTGCGTGCTTCCTGTGCATGCCCCTCCTTTTCGATTACGCATTGAGTACGCGCGGCGTCGCTCGGTGGATTTCCCTGCACAGGGCAGAATGTGTGTATGGGCAGGGTGCTTCTCGGAGTCACGGGCGGGATCGCGGCCTACAAGGCCTGTGAGCTGACCCGGCTGCTCGTGCGCGCGGGGCACGAGGTGACGCCGATCCTGACCCCCGAGGCGGAGCGCTTTGTCGCAGCGCAGACCTTCGAGGCGCTCGCCCGGCGCGAGATGCCGCGCGAGCTCTTCCCGCATCTCGTCGAAGCCGACCTGCTCGTGATCGCGCCCCTCTCGGCGAACACGCTCGCCAAGCTGGCGCAGGGGCTCGCGGACAACGTGCTCACCCAAACCGCGCTCGCGTTCGATGGGCCGGTGCTCGCCGCGCCGGCGATGAACCCGCGCATGTGGGCCCACGCCGCGACGCGCGCGAACGTCGAGCTTCTCCGTAGCCACGGGGTCGAGCTCGTCGGGCCCGAGGAAGGCGACACCGCCGAGGGCGAGGTCGGCATGGGGCGGATGAGCGAGCCCGAGGAGATCCTCGAGCGCTGCCGCTCGCTGGTGGAGAAGCGCGATCAGCTTCGCGGCCGGCGCGTGCTCATCACCGCCGGCGGCACCCGCGAGCCGCTCGACGCCGTCCGCTTCCTCGGCAACCGCTCGTCGGGCCGGATGGGCGCCGCGCTGGCCGCGGAGGCGAGACGGCGCGGGGCGGAGGTGACGCTCGTCGCCGCGAACCTCTCCGTACCGGCGCCCGTAGGAGTTGACGTGGTTCCCGCGCCGACCGCCGAGGAGCTCGCCCGCGAGACGCTGGCGCGCGGAGACGCCGACGTGGTCCTGATGGCGGCGGCCGTCGCCGACTACCGGCCGGCAGACCCGCAGGCGGGCAAGAGCCCGAAGGACGGCGATTCCTGGACGGTGACGCTCGAGCCGACGACCGACGTCCTGCGCGAGCTCGGCGTGCGGCGCACGAACGGCCAGCTCCTCGTCGGCTTCGCGGCCGACGTCGGCGAGCGAGGGCTCGAGCGCGCGCGGGAGAAGCTCGAGGCCAAGCAGGTCGACCTCATCGTCTTCAACGACATCGCGCGCGACGACATCGGCTTCGACGCGGCCGAGAACGAGGTCGTGCTCGTCTCGGCGGACGGCGAGCGGCAGCTCGGCAAGGCCGCGAAAGAGCGCATCGCGGCGGCTATCCTCGACGCGGTGGCCGAGCGGCTGGGAGCGGCGTAGTGGACGAGCGGGCGATCGGCGCCGAGCCGCAGGCCGGGGCGGAGACGATCCGCCGCATCGCCGAGAATCTCGGGCTCGTCGTCCACGCGCCCGACGAGACACTCCGCCTCGTCGTTCTGTGCGTCGCGGCCGAAGGGCACCTGATCATCGAAGACTTCCCTGGCGTCGGGAAGACGATGCTGGCGAAGGCGCTCGCGCGCTCTGTCGATTGCTCGTTCTCGCGGATCCAGTTCACGCCCGACCTGCTGCCCTCCGACGTCACCGGCGTCAACGTCTTCAACCAGAAGACGAACGAGTTCGAGTTTCGTCCCGGCCCGGTATTCGCGAACTTCCTGCTCGTCGACGAGATCAACCGCGCATCGCCGAAAACGCAGGCCGCGCTGCTCGAGTGCATGCAGGAGAACCAGGTAACCGTCGACGGCGTCAGCTACGAGCTCGCGCCGCCGTTCATGGTGCTCGCGACCCAGAACCCGATCGAGTACGAGGGCACCTACCCGCTGCCCGAGGCGCAGCTCGACCGCTTCACGCTGCGGGTCGACATCGGCTACCCGCCGCTGGCCGATGAGGCGCGGATGCTGACCGAGCAGACGAGCGACCCGCCGCTCGACTCGCTGACCCCGGTCGCGACCGCCCAGAGCGTGCGCGAGCTGATCGCGGAGGCGGCCGAGATCTTCGTCGAAGAGAGCGTCAACCGCTACGTGGTCGCGCTGCTCGGGCAGACGCGCACCGACGCGCGGCTGTACCTCGGCGCCAGCCCGCGCTCGGGGATCGCGCTTCTGCGCGTCGCCAAGGCACGTGCGCTCGCGGAGGGTCGCGAGTTCGTCTCGCCCGACGACGTCAAGGCGTGCGCCGGGCCGGTGCTCTCGCACCGCCTGATCCTCGCGCCGGAAGCCCGCGCGGAAGGGCTGGCGGGAGCGGAGCTCGTGCGCGAGGCGCTCGAGCGCACTCCGGTCCCGGTATGACCCACCGGGGTCGGCTCGCGCTCCTCCTCGGCGGCGCGACCTATCTCGGCGCGTGGGCGTTCGGCTCGAAGCCGCTCTACCCGGTCGCGCTCGGGCTGTTCGCCGCCGTTCTGCTTGCCCGCGTCTGGACGAGGCTCGCAGGGCGGCCATACGCTCTGCTGCGACGCCTTCCGAGCGCCGAGCGCTACGAAGGCGACGATGTCCAGGTACGGCTGCGGGTCGAGCTCGAGCGCGCGCACGCCCCCGCTACCGTCGTCGTGCGCGAGCGCATCTCGAAGCTGGGCGAGCGTGAAACGCTGGTGCCGGCACGGAGCGCGAGGTCGTACGTGCTCCATGCGCTTCCGCGCGGGCGTTACGTCTTCGAGGAGACGACAGTCGCAATCGAGGACCCGTTCGGGCTCGACCGGATCGAGCAGCCGCTCTCGGCTCCGGGTGCACTGCTCATCTATCCGCGCCTCGTCGAGCTCGATCGCCTCTTCTCCGAGTCCGGGCGGCTGGGCCGGGATGGCCGGCGGCTGCTGCTGCGGCGTCCCGCGGGCTTCGACCTGCACAGCGTCCGCGAGTACGAGCGGGGCGAATCGCTGCGCAAGGTCCATTGGCGGTCGACCGCGAAGCGCGGGCAGCTGATGGTGAAGGAGCTCGAGGACTCCCCGCGTGACGACGTCGCGGTCGTGCTCGATGCCGACCCCGCGGCTGTCGTCGGCGAGAGCTTCGAGGTGCAGGTGCGCGCCGCGGGATCGCTCCTGTTTGGTCATTCCCGCCGCGGTCGCCGGGCGGTCCTCGTCGTGAACTCCATGCGCCGCGAGTACCAACGTGTGCACTCCTCTGCAGGCGACCGGCGAGAGGCGCTCGATCTGCTGGCCGCGGTCGAGCCCGAGCCGGCCCCGCCCCTGGGCGTCCTGCTCGCCGACGAGGCCGGCGCGGCAGCCCGCGCCGAGGAGCTCGCCATCGTCACGGGCTCACTTCCGGCGACGCTCGTGGAGCAGCTCGTCAACCACGCGCTCGGCCACAGAAGCGTCTCGGTCGTGCTCGTCGACTCCGCAAGCTTCGCCGGCGACGAAATGCGCAGCGCATTTCCGGGGCTGCTGAGGTTGCAGGCCGCCGGGATCGCGGTTGCGCTGTTGCGCCGCGGCGACGACCTCGCTGCCCGGCTGAGCGCAGGCTCGGCCGGAGAGGCCGCCCGTGCCTAATCGGACGAAGGTATTCGCGCTCGGCGCCGTCGCCGCCGCGCCGATCGCCTGGAACTGGATGCGGTTCGAGGACGGCCGAAGCGGCGGGCGCGCCATGCTGCTTGTCCTACTTGCGCTCGTGCCCGCGCTCGGTAGCCGCCGGTGGCGCGTTCCCCTCGCGGCCGCAGCGCTGCTCGTCGCAGGGGCGGTCGCCTTCCGCCTCGGCCCGGGGCCCCATTACCCGGGGCGTCTCCTCTCGCGCCTCTGGTCGGGGTTCCTCTCCTTCTACGACGTGCAGCTCCCGTTTTCTGCGGCGGCGCACCAGAACATGGACGGGACGGTCCTCCTAGCCGTCTTCGCGTTTAGTGCGGCGGCTGCCCTCGCAATCGCGGCGAGACGGCCCGCGCTCGCGGCGACCGCCCTGCTCGTCGGCGCGGGCTGGCCGGCGACGCTCCTGGCGGGACAGGAGCTCTCCCGCGGCGCCGGGATCCTCGCCGCGCTGCTGGTGCTGTTCGCGGGGTTGCGCGACCGAGCCGGTGCGCCCGGGTGGGAAGTACCAGTGGGCGCAGCGATTATCCTCGTAGGTGTAGCGGCTTCCGCGTCCCCCGCGCTCGCGAAGCACGAGTTCCTCCGCTGGCAGAAGTGGGACCTGCATGTGCCGGGAGTCAAGCCTGTGGACGTGAGCTATGTCTGGAGCTCCGACTACTCCGGCCTCACGTTCCCGCGGAAGAAGACCGTCGTGCTGCGGATAAAGGCACCGGCGCGGTCCCAGTACTGGCGGGTGACGACGCTGGACGGCGTGATCGATGGACGCTGGCGGGAAGAGAATGTCCTCGACGGGCCCGCGTCAGGCGTTGGGGAGCCCGGTCTGGTGCCTCGAGCGGCAGGGGATCCCGCCAACTGGATCGAGCAGCAGGTCACGGTTGCAGGGCTGCGCGACGTCAGGCTCCCGGCGGCCGAGGTGCCGGTGAGCTTCAATGCCTCCAAGCTCGGAACGCTTTCGATCGACCCGTCTGGGGTCGCGTATCTCGACCGCTCCCTCCATAACGGCGACGCGTACAAAGTGTGGAGCTACGAGCCGCAGCCGACGCCGCAGGAGCTCGCGCGATCGAAGCCGGTGTACCCGCCGGCGATCAGCAGCCGGCTGGAGTATCTCGAGCTCGACTGGGGCGCCTGGGCGCCGCCGTTCGGCTCGCCCGGACGCGATGAAGCGATCCGCCGGCTCTTCGCGTCGCACTACCAGCTCGCTCCGTACCGGCCGCTGTACGACATGGCCCGCAGCGTGGCGGGAGGCGCGCGGAGCCCTTACGCGGCCGCGGTCGCGCTCGAATCCTGGTTCCGGACAGGAGGTGGTTTCACGTACAACCAGCATCCGCCCCGCACGAGGGGCCGGCCGGTCCTGGTCGACTTCGTGACCCGCACCAAGAGCGGGTACTGCCAGCACTTCGCCGGGGCGATGGCGCTGATGCTTCGCTACCTGGGCGTCCCCGCGCGCGCCGCGGCCGGGTTCGCCAGCGGGACCTACGAGAACGGCCAGTGGGTCGTGACCGACCACGACGCGCACGAGTGGGTCGAGGTCTGGTTCCGCGGCTGGGGCTGGGTCCCGTTCGACCCCACGCCGGGCCGCGGCGGCGTGTCCGGTGCGTACTCGGCCTCGTCGCACTCCTTCGATCCCGCGGTGGCGGCGTTCGTCCTCGCGGGCAACCGAGGGCTGCGGTCGTTCGCTAACCGGCGCAGTGAGCTCGGCTTCCCGCAGAGGACGACACCGTTCTCGCCCGACGTCCGGCTGTCGCGCGATCCCGGTGTGCCGACCGCCGGCGTGGGGCACGCCCGGCCTGCGCCCGGCCTACTGCCACTGCTCCTGCTCCTGGTGGTCGGCGCGGGCGCGGTCATCGCCGCGACCAAGTTCGGCCTGCGGCGGGCGCGCTACCTGACGCAGGACCCGCGCCGTGTTGCCGCCGCCTGTCGCCGCGAGTTGAGAGACATCCTGCTCGACCAGCACGTCGAGGTCTCCCCGAGCGCCACGCTCATCGAGCTCACCCTGCTCACGCAGGAGGAGCTCGGGGTCGACACAGCTCCCCTCGGCCTGCAAGCGACGGTGGCCCGCTTTGCGCCTCCTCGGTCTGCGCGCGAGGCGGCGCGGGAGCTGCGGCGGTCTCTGCGGGGCGTTCGCCGGAACGTGCGCCGGGAGTTGAGCGGCTGGGAGCGCGCCCGCGGGCTGCTCTCGCTGCGCTCGCTCGGCCTCTCGTAGTGCACGCCGTGGTGATGGCCGCCGGCGAGGGCCGGCGTCTACGGCCGCTGACCGAGCGCTGGCCGAAGCCGGTCCTGCCGATCGACGGCGTCCCGGTGATCGCGGCGCTGATGCGCGAGCTTGCGGCCGCCGGCCTTGGCCCGGTCGCGGTCGTCACGGGCCACCTCGCTGACCAGGTCGAGGAGCTGCTCGGCGACGGCTCGGCATTCGGCCTCGAGCTGCGCTTCGTCCGCCAGCCCAGCCCCGACGGCTCCGCCGATGCCGTCCGGCGGGCGATCGACGCCGGCGCTCGCCTGCCGGCGGTGGTGAGCGGCGCTGACAAGCGCTACCGCGAGGGCGACCTCGGCCGCTTCGCGGCAGCGTTCGCGTCCTCGGGCGCGCAGGCTGCGCTCGCGATCGAGCCGGACGGATCGACGGCTCCGCTGTGGGGCCTGACCGAGGCGGTCCGCCTCACCGGCCTGCCGGGCCCGCCGTACGAGCTACTCGACGCCGTCGCCGGCCTCCAGGTTGTCGAGCTCCGGATCGGGAAGACGCGAGACTTGACGGATCCGCTTGACTTGGTGAGGGAGAACTTTCCCTACCTGTCATGAGTGAAGTCTTCGACCTCTTCCAGCAAGGCCGCGAGCACCTCTCGAAGGGGAGGGCCGCCCAGGCCACCGTCGCGCTCGAGAAGGCGAAGGCGCGCGAGCCCGAGAAAGCTTCGATCCGCGAGGCGCTCGGGATCGCGTACTTCCGGATCCACCGGTACGCCGAGGCCGAGTCGGAGTTCCGGAAGATGCTCGAGCTCGCGCCGGTCGACGACTACGCGCACTACGCGCTCGGCCGCTGCCTGGACAAGCTGGGGAAGCCGGCGGAGGCCAACGGCCACTACAAGCTGGCGAGCTCGCTGAGGCCCGGCAGTCGCGACTACCAGGCGCGGATCCGGGACGTCAGCTGAAGCGCTCGCCGGTGATCCGCTCGATCTCCTCGAGCGAGGAGACGCCCTCGAGGCAGAGCCGGACGCCTTCCTGGCGGAGCGTCGTCATCCCGGCCCGCACGGCGGCGGTGCGCAGCTCGTCGGCAGGTGCACCCAGCAGCCGCCGGAGCTCCGGCGTCACCAGCAGCGCCTCGTAGATCGCGACCCGGCCGCGATAGCCGGTGCCGCCGCAGCGCTCGCAGCCCTTCGGGCGCTGGAAGAAGACACGGCCCTTGTGCCCGAGCAGGCCGAGGCGCCCGAGCTGCTCGTCGGTCGGCCAGTACGGCTCGCGGCAGTCGGCGCAGAGCCTGCGCGCCAGACGCTGCGCGATCACGCAGTTGACGGAGGTCGCGAGCAGACCCGCCTCCACGCCGAGATCGGCGAGCCGTGCAATCCCGCCGGCCGCGTCGTGAGCGTGAAGCGCGGCGAGGACGAGGTGGCCGGTCATGCCGGCATGCATGGCGGTGCGAGCGGTCTCCTCGTCGCGGATCTCGCCGACGAGGACGGTGTCGGGATCGCTGCGCAGGATCGTCCGCAGGCCGTCGGCAAACGTCAGGCCGGCCTTGGCCGCGACTTCGACCTGGTTCACGCCGGGAAGCTCGTACTCGACCGGGTCCTCGATCGTCGTCAGGACTCTGCCGGGATCGTTCAGCAGGTGCAGCGCGGAGTAGAGCGTGGTCGTCCGGCCGCTGCCGGTCGGGCCGCAGACGACGAGCGCGCCGTGCGGCTGGCGAACAGCGTGCTCGAACAGCTCGCGCACCGTCGGCGTCATCCCGAGCGCCGCGAGATCGGGCGACTTGACGGCGCGGTGCAGAACGCGCAACACGACCTGCTCGCCGTGCATCGTCGGAAGGGCGGCGATCCGGAGATCGAGCGTCTGGCCGGCGAGGCGGAGCGAGGCGCGGCCGTCCTGCGGCGCGCGCCGCTCGGCGAGCTCGAGCTTGGCCATCTGCTTCAGGCGCGAGACGACCGCCGGCTGCATCTCTTTCGGGATCCGCGTGACGACGCGGGTGACGCCGTCGAACCGCGCGCGGACCACGAGCTCTTGCTCCTGCGGCTCGAAGTGGACGTCCGAAGCTCCTTCCGAGATCGCCTGCTCGAGCGTCTCGTTGACGAGCGCGACGGCCGGCGTGCTCTCATCCACCGCGACCGGAGCTGCGGTGTCGGCGACCTTGAGCACCGACTGGGTGTGCAGCCTGCGAATCGCGCCTTCGAGCTCGCCCGGCTCGGAGACCGCGAGGCGAACGTCGTGTCCAAGCGCCAAGCGGAGCCGCTCTGCGTGCTCGGCCTCGGTCGGGTCGGCCACGGTGACGAGGAGCAAGCCGTCGCCGAGGAAGCGAACGGGCAAGGCCTGGTAGCGGAACGCGAGCTCTTTCTCGAGCAGCGCCGCGGCGTCATGGTCGGGCTCGACCGCCGTAAGGTCGACGTACTCAAGCCCGAACTGGTCGGCCAACGCGTGCGCGAGGTCGGCGCTCGTGACCCAGCCGTGCCCGACAGCGATCTCGCCCAGGCGGCGTCCGGTCAGCTGCTGCTCCTCGAACGCGAGCTTGACCTGCTCGATGTTGAGCAGGCCGCGGTTGATCAAGAGCGAGCCGAGATGGTGCCAGGGGACGTGGGCCGCTTCCACAAGCGCTATATCGTCGTTTTGGCGCTGAACATGAAGGCTGTGGTGCAGCGGGTCTCCAGCGCGCAGGTGCGCGTAGGGGAGAGGGTTGCCGGCGAGGTCGGCAGCGGGCTCTGCGTGCTGCTCGGGGTGGCGCGCAGCGACGACGCCGCCGCGGCCGAGCGGCTCGCCGGCAAGATCGCGCGGCTACGCGTGTTCGAGAACGAGGAGGGCCGCTTCGACCGCTCGCTGCTCGACACCGGCGGAGAGACACCCGTGATCAGCCAGTTCACGCTCCTCGGTGATGCCTCGAAGGGCAACCGGCCGAGCTTCACGGATGCAGCGCCGCCAGAGGAGGCCGAGCCGCTCTACGAGGCGTTCTGCGCCTCCTTGCGGGAGCTCGGCGTGCCGGTCGCGACAGGCGAGTTCGCCGCGCGCATGGCGGTCGAGCTCGTCAACGACGGACCGGTGACGATTCTGCTGTGAACGGGCGCGGCCTACCGGCGCTCGGCCCGCGCGGCGAGGGGTGGGTCGCCCTACAGACGATCCTCTTCGTCGCGATCGTCGGCTGCGGCTACGTCGGCGTCTACTGGCCGAGCCCCGCCGAGTCGTACCTGGCCGTGCTCGGGATCATCGCTGCGGTGGGCGGAGCGGTCCTGCTCCTGCTCGGTGCGCTCACGCTCGGCCGCGGGTTCACGCCGCTCCCGCGGCCCCATCCGAGGAGCCGGCTGCGCCAGCACGGGATCTACCGGCTCGCGCGCCACCCGGTCTACGGCGGCGTGCTCCTGCTCGCGCTCGGCTGGTCGCTGGCCGAGGCGCCGCTCGGGCTCATCCCCACGGGGCTGCTCTGGGCGCTGTTCGAGTTGAAGTCGCGGCGCGAGGAGGCCTGGCTCGTCGAGCGCTATCCGGAGTACGCCGCCTACCGGGAGCGAACGCGCCAGTCGACGAGCTTGGCCTCGTACTCCGGCGCGAACGAGCCGTCAGGCATCGTCAGGTCGTGCTCGGCGCCTGGAATGACGACGATCTCGACGTCGGCACCAGCCGCGGCGCGCCAGGCCTCGACGCTCGGCTCCACCGGCGTCCACGAGTCGGCGTCGCCGTAGAAGAGCAGGGTCGGCACCCGCACCTGCGCGATCGCGGGCCGCGGGTCGTAGTCCATCTCCTCGATCCAGAGGCGCCGGCTCTCCTCGTCGAGCAGCGTCGGCTCGTCGAGGCCGGCCCAGAGGTCGGCGGCAAGCTGCTCGTCCGGCTCGGGCGCGTGAGTATGGATCCAGTCCTCGAAGCGGCGGTGCAGGTCGAGCGCGCGCTCGACAACGTCGTCGCCGTAGCCCGCCAGCCGGAGCTGGCGCTCGACCGCGTACATCATCTGCTCGGAGGGCGTCACCCCGGTCGAGGCGACGAGGACGAGGAACTTGACCTCGTCGGACGCAGCCGCGGCAAGCGGGCCGATCCAGCCACCCTGGCTGATCCCCCAGAGGCCGATGTCGGCCGCATCGACGGCTCGCAGCACCGCGAGCGCGTCGTCGACCTGAACCTCGAACCGCCCGCGGGAGGAGTCGCCGGTGGACTCGCCCTCCCCGCGACGGTCGAACGTGACGACGCCGATGCCGGCCGGGGGCAACAGGTCGTGCAGGTGCGTGTACGAGCGGAAGTCACGCGTGCCTTCGCCTGCGCCCTGAAGCGCGACGATCACCGTCTCGCCCGCCGGCGAGTAGCTCGCGGCCAGCTCGACGTCGCCGCTGCGGACGCTCAGGTCTTCCATTTCAGCTCCTTGGGTAGCGGGCGAGAGTGGACGAGGATCAGCCGCGTGGTCGGCCGCGTGAGCGCGACGTAGAGCTCGCGCAGGCCCTGGCCTTCCGCCGCCTCTTCGACGATCTGCGCAGGCTCGACGACGATCACGTTGTCGAACTCCATGCCCTTCGCCTCGCGTGGCGTCAGGACGGCGATCCGGGTCTCGTCGAAGAGCGAGCCCGCGTCGTCCCCGCGCAGCGAAGGCGGCGCGATTACGGCGAGCAGGCCTTCCTCGTCCGCGAGGCGGGCTGCCTCCTCGTAGGCGGCCTCGAGCGGCGGGTCGCCCGAGACGACGCGCGGGGGCTCGGCGCCGACGCGATAGGCGAGCGGCGGCTCGACGCCCGGCGCGATCAGCTCGAGCAAGGGCAGAGCAACGGCCATGATCTCGCGCGGCACGCGGTAGGCGTGCTTGAGCTCCGCCACCTCCGCGTCCTCGCCGTCCGGCAGGTGGGGAAGGAGCTCGTCCCAGCGGTCGTAGGAGATCGGCCCGGTCGCCTGCGCGATGTCGCCGAGGATCGTGAAGGCGCCCGACGCCCGCCGGGCCACCATCCGCAGCTGCATCGGTGTCAAGTCCTGCGCCTCGTCCACGATCACGTGCCCGTACTGCTGCGGCGTTCCGACGATCAGCGCGCGGGCCTCGTCGAGCAACGGCAGGTCAGCTTCGCTCCAGCCGCGGGAGCGAGGCAGGTCCGGCAAGCGCCTGACGATCACCTCGGGCTTCGGGACCGGCCACGCGCGGTTCAGAAACCGCGTCAACCGCCCGTCGCGACTCAAGGCTCGTTCGACCTCTTCGAAGTTCCGGTAGGCCTGGCCGCCCAGCCGCACGCCGTAGTCCTCGTAGAAGCGGCGGAGGACGTTCATCCGGAAGCGCTCGCGCGCCGCCGCCGAGAGCCCGAGCTCCGCGCGCGCCTCTCCGACCAGCTCCGCCACCTCGTCCGCCTCGACGCCGACGAAGCGTCCCTCCATCCGCACCACCAACTCCTGTGGCTCTCCTTCCGAGGCCGCTTCGACGAGCCGGTGCAGCTCTGGGACGAGGCGCGTGTCCGCCTTCAGCCGCTGCACGTCGAGCGGATCCACGCGCGTCACCTCGACGTCTTCCACGAGCTCGGCGACGGCGCGCTGGTCGACGCTGTCTTCCCCGAGCGTCGGCAGCACGTGCGAGACGTACTCCATGAAGGCCGGGTTCGGGCCGACGACGAGCACGCGCCGCAGCTCGGCCCGATGCTCGAAGAGCAGGAACGACGCGCGGTGCAGGCCGACGGCTGTCTTGCCGGTGCCCGGGCCGCCCTGGATGACGAGCGGGGGCTCCGGCGCGCGGGCGATCAGGTGGTACTGGTCGGCCTGGATCGTCGCGACGATGTCCCGCATGCGCGCGTCGCGGGTGCGCTCGAGCTCCTCCAGGAGAAAGTCGTCGACCGAAGTTGCCGCGTCGGCCAGCGAGCCGTCGAGCGACTCGTCGCTGATCCCCGTCAGCGTGCGCCCGCGCGTGCGGAAGCGGCGACGGAGCGTGACGCCGCGCGGCGCGGCCGGCGTAGCGGTGTAGAAGGGCCGCGCGGCCGGTGCCTGCCAATTGACCACCAACGAGCGGCGCGCGTCGTCGTGCACCCAGCGGCGGCCGACGTAGATCCGGTCGGCGGACTCCTCGGAGTCGATCCGCCCGAAGCAGAGCCCGCGCTCGGCGTCCTCGAAGGTGCGAAGCCTGCCCGTTGCCCAGTTCTCGATCGCCTGCGCCGCTTCCTCGGTGGCGGCCGCGCCCGCGGTTCGGATCAGGGTCTCGCGCATCTCGTCCAGGCAGGCGTACGCCTGGTCGAGATAGGCCTGCTCTGCGGGGAGATCGGGGTGCGTCACGGCGTCTAAGCGTAGTCGCCTGCGACTGACATATGTTTTTTACCTATACTGGTGCGAATGACCCACCGCCGCCATCCGCGCTCCCGCAGCAGACGGCTCGTCCGGCCCGGCCACTGGCATGTGCACGCCCGGGTCGAGCGCTTCGTCGAGCCGTCGCTCCTATTGCTCCTGCGCGAACGGCCGCTGCACGGCTACGAGCTGCTCGAGCGGCTCCCGGAGCTCGGGCTGGAGGGGCGCGTCGACATCGGCAATCTCTACCGGCTCCTCCGGTCGCTCGAGGACGAGGGGCTCGTCAGCTCCGAGTGGAACGCGGAGCTCCCTGGGCCGGCAAAGCGCACCTACGAGCTCACCGCCCAAGGCCGCCGGCTGCTCGACCGCTGGGCCGAGGCGCTGCGGCGGGCTCAGGACACGATCGGAAATTTTCTCGACCGCTACGAGGAAGGGAGGTGAGCACATGCACCGACACGGACACGGACATTTCCGAGGGCGCCGCGGCTTCGGCTTCGGCCACCGCCGCTTCCCCAGCCGCGAAGAATGGCTTTCGAAGCTGGAGGAGTACCAGCGCGACCTCGAGCAGGAGATCGCAGACGTCGCGGACGTGATCAAGCACCTGCAGGGCGACCAGCCCACGCAGACCGCAACCGTCTAGCGCGACCGTCTAGTAGGGGCACGGCCCCGCCGCGGCGGGGCCAACAGCCCCACCTGCCTTGCTATCCTTGTCACACCACATTTCACCGCTTGGCGAAATGGGCGCGTAGCGCCCATTTTTTGTGAGGAGAGCTTTTCCTCGGAAGGAGAACGATTCTGGCAAACGTCTACGAGAAGGAGAGAACGCTGGAGCGCGAGATCAGCGAGAAGGTCGCCGAGGCCCTGCCGGGCGTCGAGGTGCTCGCCGTCGAGCTGACCGGCCCGGAGCGCTTCACGGTCTTCGTCGACCGCCCCGAAGGCGTCGACCACGCGCTCTGCGAGCAGGTCACGCGGGTCCTCTGGGACTACCTGCGCACCTATGCCGTGGATGTCTCCTCGCCCGGCCTCGAGCGACCGCTGCGCAAGCCCGAACACTTCCAGCAGGTCGTCGGCAAGCGCGTCAAGCTGAAGACCGCCGAGCGCTCGAAGCTGCGCGGCGAGGTGCGTCGCGCGGACGAAGATGCCGTGACCGTCGCCGCCGACAGCGGCGAGGTAGACGTGCCGTACGAGCAGATCGTGCGGGGGAACCTGATCTACGAGAGGGAGCAATGAGCCGAGAGATCATCGAGCTCGTCCACGAGCTCGAGCGCGACCGTGGAATCGAGGGCGAGACGCTGATCGCCGCGCTGCAGGATGCGCTGCTTGCCGCCTACAAGAAGACGCCGGGCGCGTCGCGCCACGCCGTCGTCGAGCTCGACCCCCAGGAGGGCGACTTCCGCGTCTTTTCGATCGAGCTCCCGCCCGACATCGAGGAGCGGCTGCTCGAGGAGGCTCGCGAGCGCGTCCTGACCGAGCTCGAGCAGGCCGAGGCCGAAAACGGCGAGCGCTCGCACGTGCTCGTGACCGACGAGGATCTCGAGATCGACTGGTCCGACGTCCCCGAGAACCAGGTCAAGCGGGCGGACGTCACCCCGGAGAACTTCGGCCGCATCGCCGCGCAGACCGCGAAGCAGGTGATCACGCAGCGGATCCGCGAGGCCGAGCGCCAGATCATGTACGACGAGTACGTCGACCGCGTGACCGAGGTCGTCACGGGCATCGTCCAGCAGGCGGGCGACCGCAACAACGTCCTCGTCGACCTCGGCAAGGTCGAGGCCCTCCTGCCTCGCTCCGAGCAGGTGGACGGCGAGCGCTACGAGCAGGGCTCGCGAATCAAGGCCGTCATCACCGAGGTCCGCTCCGGCACGAAGGGCCCGCAGGTAATCCTCTCGCGCCGCGACCCCGAGCTGATCCGGACGCTGTTCGAGCTCGAGGTCCCTGAGATCGCCGACGGGCTCGTCGAGATCCGCGGCGTCGCCCGCGAGCCGGGCTACCGCTCGAAGATCGCAGTCGAGTCGCACGCCCAGGGCGTGGATCCCGTCGGCGCCTGCGTCGGCCCGCGAGGCTCGCGCGTTCGCATGGTCGTCTCCGAGCTCCGCGGGGAGAAGATCGACATCATCCCGTGGAACTCCGAGCCGGCCCGCTTCGTCGCCAAGGCGCTCTCGCCGGCCCGCGTCCGCGAGGTCTACCTCGACGACGAGGGCCGCGAGGCCACCGTCGTCGTGCCGGACGACCAGCTCGCGCTCGCGATCGGCAAGGAGGGCATGAACGCCCGCCTCGCCGCGCGCCTGACCGGCTGGAAGGTCGACATCAAGTCCGACACCGAGTTCGCGACCGAGGAGGCCGAGGCGGCCTTCGCAGGCGACGGGGAGACGGAGGAGTTCACCGGCCGCTGCGGAGCGATCCTTTCGACCGGCAAGCGCTGCCCGAACGCGGCGCTGCCCGGCTCGCGCTACTGCGGTGTCCCCGCCCACCAGGAGCTCGCGCTTCGCCCGGACGTCGCGCCGGACGAGGAGCCCGTCGTCGAGGAGAGCGAGCCCGAGCTGGAGGCCGCGGCCGATGAAGCCGCGCCCGAGGCCGAGAGCGTCGGGCCCGACAGCGTCGAGCCGGTGACCCCGGAAGAAGAGCTCGAAAGCGAGGCGCCGGCCGACGTCGCCGCCGTGCACGGTCCCAGCGCCGAGGCGATTGCCGAGGTGGAGGGCGAGGTCGACCTCGACATCGCGCATCCACAGACCGCTGCGCCGGAGGAGCATCCCGCCGGAATCCCCGTCGAGCCGCTTGGCGAGACGGAGCCAGAGGAGACCGAGCCTGCGGCGTGAGCGCTCCCATCCGGACGTGCGCGGGCTGCGGGCGGAAGGCGCCGCAGGCCGAGCTGCTGCGGTTCATCGCCCGGGACGGGGCACTCGAGCACTCGCAGCGCGGCCCCGGCCGCGGGGTCTACACCTGCCGGCGGCTCTCGTGCTTCGAGCGGGCAGCCGACCGGCGCGCTTTCAACCGCACCCTGAAAACGACCGTCCGGGTCGATCCAGGGCTGGCACGGCTTTACGCGGCCCCAGCACAATGAGACTTGTGCCCTCGGGCTGCGAAGCGCATCACGTCGGAGCCTCGTACACTGACGCCGATGGCTGACCGTCCGAAGAGGCCAAACCGCCCGATCCGGCCCCGTCAGGGAGCTCCGGCGGGCCGCCGCAAGCGCCGCGTCGTGATCGACACCGGCGCCGCTCGCCCGCGCCAGGACAGCCGCCAGGCCCGCGAGCGCGCTGCCGAGCAGCGGCCGAAGCAGCCGCGTGAGGTCGTTCAGCCGACCGGCCCCGTCACGGTCGAGTCGGGCATCACCGTCAAGGACCTCTCGCAGGCACTCGGCAAGCCCATGGCCGAGATCATCAAGATGCTGATGGTCCTCGGGGCGCCGAAGACCGCAACCCAGTCGCTCGCCGACGAGGAAGTCGAGCTGATCGCGACCGAGATCGGGCGTGAGATCACGATCAAGCATGCCGCCGACGAGGAGCTCGAGCCCGAGGTCTACGAGGACGACGAGGCCGACCTCGAGGCCCGCCCGCCGGTCGTCACGATCATGGGCCACGTCGACCACGGCAAGACGACGTTGCTCGACGCGATCCGCAAGACCGCGGTGGTCGAGACCGAGGCCGGCGGGATCACGCAGCACATCGGCGCGTACCAGGTGCGGCACGACGGACGGAAGCTGACCTTCCTCGACACGCCGGGCCACGAGGCGTTCACCGCCATGCGCGCCCGCGGCGCGAAGGTGACCGACATCGCCGTGCTGGTCGTCGCGGCCGACGACGGCGTCATGCCGCAGACGCGCGAGTCGATCTCGCACGCGCGCGCGGCCGATGTGCCGATCGTCGTCGCCGTGAACAAGATCGACCTGCCGGACGCCAACCCGGACCGCGCCCGCAACGAGCTCGCGGCCGAGGAGCTGCAGCCCGAGGAGTGGGGCGGCACAACGCAGTTCGCGGAGGTCTCCGCCAAGGAGGGTCGCGGGCTCGACGACCTGCTGGAGAAGGTGCTCCTGGTCGCCGACGCCGAGCTCGAGCTGACCGCGAACCCGAAGGCGGACGCTTCCGGCCCGATCATCGAGTCGCGCCTCGACGTCGGACGCGGCCCGGTCGCGACGATGCTCGTCCACCGCGGCACACTCAAGGTCGGCGACGCGATCGTCGCCGGGGATGCCTGGGGCCGCGTGCGCGCGCTCTACGACTTCCGGGGCGAGAAGCTGCAGGAGGCGCGGCCGGGCGACCCGGTCGAGATCCTCGGCTTCGACCATCCACCACCTGCCGGCGAGGTCGCCCGCGTGGTCGAGAACGAGCGCGATGCCCGCGGTTACGCGCATGCCCGTGGAGAGCGGCTCCGCCGCGAGCAGCTCGCACAGCGCCGCGTCGGCGTCTCGCTCGAGGCGCTGTTCGAGCAGCTGCAGGCGGGCGCCGTCCAGGACCTCAACCTCGTCCTCAAGGGCGACGTGGTCGGTTCAGTCGAAGCCGCGATCTCGGAGCTGTCGAAGATCCAGCACCCCGAGGTGCGCGTGAACGTGATCCACCAGGGCGTCGGCGGGATCACCGAGAACGACATCATGCTCGCGTCGGCCTCGAACGCGATGGTGGTCGGCTTCAACGTTCGCCCCAACGCCGAGGCGCGCGCGCTCGCCGACCGCGAGGGCGTCGAGATTCGCACGTACCGCGTCATCTACCAGCTCACCGACGACATCGAGCAGGCGCTCGTCGGGATGCTGAAGCCGGTCACGATGGAAGCCACGCTCGGCGAGGTCGAGGTGCGGCAGCTGTTCCGGGTCTCGCGGCTCGGCACGATCGCCGGCTCGTACGTGACGAGCGGGACAGTCCGGCGCAACGCGAACGTGCGTGTCGTGCGCGACGGCACGGTCATCTACGAGACGCGGATCTCCCAGCTGAAGCGCTTCAAGGACGACGTGCGCGAGGTCGAGGAGGGCTTCGAGTGCGGCATCCTGCTCGAGGGCTTCAACGACGTGAAGGAAGGCGACGTGCTCGAGGTCTACGAGACGCGCGAGATCGAGCGAACCGACCTCGAGACGCCGGCGCCGACCTCGGCCGGCTAGGAGCTTGAGCTCCGGCTCGGGCTACGTCGGGATCCTCTCCGCGGAGCTGCACTTCCCCGAGAACGGCTCGCTCAAGGGCAAGCGCAAGGAGCTTCTGAGCGTGAAGGCGCAGCTACAGCGGCGCTTCGGCGCGTCGGTTGCGGAGGTCGACCACCACGAGCTCTGGCAGCGCTCGCGGTTGACGCTCTCGTGCGTCGCGCGTGGCCATCGCGAGCTCGAGGAGCTGCTCGACGGGGCGGAGCGCTTCCTGGCCGGCCAGGCCTTCGAGCTCGTGCGCGTCGAGCGCGACGTCGTCACCCTCGACGACTGACCGCTTGAATACCCGGCATGAGCGATCGGATGCGACGCGTCAACGAAGCAGTCCGCGAGGTGATCTCCGAGGCGGTCGGCGAGCTGAAGGACCCGCGAGTCGGGTTCGTCACGGTTACCGGCGTCGAGACCTCGCTCGACCTGCGACACGCAACGGTGTTCGTCAGCGTCCTCGGGACGGAGCGCAAGCGCGAGAAGACGCTGGCCGGGCTGACGGCCGCGCACGGCGTCCTACAGGCGCGCGTCGCGCGGCAGCTCAGAATGAAGCGGACTCCCCAGCTGACCTTCGAGTACGATCCGACGGTCGAGCGCGGGGTCCGCATGACCCAACTCATCGATGAGCTCGCGCCAAACGACGAGTGACGACCTGAGGGCGGTTGCCGGAGCGCTTCGCTCCCACGACCGTTTCCTGCTGGTCACGCACGAGAACCCGGACGGCGACGCGCTCGGCTCGTTGCTCGCGGCCAAGCTGGCGCTGGACGCGCTCGGCAAGGACAGCGAGATGTACCTCTACGGCGACGCGCCGCTGCCGACCGAGTACTCGTTCATGCCGCTGGACGGGCTCCGCCGTGGCGCGCCACCCGAGGTGGGCGACCGCGTCCTGGTCGCGCTCGACTGCGCCAACGAGAGCCGGCTCGGGCCGGCTCCGTCCCTGCTCGAGCAGGCGTCGCTGAAGATCGACGTCGACCACCATCACGACAACTCGCGCTTCGGCGACCTCAACCTGATCGTCGCGGACGCGTCGTCGACCGGGGAGGTCCTGCGAGACGTCCTCCGGGAGCTCGGCGTGGAGCTAACGCCGGAGATCGCCGAGGCTCTCTACATCGCGCTCGTGACCGATGCGTTGCGGCTCGCCGCGGAGCTGGTCGAGGCCGGCGCCGACGTCCACCGCGTCTTCCAGGGGATCTACGAGTCGGTCGAGTTCGCGAAGCTGAAGCTGCTGGCGCGCGCGCTCGACCGGGCGGAGGTCTACGAGGGCGGGCGATTGGTCGTCTCGTACCTGCTGCGGAGCGACTTCACGGAGTTGAACGCTCCCGAGGCGTACTCCGAGGGGATCATCGACTACCTGCGCGCCGTCGAGGGGGCGTCGATGGCCGCTTTGATCCGGGAGCCGCCGCGGCGGGAGGGGCCCGCTCGGCGCGTGAGCCTGCGCTCGTCCGACGACGAGCTCGACGTCTCGGCGATCGCCCGCTTGTCCGGCGGTGGAGGACATCGTCAGGCGGCCGGCTTCTCGAGCGACGCGTCGATCAAAGAGGTCACGCGGTTCATCCACGACGAGTTCGTCCGTGCCACGGCGGGCGCTTAGCCCGAGCGGGATCTTCTTGATCGACAAGCCGGAGGGGCCGTCGTCCTTCGCGGTCGTCGCCGAGGTGCGGCGGCGGACCGGCGCGCGGACCGGACACGCCGGCACGTTGGACCCGTTCGCCTCGGGGTTGTTGCTCGTGTTGTCCGGTGCGGCAACCAAGCTGGCTTCATGCTTCGTTGGACTGGACAAGCGCTACGTGACCGACGTAGATCTCCGTGTCCGGACGAGCACGGGCGATCGGGAAGGCGATGTGGTCGAGTCGCACGAGGCAGCGTCCGCCGGCCGGCTGGAGAAGCGGCTCGAGGGCCTCCGCGGTGAGATCGAGCTGCCGGTCCCGGCCGCGTCGGCCGTGAAGATCGGCGGTGAGCGCGCCTACCGGCTGCACCGCCGGGGCGTTGCGGTCGAGATGCCCATGCGGCGCTCGCGGGTGGACGCGCTCGACGTCATCTCCTATAGCGACGGAGTCGCTCGTCTCGACCTGCGCGTCAGCTCGGGGACGTACGTGCGTGCGATCGCGGACGCGCTCGGCGGGCACTGTGCCACGCTTCGGCGGACGGAAGTCGGGCCATTCCGGGTCGAGGAGGCCGACCCGGAGCGGATCATCGCCCCGGCTGACGCGCTGGCCCGGATCGGCGTGCGGGCCGAAACGGACGCGGCGCTGTGAAGGTCGCGCGCGATCCTGCCGAGCTCGGCGCACGCCCGCGTGGCGTCGCGATCGGGACGTTCGACGGGGTCCACCTCGGTCACCGCCGGGTGCTGGACGCCGCCCAGGCCACCGGGCGCACGTCCACGGTCGTCACGTTCGACCCGCATCCGCGCATCGCGCTCGGGTACGAGGTCGAGCTCCTGACAACGCTCGAGCGGCGGCTCGAGCTGATCGCCGAAGCCGGGATCGAAGAAACGCTCGTCGTCGAGTTCGATCTCGAGCTCGCCCAGCTCGGCCCAGCCGAGTTCGTGGACGCGGTGCTGCGACCGCTCAGCACGGATGTGGTCGTCGCGGGTGCCGATTTCCGCTTCGGACGCGGTCGGAGCGGTGATCTCGCCCTGCTCGCGGAGCTCGGTTTCGAGACACGGGTTGTGCCGTTGGTCGAAGGCATCTCGTCGAGCAGCATCCGCGACCTCTTCCGGGCGGGAGAGACCGAGGGGGCGGCGAGGCTGCTCGGGCGCCCGCCGGAGGTCGAGGGGATCGTCGTGTCAGGCGATGCGCGCGGCGGCACGCTCGGCTTTCCCACGGCGAATCTGCGCGTTCAGGCGGACCTGCTCGTGCCGGCACACGGGATCTACGCAGGCGCCGCGAACGGCCATCGGGCGGCAATCTCGATTGGGACGAATCCGCACTACGGCGGGCAGGAGCGGCGCGTGGAAGCGCACCTGATCGACTTCAGCGGCAATCTCTACGGCCGGCGTCTGGTGCTGCAGCTCTGGCGGCGGCTGCGTGAGGAGCGCGCCTTCGAGAGCGAGGCGGCGCTGGTCGAGCAGATCGCTCGTGACGTCGACGAAGCCCGCGGCGCGCGCCCGCCTGTCTGAGCCTCGGCGGCGGCGCGCAAGTTTTTGCAACTAGTGGCCTCTTCTAGGCACATGGCCGGAAGAATGCAGGAGGATGAACACGGTTTTCGGGTCATCGAGACAGTTCGGTGTCTCGGTTGTGGATCGATCTACTGGCGGCGCCGAGAGCGCAGCACCGCGGTTGCGAATCCTGGCTGTCCAAACTGCACGTACCTTGGGTGGGAGCCCCTCAGTTCCGCCGACGCTCCCCGCGGAATCGCACCGCTGCCGCGCCCCCGCCACGCCGAGGGTCGCCCGCAGAGCCGCTCCGCCCGACGACGCTGACGCCGCCGAAGTAGTGGTGCTGCGCCGGCCAGGTGCGCACGTCCCACCCGGCCCGCTCGAGCGCGAGCTCGACCTCGGGCCGGAATCCCGGCTCGAGGTGAACGACCCCACGCGCCGGGTGCAGACGCGGCCGGGAGACAGCGGCCCCGGGCTCGAGCCCTTCGTCGAGGATTCCACTCACCACCTGTAGTAGAGCGCTCCGTAGCCTCGTTCCGCCGGCGGCTCCCGCGGCCAGCACGACACCTTCGTCGTCGAGCGCCAGGCTCGGCGCCATCATGCTGTCCATGCGGTCGCCAGGCCGAAGAGGCTCTGTAACCAGGTCGGTCTCGCCCAGCATGCTGTTCAGATGGAGGTCGAGGCCGGGCAGGAAGTCGCCTGAGCCCAACCCGAGGCTCGAGGTCAGGACGCAGGCGCTGCCCTCGCGGTCAACGACCGAGATGTTCGTCGTGTGACCCTGCGGAGGCCGATCGTCGAGCACGCGTGCGAGTCCGACGGCTCGTTCCGGCTCGGAGAGACCGCGCAGCTCTGGGAGGCGGATGATCGTCTCGGGAACGCGCGAGAGACCGCCGCGCGTGAAAAAACGAATGCCCGCGTAGGGCACCTCGACCGGCTCGGGCCAGCGCGCCTCGTACGCGAGCAGGTCCTCGCGCGTCACGACCCCGCCACGCTCGTCGACGAGCTCGAGCAGTGACCGCCCGATCGCTCCGGTGTAGACCGACGCCGGGCCCTCGTCCGCCAGCAGCTCGAGCGCGCGTACGAGTCCCGGCTGCCGGAGCTTTCCACCGGAGGGCAGAAGCTGTCCGCCTGGTGCGTAGATGCCTGCGCCCTCGTTCATCGTCATGACAGGCGCCAGCATCTGCAGGCAGGCTGCGTGCGCTGGCGGGAAGTCGACGCCGGCCTGGGCGAGGCGGAGCGCCGGCTCACAGACGCGCGACCATGGAAGCCGGCCGTGCTCGGCGTGGAGGGCACCCAGCCCGGCGGGCAACCCAGGCACGCCGCAGGACGCGATCCCGACCGTGTAGTGCACGAGCTCGATTCCGAACGGCACCTCGAGCTCGACCAGCTCGGCGGCGGTCGCCTTTCCACCGAGCCCGGGCACCGCGACGAAGCAGTCGAGATTCCGCGCGCGGCGGGAGCCGGCGTCGAAGTAGATCGCGTGGCCTCCGCCGAGCAGGCCTGTCATGACCGTCTCGGCGACGCAGGAGGCAAGGCTGGCCGCGACGGCGGCATCGGCAGCGCTCCCGCCCTCCGCGAGCACCTCGACCCCCGCCTCGACCGTGGCGGGATGTCCGGCTGCAATCGCCGCGTCCACCTGTGCAGAAATCGTGACGCTTTCGGCGCAGGTCCGTCACCCACACGTACGCATTTGCCCGATACGCTCGCAGTGGGGAGGAGGTTGGTGGCCTCCGGGGCGATTTGGGCCCGACCAACGCTCCAACCTGGCTGCCGAAACCGGATCGGGCGAATTGCTACCCTAGAGCAGACCGCAGTCTCGGCCGTACGCGGGTGCTTCCCCGCGGCGCGCTTGGACTGCGGAGTCACGTTACAAGGAGGCGAGGTTGACCCTCACCAAGGAAGCGAAGCAGGAGATTTTCGACAAGCACGGCCGCAACCAGGCCGACACGGGCTCCGCCCAGGTGCAGATCGCGTTGTTGACCGCCCGGGTGAACGAGCTCACCGAGCACCTCCGCAGCCACCCGAAGGATCACTACTCACGGCGTGGGCTGCTCAAGCTCGTCGGCCGCCGGCGGCGGCTCCTGCAGTACCTGCAGAAGCGCGACCTCGAGGGGTATCGCGCACTGATCCAGGAGCTCGGCCTCAGGAGGTAGGACCGACCCCAAACCACCAAGAAGACGCAACCAACCGCGGAGGGTGGAAGTTTGAGCGAGCCCCGGCGAGGCACGACCCGAGGCCGGAGCTGACTCAAACCTCCACTCTCCTCAAGAAGTGGAGGACATGAACATGGCAGTAACGACCGAGCCCCGGACCGCGACGGTCTCAGTGACCGTCGGGGAGCAGGAGCTGACCTTCGAGACCGGCAAGCTCGCCAAGCAGGCGGACGGCGCCGTGCTCGTGCGCGCGGGCGAGACGATGGTGCTCGCCACCGCGCAGGGCAAGATGGAGGCGCGCGAAGGCGCCGACTTCTTCCCGCTCACCGTCGACGTCGAAGAGCGGATGTATGCCGCGGGCAAGATTCCCGGCGGCTTCTTCAAGCGCGAGGGGCGTCCGACCGAGCGCGCGATCCTGACCGCGCGCATGATCGACCGCCCGATCCGGCCCCTGTGGCCGAAGGGCTTCCGGAACGAGGTGCACGTCGTCTGCACGACGCTGTCGGCCGATCTCGTCACCCCGCACGACATTCTCTGCATCAACGGCGCCTCAGCCGCGCTGATGATCTCCCCGCTGCCGTTCCTAGGCCCGATTGGGGCTGTTCGCATCGGGCGGATCGACGGCGAGTTTGTGATCAACCCGACGCTCGCCTCGCTCGAGAGCGGCGAGAGCACGCTCGACCTGATCGTCGTCGGCACGAAGGATGCGCTCACGATGGTCGAGGCCGGCGCGGATGAAGTCCCCGAGGACACTATCCTCGAGGCCTTCGAGCTCGCGCACGCCGAGATCCGCAAGATCTGCGAGGCGCAGGAAGACCTTCGCCGCCAGGCCGGCAAGGAGCGCTGGCTCGACGCCGAGCTGACCGAGGAGCTGGAGGGCGAGCACGGCAGCAGGTTCGCCGAGAGGATCGCCTCAGACGGTCTGCGTGAGGCGAGCCTGGTCGTCGAGGAGCTCGTCGGCGAGCTTTGTCAGCCGCTCTCGATGGCGTCGACGGAAGACGACATCCGCCGCGAGATCCAGGTGCGCGCGAGCCTCGCCCTGATTCTCGACCGGCAGCGCCTCGAGGCCGTGCTGGCCCCGGTGCGCGAGCAGTTCGAGGAGGAGCTGAAGGAGCTGACCGACGCAGAGCAGGACTCGAAGGAGCTCAGGTCGGCCAAGCGGAGCCTGCTCTTCGAACGGATCGAGGAGGAGATCGACCTGCCCTTCCCGGTCGGGCCCACTCCGGCCGAGGACGGCGCGCCTGCCCTCAAGGACTCGGTCACCCGCCAGCAGATCAAGCGGGCGGCGGAGGCGATCTACAAGGAGCTCGTCCGGCGCAAGATCGCCGTCGACAAGCGCCGCCCCGACGGGCGCGGCACCGAGGAGATCCGGCCGGTCACGTGCGAGGTCGGCATCACCCCACGCACGCACGGCTCGGCCCTCTTCACGCGCGGCCAGACGCAGATCCTGACTCTGCTCACGCTGGGCACCGCCAAGGAAGGCCAGCGGATCGACGACCTCTCGCTCGAGGAAGAGCGCCGCTACATGCACCACTACAACTTCCCGCCCTACTCGGTCGGGGAGACGGGCTTCATGCGCGGCCCGAAGCGGCGTGACATCGGCCACGGCGCGCTCGCGCAGCGTGCGCTCGAGCCGATGATCCCGGGCCTCGACGAGTTCCCGTACACGATCCGGCTCGTCTCGGAGACGCTCGAGTCGAACGGCTCGTCGTCGATGGGCTCGGTCTGCGGCTCGACGCTCGCGCTGCAGGACGCCGGCGTGCCGATCAAGGCGCCGGTCGGCGGAATCGCGATGGGCCTCGTCAAGGAAGGCGACGACTACGTGATCCTGACCGACATCCAAGGCGCCGAGGACCACCTCGGCGACATGGACTTCAAGGTCGCCGGCTCGCGGGACGGCATCACCGCCCTGCAGATGGACATCAAGATCACCGGCGTCACGCAGGAGATCATGCGGAACGCGCTCGAGCAGGCGAAGCGGGCGCGCGAGTTCATCCTCGACAAGATGGCCGAGGTCATGCCGGAGAGCCGGCAGCAGCTCGCGTCGCACGCGCCGCGGATCTCGACAGTGAAGATCGACCCCGAGAAGATCGGGATGGTGATCGGCAAGGGCGGCGAGACGATCCGCGCGCTCGAGTCGGAGAACGACGTCCAGATCGACATCGAAGAGGACGGCACGATCCTGATCTACGCGACCGAGGGCACGAAGGCCGATGCCGCGATCGCCGCGGTCGAGGGGATCACGAAGGAGCCGGAGGTGGGGGACACCTACACCGGCAAGGTCGTCAAGACGACGCAGTTCGGCGCGTTCGTCGAGCTGAAGAAGGGCACCGACGGCCTGCTCCACGTCTCGAACGTCGGCCCGGGCCGCGTCGGCCACATCGAGGACGTGATCGGGCGCGGCGACGTGCTCGACGTCGTCGTCCAGGAGGTCGACAAGGAGCGCGGCCGGATCGGCCTCAAGCTGGTCGCGAAGCACGAGAACGGTTCGCTCGTCCAGCCGGAGGAGCTGATCGAGCGCGCCAAGAACGCGCCTCCGCGCGAACGCGAGGAGCGCCCACCGCGTCGCGACGGCGAGCGCGGCCGCGGCGGCCGCGGTGGTGGCCGAGGCCGAGGCGGACGCGACCGGGACTGAGGCTCGAGGTGACGCACCCGCGCTCGTGAATGCGCGGGTGCAAGCCCTCCTGATCGGCGGCCTGCGGCTTGTCCTGGCCGTTGCGGCCCTAGGGCTCAGCCGCGCGCGCGGAGTCGATGCCGGCCAGGCCGGGCTGCTGTTCGCGCTGGGCGGCGGTCTGCTGCTGATCGCCCTTCCCGCCAGCGTCACTCGCCGCGCCGGACGGCCTCGCGTCGCGGAGACGCGGCCGCTCCCGGGCGGAGCGGCCGTGATGCCCAACAGGCGTGCGCTCGCGCTCGCGATGTACCCGAGCACGATCGGCCTGTCCGCCGTGACACTGGTCGCGCTCGCGGTGAGACCGGAGCTGGCAGCGGTGCTCGCGGGGATCCTCGCGGGCCTGGGGCTGGCCGCGCTCTACTCGGCCGGGCAGCTGGCGCTATGGGAACGGGAGCTCGGCGGGCGCCTCTACCTCGAGCGCGGCCGCGCGGGTCGGATCTTCCTCGCGCCGCGGGCGCAGGCGTGACGCACGACGTCATCGTCGTCCTCGCGGCGCTCGGCGTCGCCGAGCAGGTGCTCGCAGTTCTGCTCCTGCTTATCGGGCTCGCGTGGCTGTTCGGCCTGCGCGCGCCCGCCGACCTGCTGCGGCGGACGGTCGAGGGCTCAGCCTGTTCTTCTCCGAGATCGCGCACTTCGTTCCGTGCGAGCTCTGCTGGTACCAGCGGATCTGCATGTACCCGCTGACGATCGCGTCGCTGCTCGCCGCCCTTGCGAACGATCGGCGAGTCGCGCGCTACCTGCTGCCGCTGCCGCTCGTCGGCGCCTGCGTGTCCGTCTACCACCTGCTCGTCGAGAACAAGGTCGTCGGCCAGTCGACCGCCTGCCTGATCTCCGCGCCCGGCGGCTGCGCGACGAAATGGATCGAGGAGTTCGGCTACGTGACGATCCCCGTGCTCGCGCTGACGGCCTTCGCGCTCTGCTTTGCGTTCCTGCTCCTCGGAGCGCTTCCGCCGCCGCGACTGGCTACCGTGGAAGCGACATGACGAGCGGCAAAAAGGCTCGGCAGCAGCGGCGCACCCCGCCGCCTCCCGTCCGCAGCACCGGCGGCCGAAAAGCCTCGCCGAAGGTGCTCGCGATCGCCGGGGCGGTCATCGTCCTCGCCGGGATCGCCGTGGCCGCCGCCGTCGCGCTCACGGGCGGCTCGTCCAGCTCGACCACGACTCCGACCCCGCTGCCCGACTCCGGCACCGCCGTGTCGCTGCTGAAGGGCATTCCCGAGCACGGAAACGTGCTCGGCTCGCCCAAGGCGCCCGTGACGATGACCGAGTACATCGACCTCCAGTGCTCGTCGTGCCAGGTTTTCGAGACGCAGAACATGCCTTCGATCATCCGGAAGTACGTGCGCACCGGGAAGGTGAAGGTCGAGGCGCGTCCTATCGTCCTGATCGGGCCCGACTCCGAGCTGGGCGTACGGGCTACGACCGCGGCAGGTCAGCAGAACGCCTTCTTCACCCTTGCCCAGATCCTCTACTACAACCAGGGGCCCGAGAATGGAGGCTGGTTGAAGGAGCAGACCGTGCTGAACGCGGCCTCCGGGATCCCAGGGTTCGACGTCGCGCGTCTCAAGAATGCGTTGAACTCCTCCGCCGTCACCAGCCTGGCCAACCGCTACACCTCCGAGGCGAACGCGGACAAGGTCAACGGCACGCCGACGGTCTACGTCGCCAAGGGCAGCGGCCCGCGCGTGCAGGTCGCGCCGGGCTTGATCCCGAACGCCGACCAGCTCTCCGCGGCGATCGACAAGGCTCTGGGTCAGTAGCGGTCGAGCTCGACCAGCCGTTCGTCGCTGATCCCGAAGTGGTGGGCGATCTCGTGCAGGACGACGTGCCGGATCTGGCCTTGGAGCAGCTCCTGGTCATGGCCGAAATGACGCTCGAGCGGGCCTCGGTAGATCGTGATCTTGTCCGGTGGCACGGCTGCGTAGCCGCTCGTGCGCAGTGTGAGCGGGACACCCTGGTAGAGGCCTAGCAGCGGCTCTCCCGCGGGGGGCTCGTCCTCGACGACGAGCTCGACGTTCGACATCGCGTCGCGCAGGTCGGGCGGCAGGCTGTCCAGCGCCGCGGCCACGATTTCCTCGAACTCTTCCTCTTCCACGCAACGAGCCTAGCGACCGCCGCAAGTACGATCCGCCCGTGCAGCGCTACGTCCTGACCGAGCTCGACTCCGGCGAGCGCGTGATCTCGGAGCGGCTCTCGCACGTGCGTTCCGTCGCGATCGGCTTCTGGATCGGCGCCGGCTCGCGCGACGAGACCGACGCGAAGGCCGGCGTCTCCCACTTTCTCGAGCACCTGCTCTTCAAGGGAACGGCGTCCTACAGCGCGCAGGAGATCGCCGAGACCTTCGACGCGCTCGGCGGCGAGCTGAACGCCGCGACCTCGCGCGAGCACACGGTCGTCTACGCCCGCGTGCCCGACGAGCGGCTCGAGACCGCGCTCGACGTGATGGGGGAGATGGTCTTCGCGCCGTCCTTCGCCGAGCTCGATGCCGAGCGGGAGGTTGTGCTCGAGGAGATCGCGATGTACGAGGACCAGCCGCAGGAGCTCGTCCACGACCTCATCTCGGAGGCGACGTTCGGCAAGCATCCGCTCGGCCGACCGGTGATCGGGCGCGCTGAGGTGATCTCGTCGGTCAGCCGGCGCACGTTGTCGTCGTTCCACCGCTCGATGTACGTCCCGGGGAACGTCGTCGTCTCTGCTGCCGGGAACCTCAAGCACGAGGAGCTGCAACGGCTTCTGGTGAAGGCTCAGCGGAAGGCGGCCGATCCGGCGCGCAAGGGCCCACAGGTGCGCCCGCCGCTCGTGAAGGCCCCGGCGCCGAGCCTGCGCTTCCAGCGCAAGGACACCGAGCAGTACCACGTCTGCATCGCGGCGCCCGGGATCGCGCGCTCGGACAAGCGCCGCTTCGCCGCCTCGCTGTTGGACGGGATCCTCGGCGGCTCGGCCTCCTCGCGGCTCTTCCAGGAGATCCGCGAGAAGCGGGGGATGGCGTACGCCGTCTACAGCTTTGCGTCGCAGTACACGGACACCGGCCAGGTCGGCGTCTACATCGGCACCCGTGAGGACAACCTCGGTGCCTGCCTCGAGATCGCGCGCGAGCAGATCGGCGAGATCGCCGAAGGCAAGCTGCGCGCTGAGGAGCTGGAGCGCGCGAAGGAGAACCTCAAGGGCAGGATCATGCTCTCGATGGAGTCGACGTCGAACCGGATGAGCCGGCTCGGCAAGTCGCTGATCACGGACACCGAGCTGCTCTCGATCGAGCGGATCATGGCGGAGGTCGACGCGGTCGAGCCGGACGCGCTCGCGGAGCTGGCCGCGGTCCTGCTCGCGCCGGAGAAGCTCTCGGCGGCGGGAATCGGACCGTCGGAGGAGCATTTTCTCTCGGCGGTCGAGCGGGTCAACCCCGGGCTCGCAAAAGCCGCGTGAGGATCTGCCTCTTCGGGCGCGGCGGCCGGGTCGGATCGGTGCTCGGGCCGGCACTCGAGGGGCAGGGGCACGAGCTGGTGGAGCTCGGGGACGCGGAGGCGATGGTCGACTTCACGGCGCCCGACGCCGTCGAGGCGAACGTGCGGGCGGCGCTGGAAGCGGGCGTGCCCTGCGTCGTCGGTACGAGTGGCTGGGATCCCGGGCCTGCGGGCGAGCTGGCGGCCGAGCGCGGGCTGGCGCTCTTCGTGGCGCCGAACTTCGCGTTGGGCGCGGTCGTGATGATGCGGCTCGCGGCGGAGGCGGCCCGCTTCCTGCCGCGCGCCGAGATCGTGGAGCTGCACGGCGAGGCCAAGAAGGACGCGCCGTCCGGCACGGCCAAGGCGACGGCCGCGCTACTTCCCGGCGACCCGCCGATCCACTCGGTTCGACTGCCGGGGCTCGTCGCGCACCAGGAGGTGCTCTTCGGCGGCGAGGGCCAGCTGCTGACGATCCGGCACGACGCGTTCTCGCGCGAGGCCTACGTTCCCGGCGTGCTGCTCGCGCTGGAGCAGCTTCCTTCGCTTCCGCCCGGGCTGACGCTCGGCCTGGACGCGCTGCTCGACTGAGAAGCGCCTCTTGGCGCACTTTCTCCACACCTGCGTCACACACGCGTGACGAACTTCCAGCTAGCGTCCCAACCAGGGGTCGCGGGGGACCCCTTGGGGGCGGTTAGGCGGAATTCGGGGGCGGTCGCGGCAGGGTTGGCCGGCGGCGCGGCGTAGACTTGGGGCGTGTTCGGCGAGGTGCTGACCGCGACCGTGACGCCGTTTGACGCGGACGGCCGTGTCGACCTCGATCGCTACGCGGAGCTCTGCAGCTTCCTCGTCGAGAACGGCTCGGACGGCGTCGTCGTCAACGGCACGACCGGCGAGGCGCCGACGCTCTCCGACGAGGAGCGGCTCGGGCTCCTGCGCACCGCGCTGGACGCCGTCGGCGACCGCGCCACGGTGATCGCGGGCACAGGCACCTACTCGACCGAGCACTCGATCCACCTGACCGAGCAGGCGCACGCGGCCGGCGCGCACGGTGTCCTCGTCGTCACGCCGTACTACAACAAGCCCCCGCCGCGCGGGATCGTCGCGCACTTCGAGGCCGTCGCGGCCGTCACGGACCGACCGGTAATGGTCTACAACATCCCCAGCCGGGTCGTGATCAACATCGAGCCGGAGACGATGGCCCGGCTGGCGGAGATCGAGAACGTGACCGCCGTCAAGCAGGCGAACGACGACCTCGACCAGGCGCGCCGGATCGTCGAGCTCGGCCTCGAGCTCTACGCGGGCGACGACAACATCATCCACCCGTTCCTCGAGCTCGGCGGCAAAGGCGGCGTCTGCGTCCACACGCACGTCGTCGGCCCGCGCGTCAAGGAGATGATCACGCGCTTCCGCGCCGGCGAGCTCGACGAGGCGAAGCGAATCGACGAGGAGCTCGCTCCCGCCTACGAGCTGCTGTCGGTCGTGACGGGCCCGATTCAGATCAAGGCGGCGCTCAACATGCTTGGGCACGACGTCGGCGGGCTCAGGCTGCCGCTCGTCGACGCGAGCGACGAAGAGCAGGCCCGGATCCGGGACTGCCTCGAGCGCTTGAAGCTGCTCGAGCCGGCGCGCCTGTAACCGCTACTAGAACCCGGCGAGCTCCCGCAACGCGGCCGTGACGTCGGCGTCGGCGCGCACGCGCCTGACCGGCCCGTCGAGGTCCTCGAACGCGCGGTCGGCGACCAGCGCGGCGAGCGCAGCCGCCTCGGAGTCATCCTCCTCGCCGTGCACGAGCACGACCTTGGACGTCTTGCGGACGCTCTCGAGCACGGCCTGCTCGTTCCACTCGCGGTTCCCGTTCAGCTCGACGACCTCGACCGAGAAGCCTTCTTCGTCAAGCGCCAATGCGGCAGCCTCCGCCGCGGCGCCGAGACCCGGGGCCGCGACGAGCGAGAGATCCGTTCCGCGGCGAAGGAGCCCGCCGGAAGGCTGCGCCGGCTCGGCCCGAGGCTGGTCCGCGAGCACGAGCGCGAGCGATTCGACAGAGCCGAGCAATGCTGCGCGGACGTGCCTCGGCAACACCCGAGGCGCCCGCAGGACGACGAAGCCGGCGAGCGCGCTGTTCTCGCGCCGTAGCGGAAGCGCTGCGTAGACGCCGTCAGGGCCGCCCAGCTCGTGGGCCGACGTGCTGAGGAGCTCCTCCTGCGACTCGGCCTCGCGCACGAGCCAGCCCATCAAAGCCCGCTCGGAAGGCGCCTCTCCGCGAGACAGGTCGAGCGATCCGCCGAGGCCGTCTTCTTCCCAGTCGACGAGCGCCACCCAGTCGGCTCGACCGACGGCGTGGAGCAGATCGGCGAGCCGTGAGAACACGCCGCCGCGTTCGTCTCCCGACAGGACCGCTGCGACAGAGCGCCGCACGCGGCCCGCGCGGTAGCGGGCCCAGCCGCGCAGGATGAGTCCGATAGCAGCGAGCGTCCCGCCCGCCGCGGCAAGCCACGCCTGGCCGAGACCGACGCCGGCGAGCGCAACGACGAGACCACCGAGCGCGAGCAGCTCCGGCCGCTCCCGCAGGTCTCCTGCCCCCGGCAGCTGAGGGACGTGGTGCGGTGCGGCGGCGCCACGCAGCTCGTCCTGCTCCACCGCGGTGAGGGTCGAGTAGGGGTCCCGTCCACGCTGAACGGCGACGAACGCCTTCGCAACGGCCGGATGGAACTGCGTGCCGATGTTGGCCTCGATCTCGGCCAGCGCCTGCTCCAAGCTCAACCCCGGGCGGTACGGGCGGTCCGAGCGCATCGCGTCGAACGCGTCCGCGACGATCAGGAAGTGCGACGCCAGCGGGAGCTCCTCGGCCGGAAGCCCGTAGTAACCCGTGCCGTCGAAGCGCTCGTGGTGGTACTCGACGGCGCGCGCCTCTGCCGCCGAGAGCTCGAAGCGGCGCAAAATCCTTGCCGAGAGGCGAGGGGCTCGGCGCATCGAGCCCCACTCGTGGGCCGTCAGCCGCTCACGCTTGCGCAGCACGGCCGAGTCGACCGCGACCTTGCCGAGGTCGTGCAGGCGCGCCGCCCAGCGGAGGCGGTCGATGTCGCGGAACGGAAGGCCGAGCGCACGGGCGAGCTCGTCGACGTAGGCGGCTACGCGGACGGAGTGGCGGTAGGTTGAGGGGTGCCGCTCGTCGACGATGTTCGCGAAGGTCTCGAGCGCGTGCAGCGTCTCCTGCCGCGAGCGGCGGACTCTGGCGTGGGCGCGGTTGACTGCGATCGCGACCGGCACGATCGCGAGTGCGTTCCACGGATGGTGGAGCGCGGCGAGCGCGAGGAGCGCACCCAGCCCGGCCTCGGCTGCGGCGGCCGCGAAGTCGGCCTGCAACACCTCGAGCCCGCCGACCACCTGGAGCAGGCCGCGGGAGATGAGCAGGTAGACGAGCGCCAGCACCGTCAGCGCGACGAGGTCGTCCGGCAGCACGAGGTGCCCGGCCTTGCCGCCGCCGAGCAGGAAGCCGTAACCGGCCCCGAGAGCGGCGAGCGCATACGCGGAAGCCTGGAAGGCTGCGAGCCGCCAGGGCGCGCGCACGATCCGGGCGAGCAGGGCGGCCGCACCTGCGACGAGGGCGCCTCGCCAGGGCCCCAGCACGATCACCGCGGCGAGGTCGACGCCAGACGACACGCGGAAGACGCCGGAGCCGATCGGCTCGCGCACGCGGGCGCGTTCGGGCTCTTCGAGCAGCTCGGCCGCAAGCGCACCCGCTCCGAGCAGCGCGAGAGCCGTCAGCGGCTGGTGAGCAGCCGTGAGCGCGCCGGCCACGATGACGCCGAGGCCGGCGACGATAGTCGCGTACGCGAGGACGGATAACCGCACCGAAGCTGTATCGGGCGGCCCAGCACGCCGCCTTAGCGCTCTAGACTGCGTTGGTGCCCGGAACCACCAGGATCATCCCGCTTGGCGGCCTCGGCGAGGTCGGCAAGAACATGACCGTCTTCGAGGCCGACGGCGAGGTCGTCGTCGTCGACGCGGGCCTCGCGTTCCCGCGCGACGAGCACCTCGGCGTCGATCTGATCCTGCCCGACTTCTCGTACCTGACCGATCTCGAGCGCCCCGTGCGGGCGATCCTGCTCACGCACGGCCATGAGGATCACGTCGGCGCGCTGCCGTACGTTCTGCGCCAGGCGCGCGTGCAGGAGGTCTGGGCGACGAAGCTCACGCTCGGGCTCGTCAAGTCGAAGCTCGACGAGCACGGCCTGTTGCGCTCGGTGGAGCTGCGCGAGGCCGATCCGGAAGGCGGCCAGGTGGAGCTCGGGCCGTTCCGGGTCGAGTTCATACGCGTCGCGCACTCGATTCCAGACGCGGTCGCGATCGTGCTCGAGACGCCGGGCGGCCGCATCCTCCACACCGGCGACTACAAGCTCGACCACACGCCCGTGGACGGGTTGCGCACCGACGTCGGCCGGCTGGCCGAGCTCGGCACGCGCGGGGTCGACCTGCTGCTCGGCGACTCCACCAACGCCGAGCGCCCGGGCATGACCGGCTCGGAGCGGCTCGTCGGCGAGGCGTTCCGCCAGATCATCCCGGTGCTCACGGGCCGCGTGCTCGTCGCGTCGTTCGCCTCGAACGTCCACCGGATGCAGCAGGCGATCGACGTGGCGGTCGACGTCGGCCGGAAGGTCTGCGTCGTCGGCCGCTCGATGCGCAAGAACATCAACATCGCCCGCAACCTCGGCTACATCGACGTCCCCGACGAGGCCCTGATCCGGCCGAACGAGCTCGACGACTACGCGCCCGGCGACGTCCTGATCCTTTGCACCGGCAGCCAGGGCGAGCCGCTCTCGGCGCTCGTCCGGATCGCGTACGGCGACCATCCGGCGGTGAAGGTCGAGGCGGGCGACACGGTGATCATCTCGGCCAAGCCGGTTCCCGGGAACGAGCTGCGCGTCCACGACGCGATCAACCAACTCGCCCGCTGCGGCGCCGAGGTCCTGCACGAGGAGATCGCGCCCGTCCACGTCTCCGGCCACGGGAAGGCCGAGGAGCTGCGCACGATGCTCGGGCTCGTCCGGCCGAAGTCGGTGATGCCTGTGCACGGCGAGTTCCGGATGCTCGCGGCGCACGCGCGCCTGGCCCGCGAGGGCGGCGTGCCGGAGGACCGGATCGTGCTCGCGGAGAACGGCTCGGTGGTCGAGCTCGCGGACGGCGTGCCGCGAATCGTCGACCGGATCGAGGCCGGCGTCACCTTCGTCGACGGGCTCGGAGTGGGGGATGTGCACGACGTCGCGCTGCGCGACCGGCGCCACCTCTCCGAGGACGGCGTTCTGATCATCGTTGCGACCCTCGCGGGCTCGAACGGAGGCGTCGCGGGACAGCCGGAGCTGATCGCACGCGGGTTCGGCGAGCCCGGGGAGGAGCTGGTCGTCGAGATGCGGGAGGAGGCGCACCGCGTGCTCGCCGAGCTGCTCGAGGACGACGTGACAGAGATCAAGCTGCTGCAGGAGCACCTGCACGACGGGCTCGGCCAATTGGTCTACGACCGGACGGGCCGCCGGCCGATGATTCTCCCCGTGGTGGTCGAGGTTTGAGCCCTCGCGCTCCTCACCGGCGCCGACCGACCCGGGCGAAGCCCGGCTCCGCCGGTGCCTGCCGCCGCTGCCGGCACGGTGCTCTCCGGGGCCGTGCTAGAAGCACTGTCCCCTCCGGCACCGCACCGTCAGCGACGACTGAGGAGCACGAGTGAGCGTCCGAGTGGACCGGACGTGGGCCGACGTGCTGGTCGACTGCGCGCCCGAGGTCGAGACCGCCGAGCGGCTCGTGCGCCAGCTGCGCGCCTGCGAGGTCTCGGCGCTGGCGTTCTGCCGATTGCTCGAGCGCTGGGCCCGCGGTGACGCGGCGCCTTCGACGCCGGGCGGGCGCCAGGCCGCGCTGCGCCGCGCCGCCGACCGCACCGAGACCGCGCTCGTCGGGTTGGAAGCCCCGCTCGGGCGCTACCTGCTGGAGCTCGAGCCCGAGCGCGCCGAGGGCCGCTCCTGGTACGGCGCTCCCGGCGCCGCCGAGCTGCTCGAGTGGACGCCCGTCCTCGACCGGGCCGGGGTGCGCGTCTCGCCCCTGCGCGTGACGCAGGCGTACCTTGAGCTCGCCGTCTTCCTGCGCGCGCTGGCGGGGCTCGGCGACGCCGCGCGCATCCGCTCCGTCCCTGACCGCTCGTCCCTCTGGGCGGGCCTGTTCGACCTGCGCGAGAACCTGCTCGGCCGCGCCGTGGACGACCTGCGCGCGCTGGCTGCGTAGCTAACCTACCGCCGCATGCCGCTCGCGATTCCGATCTTCCTGATCCCGCTCTTCGTCCTCGCCGGGATCGCACTCCTGCTGATCGCGCTCAACCTGCTCGCGCGGGTGAAGGGCGGGCGTTACGTCCGTCCGATCGCGAACACGCTGATGAAGATCCCGTGGGTCGGCACGCAGCTGAAGAAAGCCTCGCGGGCAACGCTCGAGCGCCAGAACCCGGAGCTCGCGAGCGCGGTCGCCAAGCTGGAGCGCTCCGGGGCGACGCGTGACCCGATGAAGGCTCAGCAGGCGCTCTCCCGCCTGAGCCCGGCCGAACGGCAGGCCTACCTCGACGCCGCGACGGAACAAGGCGCCGCACCCGAGCCGATGAACCGCGCCCAGCGCCGTGCGGCGGCCAAGCTCCAGAAGCAGCGCCGCCGCTAGAGGGAACGCTCCTACAGCGTCGAAGCAGGCGCGCATGGCGCGACGTCGCAAGAGACGCACGCTCAAGCCGCGCATGCCCAGGCGCGTCAGGCGCTCGAAGCGGGCGAAGAAGCCGCGCGGCCACCAGCACCCCGAGCTGGTCGGCCTCGGCCTGCTTGCGGTCGGGATCTTCCTCGGCGCCGTCCTTTGGGCGGGCTGGAACGGCGGCTACGTCGGCGCCTGGATCGCCGACGGTCTCGACGCGCTGATCGGACAGGCTGCGCTCGGGCTACCGGCCGCGCTCGCGATCGTCGGCCTCTTGATGGTCGCGCGCAGCGACCTCGTCGACGTGCGGCCGTTCCGCACCGGCATGGTCGTCCTTTTCCTCGGCTTGATGCTGACGCTCGGCAAGTCGGACGGCGGGTACGCGGGCACCGTGATCGGAGGCGGGCTCGGGCTCGCCCTCGGCGGCACCGGCGTCGCGATCGTCGGCGTGCTCGCGCTGCTGATCGGCGCCCTCCTGCTGACCGGCGCCTCCGCGGGCGCGATCCTGCGCTCCTCCGGCCGCGCCGTCCATCAGGCCGCGCGCCGTTCCTTGCAGCGGCCCGTGCCCGCGCTGCGCGTGATCGACGGCGACGCCGCACCCAAGCCGCTGCGCCCGCCGATCGACGTCGTCGACGAGTACCCCGAGCTCGTCGCCGAAACCGAGCCGCAGCCGCTCCTGGTCGAGCCGGAGCCCGAGCCGGAGCCTGACGAGACGAGCCTCTTCGACGCGGCACCGCAGCCCGCGGCCGACTACCAACTACCCGATCGCGCTCTCTTGCGGAAGTCGCCGCCGGGCGGCAACGGTAACTCCGACCAGAGCGCGCGCGTCGCCGACGCACTCGTCCAGACGCTCGGAAACTTCGGGGTCGAAGCCACCGTCGTCGGCCGCATCTCCGGCCCGAGGGTGACCCGCTACGAGCTGCAGCTCGCGCCCGGAACGAAGGTGGCGAAGGTTGCCGCGCTCAAGGACGACCTCTCGTACGCGCTCGCCACCACGGAGATTCGCATCCTCGCCCCGATCCCCGGCAAGCAGGCGGTCGGCGTCGAGCTGCCGAACCAGAGCCCGAACCTCGTCACGCTCGGCGACATCTTCGAGGACCTGCCGCAGAGCTCGAGCCCGCTCTCAGTCTGGCTCGGCAAGGACATCTCCGGGCAGGCGGTCTGGACCGACCTCGCGCGCATGCCGCACATCCTGATCGCCGGAACCACCGGCTCGGGCAAGTCGGGCTGCATCAACACGATGCTGACCTCGGTGCTGCTCCGCTCGAGCCCGGACGACGTGCGCATGATCCTGATCGACCCGAAGCGGATCGAGCTCGGCTACTACGAGTCGATCCCGCACCTGCTCACACCGGTCGTCTCGAGCCCGAAGGAGGCGGCCGCCGTCCTGCGCAACGTCGTCGCGGAGATGGAGCGCCGCTACGAGCAGCTCTCCAAGGTACGCGCGCGCAACCTGCCCGAGGCGAACCGCGCCCTGCGCTCGCGCGGTGAGCAGCAGCTCCCGTACCTCCTGGTCGTGATCGACGAGCTCGCCGACCTGATGATGATCTCGCCGCAGGAAGTCGAGGACTGCGTCATCCGCCTCGCGCAGAAGTCCCGCGCCGTCGGCATTCACCTCGTGCTCGCGACCCAACGCCCGTCGGTCGACGTGATCACCGGGATGATCAAGGCGAACGTCCCCAGCCGGATCGCCTTTGCCGTCTCGAGCCAGACCGACTCGCGCGTGATCCTCGATCAGGCCGGCGCCGAGAGCCTGCTCGGCCAGCGCGACATGCTCTTCAAGCCGCTCGGCACCTCCCGTCTGCAGCGTGTTCAGGGCGCGTACGTGAGCGAGGAGGAGATCGCGCTGATCGTCGAGCAGTGCCGCGGCCAGCGCGAGCAGCAGCTCGACGAGAGCCTGCTCGAGCCGCCCGAGCCCGAGAGCGGCGTCGAGGTCGAGGACGGCGAGTTCGACCCCGATGAGGACCCGCTGCTCGACAAGGCGATCGAGGTCGTCGTCCAGACCCAGACCGCGTCCGTCTCCCTGATCCAGCGCCGCCTGCGCGTCGGCTACACGCGGGCGGGCCGCCTGATCGACATGCTCGAGCGCCGCGGGATCGTCTCCGGCTACGAGGGCTCGAAGCCGCGGCGCGTGCTCGTCGGCGAGTCCGAGCTCGAGCGCGTCCTCGCCTCCTGATTCCACCTCCGCCGGCCGAGCGGGTTAGCAGCACCCGAACCTGTCGGGCATCGGAGGAGGCGTTGTGAGACGAACGTATTGGCTGTCGCTCCTGGGAGCGGCGCTGGCACTTGTGCTTGCGCTGGTCGCAGCGGGCTGTGGCGGCAACAGCAAAAAAGCAGAAAAAGCAGGCGGAGGCGGCAAAACGACGACGAGCTCGGGGAATCCCATCACGGCGGCGCTCGTCAGCGACGTGGGGCACTTCAACGACAAGTCGTTCAACGAGTCGCAGCTGAACGGCCTGAACAAGGCCAAGACGGACCTCAACATCACGGCCATTCCGCTGCAGTCGAACTCGGCGAGCGACTACCTGCCGAACCTGACGTCGGCGATCAGGCGCAAGGCCGACCTCATCATCTCGGCCGGCTTCCTGCTCGCTCCGGCGACGGCAACCGTCGCGAAGAAGTACCCGAACAAGCACTTCGCGATCACCGACTATCCCGTGGAAGCCGCGCCGTTCGCGGACAAGTCGGGGAACCCGCTCTTCCAGAACGTCGAAGGCCTGACCTACGCCGCGAACGAGTCGGGCTGCCTGGTCGGCGTGCTCGCCGCGAAGATGGCGGAGAAGATGGGCAAGAAGATCATCGGTGCCGTCGGAGGGATCAAGATCCCGCCCGTCGACATCTGGATCGCCGGTTACCGTTACTGCGCGCAGAAGGCAGTGCCCGGAACGAAGGTCCTGATCAACTACTCGCAGGACTTCGTCGCGGCCGACAAGTGCAAAACGCAGGCCCAGAACCTGATCGGGCAAGGCGCGCAAGTGCTCTTCCAGGTCGCCGGACTTTGCGGCCTGGGCACGCTGAAGGCGGCCGACGACGCAGGCATCTGGGGCATCGGCGTCGACCAGGACCAGTACAACGACGCCAAGCGGGTCCTGACGAGCGGCGTCAAACGCGTTGACATCGGCGTCTACGACGCGATCAAGCAGGTGCAGGACGGCAAGTTCAAGGGCGGCTCGGACCTGCTCTTCAACTTGAAGAACGACGGCATGAGCGTGGGAAAGATCAACCCGGCCGTGCCGCAGTCGTTCATCGACGAGATGAACAAGTACAAACGGCAGATCATCTCCGGCCGGCTGAAGGTCCCGTCGGCTCTCTAGAAGCTGCGAGTGAGGGGCGGGCCTGCGCTCGCCCCTCACTCTAGAATCGCCCCAGTGGAGGCGTCGACGCCGATCCTGGAGCTGCGCGGCATCACCAAGCGCTTCCCCGGAGTCCTCGCAAACGACCACGTCGACTTCGACCTTCGCCGCAACGAGGTGCACGCGCTCCTGGGTGAGAACGGCGCCGGCAAGTCGACGCTGATGAACATCCTCTACGGGCTCTACAGCGCCGACGAGGGCGAGATCCGGATCGGCGGCAAACCTGTCACGTTCAACTCGGCCAAGGACGCGATCGACGCCGGGATCGGGATGGTGCACCAGCACTTCATGCTCATCCCGGTCATGACCGTCGCCGAGAACATCGTCCTCGCGCAAGAGCCGACGCGCGCGGGGGTGCTGCTGGACTACGACGCCGCGCGCGAGCGCGTCCGCCACCTCTCGGAGACATTCCGGTTCGCGATTGACCCGGACGCGCGCGTCGAGGAGATCACCGTCGGGCAGCAGCAGCGCGTCGAGATCCTGAAGGCGCTCTACCGGCGGGCGGACATCCTCATCCTCGACGAGCCGACCGCCGTGCTGACTCCGCCCGAGGCGACCGAGCTGTTCGGGATCCTGCGGACGCTCGTGCGAGAAGGGATGTCGGTGATCTTCATCAGCCACAAGCTGAACGAGGTGCTCGAGATCGCCGACCGGATCACTGTCGTCCGGCGCGGAAAGAAGATCGACACGGTGCCGCGCGAGGGCGCGACCGAAGAGGGGCTAGCCCGGGCCATGGTCGGCCGCGAGGTGCTGCTGCGGGTCGAGCGGCCACCCGCCACACCCGGCGAGCGGCTGCTCGAGGTCGAGGGCCTGGAGGTGCGTGACGACCGCGACCTCCCGGCTGTCAGGGATGTCTCGTTCCACGTGCGCGCGGGGGAGATCGTCGGCATCGCCGGTGTGGACGGCAACGGCCAGAGCGAGCTGATCGAGGCGATCACTGGGCTGCGCCGCGCGCACTCGGGGACGGTGAAGGTGGCCGGCCGGGTGCTCGTCCACGCCAGCCCGCGGGAGATGTTGGACGCGGGCGTGGGGCATGTCCCTGAGGACCGCCAGCGCCGCGGGCTCGTGCTCGAGTTCCCCATCGCGGAGAACGTCGCGCTGCACGACTACAACAAGGAGCCCGACTCGAAGTGGGGCTGGCTCTTCCCGCAGCGGCTCGTCGAGCACGCGCGGAAGCTGATCAAGGAGTTCGACGTCCGCGGCGGCGGCCCGTACACACGCGCAGGCGCCCTCTCCGGCGGCAACCAGCAAAAGCTCGTCGTCGGGCGGGAGGTCGACCGCGATCCGAAGGTCCTGATCGCGGCCCAGCCGACCCGCGGTCTGGACGTCGGAGCGATCGAGTACATGCACCGCCGTCTCGTCGAAGAACGCGACGAGGGGCGGGCAATCTTGCTCGTCTCGCTCGAGCTCGAGGAGGTGCTCGCGCTCTCGGACCGCATCCTCGTGATCTACGAGGGGCAGATCGTCGCCGAGCATGCGTCCGGAGCGAGCGAGGAGGAGATCGGCCTCGAGATGCTCGGCGCGAAGCGCCAGGAGGCGGTGGCGTGAGCGAGCCGATAGCTCCGGAGAGCGCCCCCGAGCCCGAGGACGCGGCTCCGCCTGAGACGATCGCCGCCCGCTACGACCTGATGCAGCGCGCCGGCGGGCTGATCGTCCCCGTGATCACGGCGCTGATGGCGTTCGTGATCGGCGGGATCATCCTCGCGCTCTCCGGCTACAACCCGT
>VAXD01000042.1:24381-42018 GCA_005884155.1 Actinomycetota bacterium | reverse complement strand
CGGCGAACACGTCTGCCTACAACTTTGCGCAGACCCTGAACTACACGACAACGCTGATCCTCACGGGGCTCGCCGTCGCGTTCGCCTTCAGGTGCGGCCTGTTCAACATCGGCGGCCAGGGCCAGTACCTCGTCGGCCTGATCGTCGCCAACTGGATCGGCACCTCGATGGCGAACCTGGCAGGCCCGGCGCACGTGCTGCTGGCGATCGTCCTCGCGATGCTCGCCGGCGCGATCTGGGCCGGGATCGCGGGCTTCCTGAAGGCGACGACCGGCGCGCACGAGGTCATCTCGACGATCATGCTCAACTGGATCGCGATCTACGTGGGCGCGTACGTCTTCGGCCAGGGCGGCCCGCTGCAAGGCTCGCAGCCGAGCGCCCCGATCTCGGCGACGATCGTGCCGAGCGGCGTGATCAAGTTCTTCTGGGGCGATCAGACGCTCGGCGGCGTGAACGTCGGCTTCTTCGTTTCGCTCGCCATGCTCGTGGTCTTCTGGGCCGTCCTGAACCGGACGACGCTCGGCTACGAGGTCCGGGCCGTCGGCTACAACCCCGACGCGGCGGCGTACGGCGGGATCAGCGTCCGCAAGAACTACATTCGCGCGATGGCGATCTCGGGCGGGTTCGCGGGCCTCGCCGGCGGGATCGACATGCTCGGGACCTACAACTCGATCGGGTTCGGCACGCTCGACGTCTACGGCTCGTCGATCGGCTTCCTCGGGATCGCGGTGGCGCTGCTCGGCCGCAACACCGCGCTCGGCACGGGCATCGCGGCGTTCCTCTTCGGCGGCCTGCTCTACGGCACCACCCACGGGCTCAACACCAGCGCGATCCCGGCGCAGCTGACCGGGAACCTGACACTCATCATCTCCTCTTCGTGGGCGCCGACGTCCTGATCCTGTACCTGTGGAGCGCGCGCCGGAAGCTGCGGCGGCGTGTTCCCCGCACGCGGGCGGAGCCGGAGCCTTCGGGATGACGACGACGGCCGCCTACGGACGCCTGCGGACCTCGCGCCTGACCGAGCCGAGGAGCATCGCCATCTACGGGATCGCCCTCGGCGTGCTCGCCTGCTGGCTCGCACTGCCGCCCTTCACGACGCGGAACTTCGTCTGGCCGGTCCTGCTCGGGCTGCTCGCCGCGCTGGGCGGCGTGGCGGCCGTCTCGCGCGGCGTCGGGAAGGTGGGCTGGGGCGCGGTCGCCGCGGGAGTGCTCGGCGCCGGCCTGGGCGTGCTCGCCCTCCAGTCGGGCACGAGCAACCTGAACGAGGTCTTCAGCGCCTCGATCATCGCCTCGATGCTCGTCTTTGCGACCCCGCTCACGTTCGGCGCGCTCGGCGGGATGTTCTCGGAGCGCAGCGGCGTCGTGAACATCGCCCTCGAGGGGATGATGCTGATGGGCGCCTTCTTCGGGATCTACGGCGCCGACAAGACCGACTCGTGGTTCCTCGGAATCCTGATCGCGATGCTCGCCGGCGCGGTGATGGCGCTCGTCCACGCCTTCTTCGCGATCCACTTGCGCGCCGACCAGATCGTCGGCGGGATGGCGATCAACTTCCTCGCGCTGGGCCTGACCGGCTACCTCTTCTTCAAGCTGTACCACGGCGGCAACATCCCGTCGAACATCCCGCGAATACCCGAGGTGAACATCCCGTGGGTCGAGCACCAGCGGTTCCTCGGGCCCGCCTTCGGCAGCCTGAACCTGCTGATCTGGGTCGCGATCATCCTGGTGCCGGTCTCATACGTTGTCCTGTTCCGCACTGCGATCGGCCTGCGGATCCGGGCCTGCGGCGAGCATCCGCGTGCCGCCGACACCGTCGGCATCGACGTCTACGCGGTTCGTTATGCGTCGGTCATCACGTCGGGAGTGCTCGCCGCGCTCGGCGGGGCATTCCTCTCGGTCGGCTTCGTCGGCACGTTCAACGAGAACATGACCGCGGGACGTGGCTTCATTGCCCTCGCTGCGCTGATCTTCGGGAACTGGCGCCCGTTCGGCGCGTTCGGGGCCGCGCTCCTGTTCGGCTTCTCGACGGCGCTCGCGTTCCGGCTGCCGAACGCCTATCCGTGGGCCGACTCGTACGCGACGCTCTTTCAGACGCTGCCGTACGTCCTCACCCTGGTCGCGATCGCGGGCGTGATCGGCCGCACCGTTCCTCCAGCCGCCGATGGACGCCCTTACAAGAAGCAGTAACGCCCGGATGCGCAACGACGCGGCTCGTGGTTCCTTGCTGTGCGCCCCGCTCGGGCTCCTGCTGCCTGTGGTTGCCTTCGCGGTGGCCCGGCAGCTCGGGCGCGTGACGCTCGTCCAGGCGACCGCGGCGACCTGCGGCTCGCTGGTGCTCGGGCTCTTCGCGGTGGGGCTGGCCCGGCGCGCCCGCAGGAACCTCGAGTACACGCTCGGGCGCGCGGGGGGTCGCGGAGCCGCGCGCGTCGGGAAGCTGCTCGGGGTGCTCGCGATCTGCATCGGCTGCGCGGCGGCGCTTGCGCTCGGCTCTTACTCGCTGCTTCGCTACTTCCACTAGGAGGGTTTGGCGGAACCTTGCTCGTCGTCGGGGTGCGCTGGCCGTTCCGAGGCAAGGACGCAGGGAGGCCCAATAGTAGATAGCTATTGGGCCGACTGAGGACGCCGCCTCGGGGCGGACAGCGCGGCCTGACGGCACAGACCAGGTTTCGTCAAGCCCTCCCGGCTGCCACTACAATCGGGGCGCTCCCGTGTTCGAGATCGGCAACAGCCTGCGCGAGGCGCGCCACCGCCAGCAGCTCGAGCTCAGCGAGGTCGAGCAGGCGACGAAGATCAGGGCGCGCTACCTGAGGGCCCTCGAGGAAGAGGCCTTCGACGTCCTGCCCGCGCAGACCTACGTCAAGGGCTTCCTACGCACCTATGCCGACTGGCTCGGGCTCGACGGGCAGCTCTACGTGGACGAGTACAACTCGCGCTACGGCGTCGACGACGAGGAGCCGCGTGAGCCGGTGGTCGCCCGCAGGAGCGCAATCGTGCACCAGCGGCACGGGCGGCTCGAGCGGCGAGGCGTCCTTCTTGCGCTCGGGGCGATCGCAGTCCTCTGCGCCCTGGTGATCGCGGCCTTCAAGTTCTCGGACAGCGGCAACCAGCCGATCCCAAACCTCGGCCCGGGCACGACGAAGGCGCCTGCGACTCATCAGCGGCAGCACAAGCGCAAGGTCGCCCGGCCGGCGCGCATGAAGTTCTTCGTGCTCGCCGCGAATGGGCCGTCGTGGATGGACGTCCGCAACTACTCCTCGAACGGCCGCACGCTCTTCACGGGGACCGTCGACCAGGGTCAGAGCCACGGCTGGACCGCGCGCCGGCTCTGGATCGACTTCGGCAGCCCGTCGAACCTGAAGGTCGTCCTGAACGGCAAGGTGGTGGCCATTCCGGGCGGCGGCGGCACGGTTGCAGTGCTCGTGACGCCGACCGGCATCGTCCGGGCTCCCGCCACGGCTTGACCCGCCCGCGCGGGGTCGTCGTCGTCACCGGCAGCGAGCTGGTGCGCGGTGAACGGAGCGATCTCAACGGGCCGTTCCTCGCCGGCGAGCTGCTCCGCCTCGGGATCGAGCCTGCGCGGATCCTGATCGTCGGGGATGACGCGGCGGAGCTGGAGGAGGCGCTTCGAGAGGGGTTGCGCGCCGACCTCTGCCTCGTGTCAGGCGGGCTCGGGCCGACGCACGACGACCGCACCGTCGAACTGCTCGCGCGCGCGGCCGGGCGGGAGCTGGTCGTCGATCCGGAGCTCGAGGGGGAGATCGAGCGCGTCTCGCGCGGCTTTGCGGAACGCCTGCGGCGGCCGTACGCCGACTTCGAAACCGGAGTCCGCAAGCAGGCCACGCTGCCCGACGGTGCGCTCGTGATCGGGGTCGCAGGCACTGCGCCGGGGCTCGTGCTCGAGACGGACGGGGCGGTGGCTGTCGTGCTGCCGGGCCCGCCGTCGGAGCTGCAGCGGCTCTGGGAGCCGGCGCTCGCATCGGCCCCCGTGCAGGCGGTCGTCGCGCGGGCGCGGGTGCCAGAGCGGCGCGTGCTGCGCTTCTACGGCGCGGGCGAGTCGACGGTGGCGAGGGCGCTGGCGGAGGCCGGGGGAGAGGGCGACGGCGTGAGCGCGACCATCTGCGCGCGGGACTTCGAGATCCACGTCGACCTGTTCGCCGAGCCGGAGGCGCGGGAGCGGGTCGACTGGCTTGCGGAAGAGCTCGCGGAGCGCCTCGAGCCGCACCTGTTCGCGCGTGACGAGCGGCGGGTCGAGGAGCTCGTGCTCGATCTCTGCCGTAAGCGGGAGCTGACGCTGGCGACGGCCGAGTCGTGCACGGGCGGCCTCGTCGCGGCGCGGCTGACGTCGGTCGCGGGGTCGAGCGACGTGTTCCGAGGCGCGGTGGTCGCGTATGCGAACGACGTCAAGGCGGGCGAGCTCGGCGTCCCGGAGGAGCTGCTCGAGCGGCACGGCGCCGTCTCGGCCGAGGTCGCGGCCGCAATGGCCGCGGGAGCGCGCGAGCGTCTCGGAGCCGACGTCGCGCTCGCCGTGACGGGCGTGGCGGGGCCAGGCGGCGGCACGCCGGAGAAGCCGGTCGGCCTCGTCTACCTGCACGCTGAGGGGCTGGAGGGCGCGCGTCCTGCCGAGCTGACCCTGCCTGGGGACCGCGCCGCGGTGCGCGCCCGCGCGACGGTCGCGGGGCTCCACCTACTGCGGCGGCTGTTGTCACAGTTTCGGCACCAATCGCCTTGAGCAGGGCTGCTAGCGTCGGGGGCGATGAACGGATTCGTCTCTTCTGCGCCCTCAGGCTCCCTCCCGAGACCCTCGACGAGCTCGTCGCCTGGCAGCTCCGGGCGTTCGACGGCGTGCCCGGAGTCAGGATCGTCGCGCGCGAGAACCTGCACGCCACCCTGGCCTTCCTCGGCCACCGGCCGGAGCGCGAGCTCGGCGCGATCGTCGACGCCCTGCGCGGCGCGGCGGCGGCCGTGGAACCGCCGCTCGTCTCCGTGCGCGGCTACCGCGAGACGCGCAGCGTCGGCATGCTCACGTTCGACGACGAGGACGGCCGCGCCCAGGCGTTGGCGGGCGATCTGCACGGGCGGCTCGAGGCCCTCGGCGTCTACGAACCGGAGCGGAGGAGGTGGCTGCCGCACGTGACCGTCCTGCGCTTCCGCGAGCGACCGCGCCTGCGGCCGGACATCCCGGCGCTGGAGCCGTTCACGCCGTCCGATGCGGCTGCTTACCTGTCACGTCTACGCCCCGGCGGGGCGCAATATGAAGTCCTCGAATCCGTGGCTCTAGGAGGTAGATGACGTTGGACCGCGAGCAAGCTCTCGACACCGCCCTCGGCCAGATCGAGCGCCAGTTCGGAAAGGGCTCGGTCATGCGCATGGGCGACCAGGCCCAGGTCTCGATCGGCGCCGTCTCGACGGGGTCGCTCGCCCTCGACCTTGCGCTCGGGATCGGCGGCCTGCCGCGCGGCCGCGTGATCGAAATCTTCGGGCCCGAGTCGTCCGGGAAGACGACGCTCGTCTACCACGTCATCGCCGAGGCTCAGCGACGCGGCGGCATCTGCGCCTTCATCGACGCGGAGCATGCGATGGACCCGACCTACGCCAAGAGGATCGGCGTCAACATCGACGACCTGCTCGTCTCGCAGCCCGACACCGGCGAGCAGGGGCTCGAGATCGCCGAGCTGCTTGTGCGCTCGGGCGCGCTCGACGTCGTCGCCGTGGACTCGGTCGCGGCGCTGACGCCGAAGGCGGAGATCGAGGGCGAGATGGGCGACTCCCACGTCGGCCTGCAAGCCCGCCTGATGAGCCAGGCGCTGCGGAAGCTCGCCGGCACGCTCAACCGCACCGACACGATCTGCATCTTCACGAACCAGCTGCGCGAGAAGATCGGCGTCATGTTCGGCAATCCGGAGACGACGCCGGGCGGCCGGGCCCTCAAGTTCTACTCGTCGGTGCGCCTCGACATCCGCCGGATCGAGACGCTCAAGGACGGCGTCGAGGCGTTCGGTAACCGCGTGCGCGTGAAGGTGGTCAAGAACAAGGTCGCGCCGCCGTTCAAGCAGGCCGAGTTCGACATCATCTACGGCACCGGCATCTCCTGGGAGGGCACCGTGCTCGACGCGGCGCTCGAGCGGAAGATCGTCCAGAAGTCGGGCTCGCACTTCAGCTTCGAGGACGAGCGGCTCGGACAGGGCAGGCAGAACGCGACCGCCTTCCTGCGCGAGCACCCCGACGTCGCCCAGCAGATGCTCGCGCGCATCCAGGCGCTCGCGGGGCCGGAGCAGATCGTGTCGGCCCGGCTCCTGCCCGAGCTCGAGGCCGAGGCGAAGGCAGACGCGAAGGCCGAGGAAGCCGAGGCCCCCGCACCCGCGGAAGAGCCGGCAGAGGTCGCGTCGAAGGCGTAAATGGGCGAGGCGCTCGCGGCCGCCACCCGCGCGCTTGCGAGGCGCGATTACTCCGAACGCGGCCTGCGCGAGAAGCTCCAGCGCGCGGGCATCGACGTGAGCGAGCTCGACGAGACTCTCGAGGAGCTACGCCACGTGGGCCTACTCGACGACGAGCGCTTCGCCGGCCGCCGTGCGCGGGCCCTCGCGGAGCGGGGGAAGGGCGACCAGGCGATTCGCTTCGATCTGCGCCGCCAGGGCATCGACGCCGAGCTGATCGACTCCGCACTGGGCGAGCTCCAGCCCGAGCGAGCACGCGCCGAGCGGATCGTCTCGCGACGCGGCGCCGGCGCGAAGACGGCGCGGTTGCTGGCAAGCAGAGGCTTCGATCGGGAGGCCGTCGAGCTCGCAGCGGAGGCTCGGATTGCGCCGGAGCGGTGAGCGGCGGTAGGATACGAAGGCTTCATTCGACATTTTGCCTGCAACTCAACGTGTTTCCCGAATCGGACCCCGGAACTTCGAAAGAGACGACGACCAAGATGAGCGCAGAGGAGGCGAAAACGAGGCGGCGGTGAGCTGACCGTCCGCTGCGGGGCGCGCGCCTGCCCCGCATCGCCCGATTCGAGCACGTCCGCTGCAGCGGTGCCGAGTGAGCACCGCGTTTCGGCGCGGACAACCGGTCCCCAGCCGGGCACCGCCCCGGCTTCAAGCAGGGAGCGCGCATGCTCGTCGTCATCGGGATAGCGATCGGACTCGCAGTCGGGGCCGGCCTCGCCTTCCTGTCGCTCTACGCCTTCGCCGGTTCCCGCCTGGCCGCAGCGCGCCGAACGCGACAACTCCTCGTCACCGACGCTCGCCGCGAAGCCGAGGCGTTCAAGCGCGAGGCCCAGATCGAGGCCCGGGAAGAGGCGGTCCGCCTCCGCGCCGAAATCGAGGAGGAGGTCGCGTCCCGGCGGGCGGAGACCCTGAAGATCGAAGAGCGCATCCTTACGAAGGAAGAGGAGCTCGAGGGGAAGCTGACCGAGCTCACCCGCCGCGAGCAGGGGATCGCCGACCGCGAGGGCCACACGAAGGAGCTGCAGGAGGAGCTGAAGGGCGCGCGAGACGCCCAACAGGCCGAGCTCCAGCGGATTTCCGGCATGACCGTCAACGAGGCGAAGGCGCACCTGCTCGAGCGCTCCGAGGAGCTGATCCGCCACGAGCTCGCGCGCTTCGTCCGCCAGGCCGAGGAGGAAGCGCGCGGCGAGGCGAAGCGGCGCGCGCGGAACCTCGTCGCCGACGCGCTCCAGCGGGTCGCGGCGAACCACGCTTCAGAGACGACCGTGTCCCTGATCGAGCTTCCCTCCGACGACACGAAGGGCCGGATCATCGGCCGGGAGGGCCGCAACATCCGCGCGATCGAGCACCTGACCGGCGTCGACGTGATCATCGACGACACGCCGCAGGCTGTCGTCCTCTCGTCGTTCGACGGCATCCGGCGCGAGGTCGCGAAGCTGACGCTGACGAAGCTGATCGAGGACGGCCGCATCCACCCGGCGCGGATCGAGGAGATGTACTACCAGTCGAAGGCGGAGATCGACGAGGTCATCCGCCAGGCCGGGGAGCAGGCCGTCTTCGAGGCGAACTGCGGGGAGCTGCACGAGGAGCTGGTCAAAATCCTCGGCCGCCTGCGCTTCCGCACGAGCTACGGGCAGAACGTCCTGAAGCACACGCTCGAGGTCGTCCACCTGGCCGGGATCATGGCAGCGGAGCTCGAGGCGAGCGTCAAGACGGCCAAGCGCGCGGCGCTCCTGCACGACGTCGGCAAGGCGCTGACGCACGAGATGGAAGGCTCGCATGCGCTTCTCTCGGCTCAGTTCGCACGTCGCTACGGCGAGTCGCCGGCCGTCGTGCACGCGATCGAGGCGCACCACTACGAAGTCGAGCCGCAGACCGTCGAGGCCGTCCTGCTGATCGCCGCCGACGCGATCTCGGCCTCGCGCCCGGGCGCGCGCGGCGAGAGCCTCGAGCAGTACATCAAGCGGCTCGAGGCACTCGAGGAGGTCGCTGCCCGCCACCCCGGCGTCGAGAAGGTCTACGCACTCCAGGCCGGCCGCGAGATCCGCGTGCTCGTCAAGCCAAAAGAGATCGACGACGATGCGGCCGTCCTGCTCTCGCACGAGATCGCGCGCGAGGTCGAAGACCAGCTCGAGTACCCGGGACAGATCAAGGTCACGGTGATCCGCGAGAGCCGCGCCGTCGACTACGCGAAATAGGAGGGTTTGGCGGAACCTTGCTCGTGGTCGGGGTGCGATGGCCGTTCCGAGGCAAGGACGCAGGGAGGCCCAATAGTGGATAGCTATTGGGCCGACTGAGGACGCCGCCTCGGGGCGGACAGCGCGGCCCGGCGGCACAGACCAGGTTTTGCCAAGCCCTCCTGAAGCCGCGGCTACGATTGAGCCGCCGATGCGCCGCTACCACGTCACCACGTTCGGCTGCCAGATGAACGCTCACGACTCGGAGCGGATCAAGGGCCTGCTCGAGGAGCTCGGGCTCGGCGAGGCGCCGTCGCAGGACGAGGCCGACGTGCTCGTCTTCAATACGTGCACGATCCGAGAGAAGCCCGACACCCGGCTCGCAGCGCATCTCGGCAACGCGCGGGTGCTCAAAGAGCGCGACCCCGAGCGGGTGATCGCGGTCGGCGGCTGCTACGCCGAGGCCCAGCGCGAGCGGATCTTCGACCTCTACCCGTTCGTCGATGTCGCGTTCGGCCCGGGCTCGATCCCGCACCTGGCCGACTGGGTCGGCGCCGGCGGCGAGGGCGTCGCCCGGGGCTCATTCGGGACCGGGGAGGAGCGAGCGTTCGCCGGCCGCCTACCGCTCCACCGCGAGCGCCGCTTCCAGGCGTGGGTGCAGATCTCGATGGGCTGCAACTCGGTCTGCTCGTACTGCATCGTGCCGGCGGTGCGTGGGCGGGAGGTCTCCCGCCGGCCGGGCGAGATCCTGTCCGAGGTGGAGTCGCTCGCGAGCGAGGGCGTGCGCGAGGTGACGCTGCTCGGCCAGAACGTCAACTCGTACGGGCGAGACGTCGGCAGCGACTTCGCCGAGCTCCTGCGAGCGGTCGACGCGATCGAAGGCCTTGACCGGATCCGCTTCACGAGCCCACACCCGAAGGACTTCCGAGCCCCGGTGATCGCGGCGATGGCGGAATGCGAGGCCGTCTGCGAGCACGCGCACCTGCCGCTGCAGTCCGGCTCGACACGCGTGCTCAAGGCGATGCGGCGCACGTATTCCCGGGACCGCTACCTGCGACTCGTTGCCGAGCTCCGCGCAACCATCCCGGGCCTCGCGCTGACGACCGACCTGATCGTCGGCTTCCCGGGCGAGACCGACGCCGAGTTCGAGGAGACGCTCAGTGCAGTCGAGGAAGTCGGCTACGACAGCGCCTTCACGTTCGTCTACTCGCCGCGCGCCGGCACCGAGGCCGCGTCGATGGCCGACCAGGTCGCCGATGAGGTCAAGCGCGAACGCATCGAGCGCCTCGTCGAGGTCGTCCAGCGCGTCGCCGAGGAGCGCAACCGCGAGCGCATCGGCGGCGTGGAGGAAGTGCTCGTCGAAGGCGTGAGCCGAACCGACCCGGCACTCCTACGCGGCCGCACGCGCCGCAACACGACCGTCAACTTCGCCGGCACGGCCGCGCCGGGGGAGCTCGTCCCGGTCGAGATCCAGCACGCAACCTCGACGACCCTGCGAGGCGTCGAGCGAGCCCCAGTTGCAGCCTAGGGCCCATCCAGGCAATGCAAGTCCGCCCCCGGCCCACGATCACGCTGCGCCACGAACCACCCTCGCCCTTGCCAAGGCAACCAGCCTTGGCCGCGGCCGAGTGCGGCTCCTCGCTTGGTGCTCGCGACCCGGGAGCTAGGCAGCATCACCTGAATGGGCACTGACCGCGACCTCGTCTGGGACGGCTGCCTTAACGTCCGCGACCTCGGCGGCCATCCGACCACTGACGGCGGCGAGACGCGCTTCGGCTCGATCGTTCGCGCCGACAGCGTCAGCCAGTTGACCGAGTCCGGCTGGGCCGCGCTCGTCGAGCACGGCATCCGCACAGTGATCGACCTGCGCGGCGACCACGAGCGCGAGGACGACTCGCCGCGCGAGCTCGAGGTCGACGTGCAGCACGTCCCGTTCATGGAGGCGAACGAGCGCGAGTGGGAGGAGATCGGTGCCGAGATCGAGGCCGCCGCGGCGGCGGCGCCCGACATCGAGACGTCGACGCGCGACGTCTACCTGATCTTCCTCGAGCGCTTCAAGGCCAACGTGGGCGCGTCGGTTCGCGCCGTCGCCCGGGCGCCGGAGGGCGGCCTCGTCGTCCATTGCGTCGGCGGGAAGGACCGCACCGGCCTTCTGACCGCGTTCCTCCTCCATCTCGCAGGCGTCTCTGACGAGGACATCGCCGCCGACTACGCGCTCAGCGAGGAGCGCCTGCTGTCGCGGCACGAAGGCTGGTTCGCGGCGGCCGAGACCGAGGAGGAGCTCGAACGGCTCCGCCGGATCGCCCAGACACCGCCAGAATCGATGCTCGGCGTCTTCCGAGAGCTCGAGCGCCGCTACGGCAGCGTGGAGGGCTACCTCCGCTCGGCCGGCGTGGAGGAGGAAGACCTGGAGCGTGCCCGCGCCCGGCTCCGCTAGCCGTGCCCTCAGCTGGGAGGGCTGCTGCAACATCCGCGACCTCGGCGGCCTGCCGACGGAGGACGGGACCGAGACGCGGTTCCGCGTGGTCGTTCGCGCCGACGACATCTCGCTGCTCTCGCCTGCCGGGTGGGAGGCACTCGCCGGCTACGGCGTCAGGCGCATCGTCGACCTGCGGCACGAGGATCCGCCGTACGAGACTCCTGTCGAGCTCGTGCGGGTTCCGTTGCTCGACGATCCGAGCATCCATGAGGTCGACAACCTGCTGCTCGGGGTGGATGACGTGGTCGAGTGGCGCACGCGCAACTACCTCTTCTTCCTCGAGCGCTTCGCGCCGGCGTTCGCGGCCGCCGCCGATGCCGTGGGCGAGCCCGAGGACGGAACCGTCCTCGTCCACTGTGCGGGCGGAGTCGACCGCACCGGCCTGATCGCCGCGTTCCTGTTGCGGATCGCAGGCGTCGGGCCGGACACGATCGCCGAGGACTACGCACTCAGCGAGGCGAGCTGGGCGCCGACGATCGAGGAGTGGGTCGGCTCTGCGCCCGACGAGGTGGAGCGCCGCAAGCGCCGCCTGCTGTCCGTCATGCCAGCGGCGGCGATGCGAAACGTCCTGCTCGAGCTCGAGCGCCGGCACGGCAGCATCCGCGAGTTCCTCGTCGAGGCAGGCGCCGAGGAGGCGCGGCTCGAGCGACTGCGCGACCGCCTGCGCCCATGAGCGTGATCGCCATCTTCGGCCCGTCTGCGTCGGGCAAGAGCGCGGTCGCCGAAGCGATCGCGGAGCGGATCGAGGCTGAGCTCGTCTCGGCCGACTCGATGCAGGTCTACCGCGGGCTGCCGATCCTGACGAACCAGTCCGACTACCCGACGCGCCTTGTCGGCATCTGGGACCTCGGCCACGAGGCGTCGGTCGGCGAGTACCAGGAGCTCGCGCACGCGGCGGTCGACGAGATTCTGGCCGCCGGCCGGACGCCGGTGGTCGTGGGCGGCACGGGCCTCTACCTGCGCGCCGCGCTGGCCGAGCTTGCGCTTCCTCCCGCGCCGCCGCGAGAGGCGCGTGAGCGACTGGAACGCCTCTACGACCGCGTCGGCGCCGAGCGCGCACACGAGCTGCTCGGCGAACGCGACCCCGCGGCCGCCGCCGCCGTCCACCCGAACGACCGGCGTCGCGTGGTGCGGGCGCTCGAGCTCGTCGAAGCAGGCTCGTCGCTACGGCCGGACCAGGACCGCCTCTGGCGCGGCGATACGCGCCACCCGACGCTCATCGCAGGCCTCGTCCTGGAGCGCGACGAGCTCCGCCGGCGGATCGACGAGCGGACGCGCCGGATGTTCGAGCGCGGGGTCGAGGAGGAAGTCCGCCGAGCGCTTGAAGGACCCATCTCGTCGACGGCGCGCCACATCCACGGCCTGCGCGAGGTGGCGGAGCTCCCACGCGAGCAGGCGATCGAAGCCCTCGTCACGCGGACCCGTCGCTATGCCGTCTACCAGCTCCGTTGGCTGCGCCGAATTCCGGGCGTTGTTAGCCTGCCCGCGGACCGCCCTCCGGGCGAGCTAGCGGATGCGATTCTCGAAATGGCACGGTCTCGGGAACGACTACCTGCTCGTCGAGCGGGCGGCGCTCGACGTCCCGCTGACGCCTGAGCGGGTCAAGCGGATCTGCGACTACCACTTCGGCGTCGGCTCCGACGGGATCCTCGAGGTTGTCTCCGCGAACGGCGCCGAGGCCGAGATCGTGATCTGGAACCCCGACGGCTCAACGGCGGAGCTCTCGGGGAACGGAACCCGCATTGCCGCCCGGTGGTTGGCGCGCAGGTCCGGCGAGGACTCGGTTCGGATCCGAGTAGGCCCGCGCGAGGTCTCGGCACGGCTACAAGGCCACCAGGTCGAGCTCGACGTGGGGGAGGTGACCGTCGGGGAGCCGGAGACGCTCGACGTCGGCGAGGAGCTCGAGTTCACGCCGGTGTCGGTCGGTAACCCGCATGCAGTCATCCAGCTGGTGCCTAACCGCGACGACCTGCTCCGGCTCGGCCCGCTCGTCGAGAACCACGAGCGCTTCCCGGAGCGCACGAACGTCCAGCTCGTCCGCGTCGACGGCCCGCACGAGCTGACCGTCGGCGTCTGGGAGCGCGGAGCGGGGGAGACCCTTTCGTCCGGTACGAGCTCGGTTGCCGCCGCGGCCGCCGCCGTCGCGCGCGGCTGGTGCCAGAGCCCGGTGACCGTCCACCTCGCCGGCGGCGACCTCACCGTCGAGCTCGCGGACGGCGAGGCGACGCTGACAGGGCCGGCCGAGGAGATCTGCACCGTCGAGCTCTCCGAGGAGTTCGCGCTGTGAGGTTCGCGCGCCGCCTCGACGACGTCCCGCCGTACCTGTTCGCCGAGCTCGAGCGCAAGATCGCTGCGAAGCGCCGCGAGGGGATCGACGTGATCAGCCTGGGGATCGGAGACCCGGACCTGCCGACGCCCGAGCCGGTCGTGACCGCGCTCGCCGCCGCGGCCCGCGACCCGGCGACACACCAGTACCCGACGAACCACGGCTCGGGTGCCTTCCGCGAGGCGGTCGCCGGCTTCTACCGCGACCGCTTCGGCGTCGAGCTCGATCCCGGCTCGGAGATCGTCCCCGCGCTCGGGGGGAAGGAGGCGGTCGCGCATGTCTCGCTCGTACTGCTCGACCCGGGCGACGTCTGCCTCGCGCCGGATCCCGGCTATCCGCCGTACACGTCCGGGCCGGTCTTCTCCGGCGCCGAGGTCCGCTACCTGCCGCTCGAGGAGGAGAACGGCTTCCTGCCCGACCTCGACGCGATCCCGAAGGAGACCGCCGGGCGGGCCAACCTGCTCTTCCTCAACTACCCGAACAACCCAACCGGCGCCGTCGTCGAGCCCGGCTACTTCGAACGGGCCGTCGAGTTCGCGCGCGCACACGACCTCGTGGTCGTCCACGACAACGCCTACTCCGAGATCTGCTTCGACGGCTACCGCGCGCCGAGCTTCCTCGAGACGCCCGGGGCCAAGGAGGTCGGGATCGAGATCTTCTCGCTGTCGAAGGGCTGGAACATGACCGGCTGGCGCTCGGCGATCGTGGCCGGGAACGCCGAGGTCGTGGACCGCTATCGCCACCTGAAGACGAACCTCGACTCGGGGATGTTCGAGGCCGTCCAGCGGGCGACCGTCGCCGCGCTGACCGAGAGCCGCGACTTCCCGCGCGAGATGTCCGAGGTCTACCAGCGCCGGCGCGACCTGGTCGCCGACGCTCTGCACGCAATCGGCCTGCCGGTGGAGCGGCCGAAGGCGACGCCGTATTTCTGGGTACGCGTGCCGGACGGCTACACCTCGGAAGCGTTTGCCGAGCTCGTGCTCGAGCAGGCAGCGGTGGTGGTCTCGCCGGGCCCATCGTACGGGCCGAGCGGCGAGGGCTACTTCCGAATCTCGCTCACCGTTCCGGACAAGCAGCTCGAGGAGGCCGTCGGCCGGATCGAATCTTCCCTGCGAGCAGGCATAATCGAAACGTGACGGCACACCAGCCCGACCCGGCGCCGGGCGCTGAGCCCGAGCGCGGGTTCGTCCTCGCGGTGCTGGCCCAGGGCGCTGTTGCGGAGGAGGAGCTCGCCGAGCTCGAGGAACTGGCGCGGACCGCCGGCGTCGAGCCCGTGTCCTCGCTCGTCCAGCACCGTGCCCGCCCGGACCCGCGCACGTTCGTCGGCAAGGGCAAGCTCACCGAGCTGAAGGAGGCCTATCCGCGTTCCGGAGCCGAGGTGCTGCTCGTGGACGACGAGCTCAGCCCCGTCCAGCAGCGAGCCCTGGAGAACGCGCTCGAGGCGCGCGTTGTCGACAGGACGCAGCTGATCCTCGACATCTTCGCCCAACACGCGGTCAGTGCCGACGGCAAGCTCCAGGTCGAGCTGGCACAGCTCGAGTACAACCTACCGCGCATGCGCGGCCTCTGGCAGCACCTCGAGCGGCTCGGCGGCGGAGTGGGGACGCGCGGACCGGGTGAGTCGCAGCTCGAGACGGACCGGCGGCTCGCGCGCCGCAGGGTCACGCTCCTGCGCCGGCGCCTACAGACGGTGGCTCGGCAGCGTGCGACGCGCAGGAAGTCGCGCCGGCGGTCCGAGACTCCGACGATCGCGCTCGCCGGATACACGAACGTCGGCAAGTCGACGCTGCTCAACGCCCTGACCGGTGCGACCGCGTCGGTGGACGACCGCCTGTTCGAGACACTCGATCCGACGACGCGCTCGTTCGAGTTCGACGGCCGCCGCTACCTAGTGACCGACACGGTCGGCTTCATCCGGCGCCTTCCGCACCAGCTGGTCGAGGGTTTTGCGGCGACGCTGGAGGAGACGCTCGTCGCTGATCTCGTCCTCCACCTCGCGGACGCCTCTGCGCCGGAGGAGCGGCTGGACGAGATGCTGCGAGCCGTCGAGTCCGTTCTCGGCGAGATCGGCGCAGCCGAGCTTCCGGTGGAGCTCGTGCTGAACAAGATCGACGCGGTCGATCCGCTGCGACGCCGGCGCCTGGCGAACTGGTTCCCGGACGCGCTGCAGGTCTCGGCGCGGACCGGGGAGGGGCTCGACGAGCTGCGGGCCCGGATCGCGGAGCGCTTCTCGGCGCGCTTCGAGCCCGTCAGGCTGCTGATCCCGTACGCGGACGGCGCGCGGCTGGCCGAGCTGTACGAGCTCGGGGCGCCGGTCGACGAGCGTTCAGACGAGGAGGAAGGGGTCTTCATCCGCGCGCGCCTGCCCAGGCGGGACGTGCGCCGGTTCGCGCGCTACCTGATCGCCGAGCCTTCGCAGGCCTCCGCGCGCCGGCGCGCATGACCGAGCTGCAGGTGCGGCGGCTGCGTGAGGACGCCGTCCTGCCGGAGCGCGCGTATCCGGGCGACGCCGGTCTCGACCTGAGCGCGTGCGAGCGGCACGAGCTCGCGCCTGGAGAGCGCGCCGTCGTGGGGACCGGCCTCGCTGTGGCGATTCCGGAGGGGTGCGCAGGCTTCGTCCAGCCGCGCTCCGGCCTCGCCGCGCGTCACGGGATCTCCGTCGTCAACGCACCCGGCCTGATCGATTCGGGCTACCGCGGCGAGATTCGCGTCGTTCTGCTGAACACGGACGCAGCCGAGCCGTTCGTCGTCGAGCCGGGGATGCGGATCGCGCAGCTCGTGGTCGTCGCGGTCGAGACACCGGACCCGGTCGAGGTCGACGAGCTGCCGGAGACCGAGCGCGGCGTCCGCGGCTTCGGGTCCTCGGCTGTATGAGCGCGGAGCCCCGGATCCGCGTCTCCGCGATCCTGCGCTGGCAGGAGAGCGTGCTCCTGTGCCGGCACGAAAAGGGCGACCGCGAGCACTGGCTCCTGCCGGGCGGGGGCGTCAACTCGGGCGAGAGCCTGGTCGACGCGCTCCACCGCGAGCTTGCGGAGGAGGTCGGGATCCACGACGAGCCGCCCGTGGAGGGGCCGGTCGCGATCGTCGACTCGATCGCGCCGGTGCGGAGCTTCGCGGCGAAGCACGTCGTCCACATCATCTTCGCCGGGGATCTGAGCGGCCGGTCGCTGGAGGCCGTGACTTCGCGCGACGCCGCGGTCCGCGGCCACCGGCTGTTCATGGCCGAGGAGCTGGATGAGATCAGCCTGCATCCGCCGATCCAGCGCTTTCTGCAGCGCTGGACGCCGGGCGACCCGGCGGTCTACCTCGGCGCTCTCTGGGCACCGTAGGAAATTGCCACACAATCGGCACGAAGCTGTGACGGTTTCGTGCGCCTCGAGCCGCTACCGTCCCTAACCCCCACCCACCCAGGGGCAAACATGTGCGCGCGCGGGGGCGCGGCGCGAATCCTAGTAGCGGCCGCCGCGGGAGCGTGCGCGCGCGGCGGATACCTCGTGGGCTTCGGCTTCGAGGTCGTCCTCGAGCGGCTCCAGCGCCGGCGCCTCGCCCGTGCGGTGCGCGATCGCCTGTGCCAGCAACCAGTCCGCCAGCCACGAGTTGCGGGGGAGGAGCGGCCCGTGCAGGTACGTGCCAATCGCCCGCCCTACGCGGCAACCCTCGTACCCACTCGCGCCGTCGTTGCCAAAGCCGGCGAGCACGCGGCCCAACGGCTCGGCGCCCTCGTCGAGGTACGTCCGCCCGGCGTGGTTCTCGAAGCCGGCAAGCGTGCGCCGCCGCCCAGGCTCCAGTTCGCATTCGAGCAGGACGTCGCCGATCATCCGGCGCTCACCGGCCACCGTGTGCAACGGCAGGAGCCCGACGCCGGGGAGCTCCTCTCCGCTCTGGTCCCGATACGAGCGTCCCAAGAGCTGGTAGCCGCCACAGACGGCCAGGAGGGCCGCGCCCTTCGCCACTGAGGCCCGCAGGCCGTCTCCGAGCGCGGCCAGCGCGGGCGCGATCAGCTCCTGCTCGCGGTCCTGCCCGCCTCCGATGTAGAACAGATCGTGCTCGCCCTGCGACAACGCGCCGCCGGCGCCGAGCGGCCGCACCTCGAGCTCGTGCCCGCGCCACGCCGCGCGGCGCGCGAGCACCGCGATGTTCCCGCGGTCGGCGTAGATGTTCAGGTAATCCGGAAAGAGGTGCCCGACGACGAGCTTCATGCGGCGGCCTCCCAGTACGGCTTGA
>VAXD01000042.1:2866-24352 GCA_005884155.1 Actinomycetota bacterium | reverse complement strand
AGCGCCAGCATCGCGGTATAGGTCGGCAGCGTGACGAGCTCACCGCCGGCCAGGGTGAGCTCCAGCCCACGGTCGAGCGCCCGCTCGAGCTCCGGCACGACCTCGATCGCACCGGCCGGCAAGCCCGCGTACTTGAACCGCAGCGCCAGCTCGGCCGCCCGCGAGCCCGTCGCGATCAGGCGCTCGAGGCTGCCGAGCATCGGCTCGAAGTCGACGTCCCAGATCCAGGAGACGTCGCGCCCATCCGCGATCTCGTCGTTGAGCGCGACCACGAGGAGCTTCGGCGCGCCGCCGGAGAGAAGCGTTCGTACGACCTCGTTCGCGCCGGCGGGATTCTTGATTAGCAGGACAAGCAGCGTGCGCTCGCCGACGGCGATGCGCTCGAAACGTCCGAATGCTGCAGAAAAGCCCTGCAACCCAGCAACAATCGCGTCGAGCTCACAGCCGAGCACACGTGCCAGGGATGCGGCCGCGAGCGCGTTGTAGACGTTGTAGAGGCCCGGCACGGCCAGCTCGACCCGCCGGCTTCCTTCCGGCGTCTCCAGATCGAATGAGACCGACTCGAGCCCCTTCAGCTCGATCCGCCGCGCGGCCACGTCCAGCGCCGGCCGAGCGTGACCGCATGCCGGGCAGCGGTAGTCGCCGAGATGCCCGATGTAGGCCGCCGCGTACGTGTAGGGCGTACCACACAGGACGCACCATTTCGAGTCGGCGGCGTGCTGAAGGCCTTCCCAGGCGTGGCGCGGGTCGTCGAGCCCGAACGTCGCGGCCGGCCGCTCGCTCGCCAGCGACCCGACTTGCGGATCGTCTGCATTCACCACCAGAGCGGCGCCTTCCGGCAGGGCCGCGACCGCCTTCCGCCAGCGGGCCGCGACGAGCTCGAGCTCGCCGTAGCGGTCGAGTTGGTCCCGGAAGAGGTTGCCGAGACAGAGCGCACGAGGCCGCAGGCGACGGGCAACCTCGGGCAGCGCCGCCTCGTCCACCTCGAACAACCCGAGCTCTGCGTCCTGGGCGGCGAGGAGCGCCGAGGCGACTCCCGAGACCAGGTTCGCGCCGGACCGGTTGTGCGCGAGCCGAAACGACGGCCCCAGGATCCGGGCCGCCATCGCCGAGGTCGTCGTCTTCCCGTTCGTCGCGGAAATCAGCGCCGCGCCGTCGCTCAGCCTGGCCGCCAGCCGGTCGACCGCCCCAGGATCGAGCTTCCAGAGCAGCTTCCCGGGCACCGTCGTCCCGCCCCCGGCGCCGCTCAAACGCGAGAGGCGGGCGGCAGCGCGGGCGAGCAGGATCTCCGCGGTGAGGGGGACGTGCAGGGCCACGGCGGGACGCTACCGGCCTGCTCCCCCGTTCGAGTGAACTTTGACCCGTTCTCCCCCTGCCGGGGGATGTAGGCACCCGCCGGCGGCGCGTAGGTTCCGCCTGGTTTTCGCGGCGGCGGGCATGTCCCGACGTTGCGGATGGAGATGACATGCGGCCCGCGCGAGGGCGCGGAAAGGAGAACGGAAGGTGCGGATGACCAGCGGTAAGCGAGGAGAACAGCGGTCGAGCGCGCTGTGGGGCACAGGCAACCGCGGCGGTGAGACTCGTTCCAACGCGCTCTGGGGCAAGGGTGGCCGCGGCTTCGTCACCGCACTTGTGGCGATGCTCGCGATCAGCGTTCCGCTTGCAGCCAGCAGCAACGGACACGGCTACAAAGCTCCTGATACGTACGTCGCCCCGGTCTTGAAGAAGCTGGCCGACGGCAACGGCAACCCGAAGGTGCCCGTGATCATCACGGCCGACCCGACGCTCGACACGAGCCTCGGCGCCGTGAAGTCACTGCTTGCACGCTCCGGGCTGGGGCCCAACAAGAACCTGGGCCTCGTGAACGGCTTCTCGATCGTCCTGCCGGCTAAGAAGATCAATGACCTCACCGGCATCCCCGGACTGACGATCACGCCCGATGCAGCCGTGCACACGAGCGGCTACTCGTCGAGCCAGCTCTGGCCGTACGAGTCGGGTGTCTCCGCGAACTGGAGCGGCAACACGGCCCCTGTGGCCGGTCCGACCGCGCCGACGATCGCGGTGATCGACTCGGGGATCCAGACCGGTCGGGCCGACTTCGGCAACCGAGTCCTCGCGAGCGTCAACCTCTCGACGCTCCCGAACAACTCGGCCGGTGACGGCCGTGGCCACGGCACCTTCGTGGCCGGCATCGCGGCCGGCGGGGCCTACGGCTACACCGGCGCAACCCCGCAGGCGAACCTCGTCTCGGTCGACGTCATGGACGACGAAGGCATGGCGCGGACGAGTGACGTGATCGCGGGCTGTCAGTGGGTGCTGGCGAACAAGGCCAAGTACAACATCAAGGTCGCGAACCTCTCGCTGCACTCGGCCACGCCGAGCAGCTTCACGACCGACCCGCTGGACAAGGCGGTCGAGCAGCTCTGGTTCAGCGGCGTCACCGTCGTGGCGGCCGCCGGCAACTACGGCTTCGCCGACAAGGCGAGCGGCGTCCTGTACGCACCAGGCAATGATCCCTTCGTGATCACCGTCGGCGCGATCGATATCGGCGGCACGAAGAACCGGAACGACGACCAGAGCGCGCCGTGGTCGGCCTGGGGCCGGACCCCGGACGGGTTCATGAAGCCCGACATCGCGGCTCCCGGCCGCTACATGGTGGGCCCGGTGCCGGCGAGCTCGACCCTCGTGGCGGAGCGCCCGACCAGCGTCACGGCGCCCGGCTACATCCAGCTCTCGGGCACCTCGTTCGCTGCTCCGGTGATCTCGGGCGCAGCGGCGCAGATCCTGGCCAGGAACCCGAACTACACCCCGGACCAGATCAAGGGCCTGCTGATGGATTCCGCGAAGCCGGTCGACGGCGCAGCAGTCGGCTCGGTCGGCGTCGGCGAGATCCAGATGAGCAAGGCGGCGGTGCTGAAGTCGGCGCCGAACCCGAACCTCGGTCTCAGCCGGTTCCTCGTCAACGACCCGGTGACCGGCGGCAAGATGTTCGACGCCGTCAGCTGGACTGACGCGATCAAGGCCAGCGTCTCGTGGGACGCGGTCTCCTGGGACGCCGTCTCGTGGGCTGACGCCTCGTGGAGCGCAGTCTCCTGGGCCCAGGTCTCGTGGGACGCGGTCTCCTGGGACGCGGTCTCCTGGGACGCGGTCTCGTGGACGGACAGCGCCTACGAGGACGCAGCCGAGGGTGACGAGAACAATGGAGGCGGCTATGCCCTGACGCCCGAACAGGCGGCGGAGATCATGGCCGATCCAGAGACCGCGCCTGCGCCGGGAGACTTGCCGGCGGACATCAGCGCCGCGATCTCGAGCGACACGAGCTCGACGGACGGGACCGGCACCCCCTAGGAGGCGCCGGGCATCTGAATCCGACGAGGGGCCGGGACTTTCCCGGCCCCTCACCTTTTTGGGGGATTTGCAGGGTGTACCGAAAAAGGGGGATGTGACCCGGCTCCACGCGGCTTAGCTTGCGTGTGTGGTGCTGGTTGCGGCGTCTCGGTTCACCATGAGCGGTTTTCCGGAGGGAGTTTTGTGAGCGCGTTCCCCACACCGCTCGAAGAGGAGCTGCTCGGAAACGGGGGCTCTGAGGTACCCAAGCTTGCGCCCCGAGCGGTTGCCTACCTGCTGGCGGTGGGGGCGGCGACGGCGTTCGCGGCAGGACCCGCGATCACGCGACTGGGCTCGCACACACCGGGCTGGACGACCTTCACGATCCTGGCGCTGATCGCGGCGACCGCGCAGCTCTTCGTCGTCCGAATGCCCTCGCGGAACCAGTCCTACCACACGACGATCGTCTTTTTGATCCCCGCCGCGATGCTGCTCCCGCCTGGGCTCGTCGCGCTGATCGGAGTGATCCACCACATCCCCGAGTGGCTGAAGTCGCGCAGCTCCTGGTACATCCAGATCTTCAACATCTGCAACTGGACGCTCGCGATGCTGGCGGCGTGGGGGAGCTTCCACACCGTCGTCGGTCACCTTGGCCTCGGCAAGGACGTGTCCTACGCGGTTGCCGGCCTCGCCGCCGCGGCCTCGATGGTGGCCGTCAACCACCTCTTGATGGCACCGATGCTGCACCTCGCGAACGGTCACTCGCTGCGCGAATCCGGCCTGCTCTCGTTCCCGAGCCTTTCGACCGACGTGGTGCTTGCCATGCTGGGCGTCGCCACTGCGGCGTTCTGGCGCGGGAACCCCTGGCTGATCGCCTTCGCCGTCGCGCCGCTCCTCCTGATCCACCGCTCGCTCTCTGTACCCCGTCTCCAGGAGGAAGCGCGCGTCGACCCGAAGACCGGCCTCTTCAACGCACGCCACTTCGCGACGGCCCTGAACGAGGAGCTCACGCGCGCCGCCCGCTTCGAGCGGCCGCTCTCGCTCGTCATGGCCGACCTCGACCTCCTGCGCGACATCAACAACACGTACGGCCACCTCGCGGGCGACGCCGTTCTCCAGGGAATCGCAGAGATCTTCCGCGCGCAGCTGCGCCACTACGACGTGCCGGCGCGCTTCGGCGGCGAGGAGTTCGCGATCCTGCTCCCGGAAACCCCGCCCGACCAGGCGTTCGAGATCGCCGAGCGAATCCGGCGCACCGTCGCCGCCCGCTCGTTCGACGTCGAGACCTCGAGCGAGCCCATTCGGGCGACGGTGTCGATAGGCGTCGCGGCGTATCCGCGCGACGGCGTCGACGCCAACGAGCTGATCCACCAGGCCGACCTCGCGGTCTACCGAGCCAAGCTGCAGGGTCGCAACCGCGTGCTCGACGCGAGCACCGAGCCGCTCCTTCTGCCGGACAAGCGCCAGACCCGGCTCGTCGCGGTGCCGGAGGACGGCGACCACCTCGCGCCGCTCCCGTCTGCGGTCGAGGCGATGCCGGAGCGTGAGCGGCGCCACCCGCGCCCGCACGCCCTCCAGGGACCGCGCTTCCTCTCGCTGTCGCGGCGCCTGGCCGTGCTGGTGGGCATCGTCAGCACCGCGGGCCTGGCAGCAGGCGCACTCGGGTTTGTCTTCGGCTCTAGTACCGACTGGATCGGCTTGGCCGCGATCGTCGCGCTCGTCGGTGTCGGTCAATCGCTCGCCCTGGAGGTCGACGACGGCTCGATCTCGGTCAGCGCCGTCGGCTCGATCGCGGGCGCCGCGCTCTTCGGCCCCCGCGCCGCGCTCCCGCTTGCACTCACGATCGCGGCGGTCGAGTGGAGCGCCCGGCGCTCGCCGTTCCACTACGTGATGTTCAACATCGGCACGCTTTCGCTCTCGTCGCTCGCAGCGGCCGGCGTCTTCACCGCCGGCTTCCACGGCGACCTCGGCCGGCTCGTCTACGTCCTTTCGGGCGTGGCCGCGGGTGCGACGTACTACTTCGTGAACATGAGCCTGATCAGCCTCGTGGTCGCGGTGGAAGGTCACGAACGCTGGCTCTCGGTCTTCAAGGAGCGCTTCGCCTGGCTGGCCACCCATTACCTGGTCTACGGCTTCATCGGCGGCGTCATCTGGGTCGGCCACGACACCGCAGGCCTGTGGGCCCTCGCGGTCTTCGCCCTCCCGCTGCTGCTCATGCGCAAGACGCAGGAGGCCTACCTCCGCCACACACAGCGGAGCGCGCAGAAGCTCCGTCAGGCGGCTGAGACCATCCAGACGCAGAACGTCTCGCTCGAGCACGCGAACAAGCTCCTCCGCGAGCGCTCGACGGCGGCCATGGAGAGCCTCTCGGCCACGGTCGACGCGCGCGATGCCTACACCGCAGGCCACTCGCGCCGCGTCCAGCAGCTCGCGCTGGCAATCGGCCGCGAGCTGGGCCTGTCGCAGGCCGAGCTCGACCTGCTGGGGCACGCTGCACTCTTCCACGACATCGGCAAGCTGGCGATCCCGCTGAAGCCGGCGAGCCTGACGCCGGAGGAGTGGGACCTCATGCAGCGGCACGCGGAGGAAGGCGCGCGCATCATCGACCGCCTCGGCTTCCTCAACGACGCAGTGCCCGCGATTCGCCACCACCACGAGCGCTTCGACGGCACTGGGTACCCGGACCGGCTCCACGGCGAGGAGATCCCGCTCGGCGCCAGGATCATCCACGTCGCAGACGCACTCGACTCGATGCTGACCACGCGCATCTACCGCGCCGCCAGGCCGGCGGGGGAGGCGCTCGACGAGCTCCGCCGCGCGGCCGGCAGCCAGTTCTGTCCACGCTGCGTGGCCGCGCTCGAGCGGATTCTGCCGCTCGAGGGCCTGGACGACGAGGGCGGCGCGCGCGAGCGCGTGCTCGCCTCTGCTTAGCACCACGGCCTAGACGCTAGCCTGAATCTTGCATTCAGGCGTAAATGCTCTACCATTCTTGGTTCCCATGGCGCGCAAGCCCCAGTACCGCGCGCTCGCGGGAATCGACAGGAATGCCCTCGCGGCCTTCCAGGCCGGCATCCGCAAGCGCTACACGGACGAGCAGATCCTCGAGGAGCTATCTGCGTCCGCGAAGCGGCTCGGGCGCTCGCCGACGATGCGCGAGTTCGCGGCGGACCCCGAAACCACCGTTCATCCGCAAACGGTCATCGAGCACTTCGGCAGCTGGAACGAGGCAAAACGGACGGCCGGGCTCGTCCCACGCCGGTTCGCGACGCGCGAGGAGCTGCTCGAGCTGCTAAAGGGCCTGGGTGAGGAGCTCGGCCGTGTCCCGACGGCACGTGACATCGAGGAGCATCGCGGCCGCATGCCCTCCAAGTCGCTGTACTGGCACACGTTTGGCTCGCTCGCGAACGCGCTGCGGGAAGCCGGCTTCGACGTCCCGGTGGGGGAGGAGAAGCTTGAGCGCGCGCTCGAGCAAGGCGTAGCGCTCGCGCACAAGCTGAAGCGGCTGCCGAAGTTCGCGGACTGGTCCGACGCGCGCCGTGCGGACGAATCGCTGCTGACCGAGTGGCAGATCTATCGCATGTTCGAAGGCCGCCGCGGCGCGTGGTCGACGTTCCAGTTCTTGATCCGCGAGCGCCTGGTGGGCTCGGGTGCGAGGGTCGCGCCTGACGGCCGCGTGGTCTAGACCGCAGAAAACTAGAGCGCGGCCAGCGAGGCGAGCTGGCGCAGACAGGAACGGCCCTCGTGCGGGGCGCGCACGGCGGGGAGCTGGCGCTCCTGGAAGTTACGGTCGGGCCGGAAGCGGTCGCGCCCGATCTCGCTGCCGGCCGAGACCCGCACGAGCGTCCCTTCGGAGATCTCGCGCTTGCGCAGCTTGACCCCGAGGTAGCGCTCGACCACTTCGAGCGCGGCCTTCGTCGAGGCGAAGAAGAACTCCTCGCGGCCCTCGCCGGTCCAGAGCGGCCGCCCGACGCCGCGGGCGAGGAAGACCGTGCCCGGACGGCGATCGTCGAGCCATGCTGTGGCCATCGAGCCGCGAAGCTGCTCCAGCGCCTCCGGAGACGCGTCGGAGGCCTCCGCGATGGCGAAGATCGCCTCGGAGTCGACGGTCATCTCCGGCTCGGCGCGCTCGAAGCCGTGCTCGAGCATCAGCTCGTCGTCGTTGAAGATAACCCCGTTGTGGACGCCGACGACGGCGCCGTGGCGGATCGGGTGGTTGTTCGCCTCGATCCGAGGGTGACCCTTCGTGTAGTCACGGACATGAAGGAGGGTCTCCGTCGCGTTCAGTGGTAGGAGAATCTCCTCGAGCAGCTCGCTCGCTCCGGAGCGCTGCTTGTGGATCTGAACATGCAAACCAGGCCCCGAAAAGGCGTAGCCGACGGCGTCCGCGCCACGTTCGGCGATCCCGGCTAGGAGCGCCTGGGCAGCGAGCGTTCTCTCCACCGTGCTGGAGGCGCTGAGGCTGTATCCCGCTATGCCGCACATGCTGTCGCTACAAGACCCCTTCCACGAGTCCGGCGGCCCATAAACGCGACCGCCAAAGAGTTTGACGAGCGCTTCGGCCGAGAGTTAGCCATCACCTTGTCTCGGTTCGGCGTCGGAATCCCTGATCCCTCTTGCGGGTGGAGGCATGCCTCAAGCGAGGGAGAGGGAGCGCCGATAGACGGGACATGGCGCAGCGGCCGCTCCCTGACGCGCTCCCCGAGCCCGAGCTTCCCGAGACGAAGCTGGAGGTCGTCGCCGACGACGTTGACGTCGAGGAGGAAAAGGAGGCACGGCCCGAGCCGCAAACTGCCGACCCGCTCAAGCTCTACGTCCGCCAGATCGGCGACGGACGGCTGCTCACTCCGGGCGAGGAGCGTGAGCTCGCCCGCTTGAAGGACGAGGGCGACGAGGCCGCCAAGCGCAAGCTGATCGAGTCGAACCTGCGCCTGGTGATGTCGATCACACGTAACTACACGAAGGCCGGCGTCCCGCTGCTCGACCTGATCCAGGAGGGCAACCTCGGGCTGATCAGGGCGGTCGAGAAGTTCGACTACAAGCTCGGCTACAAGCTTTCGACCTACGCGACCTGGTGGATCCGCCAGGCGATCACCCGCGCCCTGGCCGACCAGGGCCGCACGATCCGGCTCCCCGTCCACGTGGCCGAGCAGGTGCGCAAGGTCATGCGTGCTCGCCGTGTCCTCGCGCAGAAGCACAACCGCGAGGCGACGCTGCCGGAGATCGCCAAGGAGAGCGGCTTCCCGCCCGAGCGCGTGCGTGCGCTGCTCGAGCTCGTCGAGGACCCGGTCAGCCTCGAGACGCCGGTCGGCGACGGTGAGAGCCTCTATGGCGACCTGATCGAGGACACGCATTCCGACCGGCCGGACGACGCGACCGCGGTGAACCTGCGCTCGGCAGAGCTCTTCACGGCGCTCGGGCGGCTGTCGCCGAGGATGCGGCACGTGCTCTGCCGGCGCTTCGGGCTCGACGGTGAGCCGTCGCAGACGCTCGAGGAGGTCGGGTCCGACCTTGGCATCACCCGCGAGCGCGTGCGCCAGCTCGAATCGCGCGCCCTGCGCGAGCTGCGAACTGTCGCTCCGGCGCTTCAGCTCTACCTGCGCGCCGAGTAGCACCCCGGCCTGTCGGTACGGTGGGGGAGTGACGCACGCGTTCGTCGACTGCCACTCGCACGTCGTTCCCTCCGGTGACGACGGCGCGCAGAACCTCGTGGAAGGGCTCGAGCTCTGCGAGCAGGCGGCGCGGACGGGCACCGAGGTCCTGTACGCGACTCCACACGTCTCTCCGCTGCTCCCGCTGACGGCTGCGCGGGAGGACGCGATCCGCGCGGCGTTCGAGCAGCTCCGCGAGAGCGTGCCGCTCGAGCTGAGGCTCGGCTACGAGCTGACGCCGATGCCGTCGCTCCTGCGGGAACGCCCGGAGCGCTACCTGCTCGAGGCAACCGACCTCGTGCTCGTCGAGGTGCCGTTCCTCGGGCCGCCCCACGAGCTGCTGGCTGTTGCCGAGCACATCGAGTCCGCCGGCCTGGTCCCGCTGATCGCCCATCCCGAGCGAACGGAGGCCGTGCGCTCGGACCCCGCGCTGCCCGCGCGCCTGGTGGAGCGCGGCTGGCCGCTGCAGGTGAACGCGACGAGCCTGCTCGGCCGCCACGGGGAGGAGGCCGAGGCGATCGGCTGGGAGCTGATCGAGCTCGGGCACGCGGAAATCGTGGCCTCGGACGGCCACAGGCTGACCCGTCCGGCGTGCCTGGACGACGCCTACGAGCTGGTCAGCGAGCGAGTGGGGGAGGAGGCAGCGTGGGCGCTCTTCGACGGCAGCGCCATCAGGAGCGCGCGTCCGATTCCATCTCGCGCAGCCGCGCGAGGCGCTTGAGCGCCTCTGTCTCGATCTGGCGCACGCGCTCGCGCGTCAAGCCGAGCCGGCGGCCGATCTCCTCGAGCGTCTTCGGCTCGGAGTCGTCGAGCCCGTAACGCAGGATCAGAACCTTTCGCTCGCGTTCCGAGAGCGCCGCGAGGGCCTCGGCGAGCGCCTGGCAGCGCAGGGAGACTTCGACCTGCTCGTCCGGAAGCGGCCCCTCGCCGGCGACGAAGTCCCCGAAGACCGCGTCCTCGGTATCGCCGACCGGCTGGTCGAGGCTCGTCGACGCGCGCGCCGCAGCCTTGACCTCGTGCGCCTGCGCGATCGGCAGGTTCGCCTCCTCTGCGATCTCCTCGAGCGTCGGCTCGCGGCCGAGCTGCGTCCAGAGCGTGCGCTCCGCACGGTTCAGCTTCTGCATCCGCCCGACGATGTGGACGGGCATCCGGATCGTGCGGGCCTTGTCGGCCAGCGCCCGCGCGACCGCCTGGCGGATCCACCACGTCGCGTAGGTCGAAAACTTGTAGCCGCGGCGCCAGTCGAACTTCTCGACGGCGCGGATCAGGCCGAGCGTGCCTTCCTGGATCAAGTCCAGGAACGGCAGGCCCTGGTTCCGGTAGTTCTTCGCGATCGAGACGACCAGGCGCAGGTTCGACTGGATCATCGTCTGCTTCGCCTGGGCATCGCCGCGCTCGATCCGTTTCGCGAGCTCGACCTCCTGGGCGGCGGTCAGCAGCGGATGGCGGCCGGCGTCGCGCAGGAAGAGCTGCAGCGCGTCCGTCGTCGTCTCGTGGGCAACCGGCTGCGGCGGCGGCGGAGGCGCCGGCGGCTCCTGCTGCGGTTCGACGATCTCGAGCCCCTTCTGCTCGAGCCCGCGGTAGACCGCGTCGGTCTCGAGGGCGTCGAGATGCAGCAGCTCCAGCACCTCTGCGAGGTCGGCGTAGCGCAGCGAACCCGTCTGCTCGGCCGCTTCCACCAGCTCAGCCAACTCGGGGGTCGCCAGGATGTTGTCGATCTCGACTGCCGTCATCCCGACTGATGCCGTCCTTTCACCGCCGAGCATCTCGTAAACCCCCTCTGAGCGCAATTCCTCCTGAATGCACGGTAACCGGTGTTATGTCAAGTTCGACTGCGAATCGTCCGGCCCCCGGTCGGACGAACCCTACCCCGTCGGGGACCAAAAAATTCGCCGAGCCGGTTTCCCTTTCGTCCACCGCTCTCGTTGACTTTCCCCTTGCGGGTACAGTCCTCGAGTTCGGCTTCGACCTACTCGGGCCCCGTGCTCGGCGCAAACGGGAATCTAGGGCGTTTGCCGGGGCCTCGCAAGGGGTCGGAAACACGTCGTTCCCGCAATTTGCGGAAATTCAATTTTCCACATTTCCACAGCAGAGCGTGCAACATGTGGATAACGCCGACCGCGCCGCGGCGGTAGGGTTTCGCCCCGTGGCGCACCTCCGCCCTCCCTCCTTCTCGCAGGGGACCACCGCCTTCCTCTGGGGCCTGTTCTTCGGCGTGCTCATCTGGCTCGGGATGGCGGCCGTAGGCATCTCCAGCGCGACCTCTTTCATCGTCGGTGCAGTGGCGGGCTTCGGGATCTTCGTTTACGTGCGCGCGTACGGCGGCGACGAGCCGGCCCGTCAGAGCGGTCGCCGCGCTCGCTGAGCTCCGGTCAGCCCGAAGATCAGCATGCGCGTCAGGTCTGCGCCGAGGATGTCGCGCAGGCGGTCGAACACCGGCCGGCGCGAGTGCGGCTCCGAGGCCGCGCTGAACGCCGCGCAGTGCGCAAGGAGGAGCTCGACGGCACGGGAATCGCGGCTGTACGCAGCGGCGCTCATATCGCCGCTATCGGCCTGATGCTCCAGCCCGCTTCATCCCTCCCCGGAGGGAGAGAAGAAGCGGGACTGGGTTGTGTGAGCTAGCTCCGGACCGGTTGGCGGTCGCGCGAGACGGGCGTGCCGTCCGCGGTGCGATCGCGCGTGTAGACGGTCTCGTCAACGGCCGCCGGGGTCTCGTCTGCGACCGCGCGGCGACGGCCGACCGGCCGCTGCGTCGCGGGCCCGGACGTGTCGAACGAGTAGCCGAACACGAGGCCGATGCCGAACGCCAGCACGGAAACGTACTCGGCCAGGTCGTGCACCAGGCCGACGATCCCGATGTCCCCCGACCAGCTCATGACGTGGTTCCGAGCCCAGTTCGGGTGCGGCTGATGGGCCACCACGACCCACCCGGCCGCGATCAGCGTCGGGATGAAGGCCAGCAGGAAGACGTTGGCCGAAAGCCTCGGCATGCCCCCCTTCGTCCAGCCGCCGAGCAGCTGCGTCAGGGCCATCGTCAGGCCCGCAGCCGCGACGATTCCGTACACCGCCCAGTAGCCCCCGGTGGAGCTGTCGTTGATCTGCGTAGCGATCCAGATCAGGAACCCGGCTACGCCAACGCCGAGCAACGTCACTACGCCACGTGTCAGATCGTGCATGCAACCACCTCCGGGCCGGTCTTACCCCGCCCGCCGAAACCGCAATCCAGCTCTTACAGCGACAGGCGGCGGGCGTCGAAACGGGCGGAATACAGCTCGGCTGCGAACTCCTCGAGAGCCCGCTCCGCGTCCGCCTGGAAGACGTGCTCGACGATCCAGATCTGCGCGTCGTTGTGGAAGGGCACGTCCACGTGCGCGGCCGAGACCAGGTTCACCGACACGCTTCCGCAGACCGGGCAGCGCACTGCGATCCCGACCGCCTCGCGGTCCTGGGCGGGCGCGAGCAGGAAGAACGAGGACGGGAAGATCGGCCGCGGCCGCTCCTCTGGGTAACAGAAGAAGCTCCAGGGCCACTCCCCCGCTCCAATCCGCCGCGCGGCCAGGTCGGCGAGCTCGTCCTCGACCGCATCGAGCTGCGAGGTCATCAGGTTCAGGAACACGCCCTCGGCGAGGCCGAGTGGCGCCCAGTCGAGCTCGTCGTGGGTGACGAGCCCGGGATGGCGGTCGCCGCAGCCGCAGTCGAAGTCGACTTCGAAGACGGCCGGATGCGTCGCCCCTGGCAGCTGCTCGATTCGCCGGAAGGACGAGAGCGCGACCCGCGCCTGCCCCCGGTCGGGGCACGAAAACGCGTATCGCGTCGTCAAGGCGTCGTACATGGCCCCCTTTTAATCGGCGGATCGGACGCTAAAGGCTAGTACTCGATGAGCGAGTGCACCTCGTAGTCGCCGAGCTGCTTGCGGCCCTCGAGGAACGTGAGCTCGATCACAAAGGCCACACCGACGATCTGGCCGCCGAGCTGCTCCGAGAGGTTGCAGATCGCGCCGGCGGTGCCACCGGTAGCCAGGACGTCGTCGTGCACCAGGACGCGCTGTCCGTGCTCGATCGCGTCGGAGTGGAGCTCCAGGCTGTTTTCGCCGTATTCGAGCGCGTACGTGGCGCTCACGGTCTTCCAGGGCAGTTTCCCGGGTCGCCGCGCGGCCACGAAGCCGCAGCCGAGCTTGTACGCGAGCGCCGCTCCGAGGATGAACCCGCGAGCCTCTGCGCCGAGGATCACATCCGGCTTGCGCGGCTCGATCCATTCCGCCAGCAAATCGACCGTTTCCCGCAGCGTCGCTGGGTCCGCGAGCAGCGGCATGATGTCCTTGAAGACGATTCCCTGCTCGGGAAAGTCCGGGATGTCCCGGATCTTGGCTTTCAGCGTCTCGGACACGCCTATCCCGAGGCGAGCTGCCGCAGGTCGCGCCAAAAGAGCAACTGTGAGAGCTCCTGCGCCAGCTCCGCGAGCGTCTCGAGCTGCTGGATGCCGCCTTCGCGCCGCTCGGGGTTCCGCGAGCGCAGCGCCGGCGCGAGCAGCTGGTGCAGGAGGCCGGCCTCGCGGTCGGCGGCCGTTCGAAAGGTGCGCAGGTGCCGCGCCGAGATCCCGTAGCGAGAGAGCTTCGCGCAGGCGACCGCGATGTCGACGTCGGTCGCCTGGTAGAGCTTCTCGCTGCCCTCGCGGCGCGGATGGAGCAGCCCGTACTCCTCGAGGTCGCGCGCAAGCTCGGGCGTGATCGCGGCCCGCTCGCACAGCTGGGAGAGGTTCAGCTCGTCGTCCGGCTCGGCCAGCCCGGCCGCCCGCTGGCGGCGGCGCTCCTTCCCGGCTCCCGACGGCGAGGCCAGTTCTTGCCGGATCACGCGCAACGGCAGGAACTCGTCGCGCTGGAGCCGCAGGATCGTCTCGAGCCGCTCGACGTCGTCCTCGCCGAAGAGCCGGTAGCCGCTCTGCGTCCTGCGCGGCGCGAGCAGGCCCTGGTCCTCGAGGTAGCGGATCTTCGAGATCGAGATGTCGGGGAACTCGGTTTGCAGCGCACGGCAGACCGCGCCGATCGTGAGCAGCCGCCGCTGCTCCTGTCGGTCGGATGCAGGCGCGGTCGTCATTTCTGCAGGAACGTGAGCTTGTACTTGCCGACCTGGAGCTCGTCGCCGTTCTCGAGCCGGGTCGCCGAGTCGATCCGCTTCCGGTTCAGGAAGGTGCCGTTGAGGCTCCCCTCGTCCTCGATGTAGAGGCCGCCTTCCCGCGCGGCGAGGACGGCGTGCTTCCGCGAGACGGTCACGTCGTCGAGGAAGATGTCGCACTCCGGTGAGCGCCCGATCGTGGTGCGCTCGCCCTGCGGAATGAAGTGCTCGCCGGCCCGGCCGCCGCCCGACCGCACGACCAACGCCGGCCCTTCGGTCCCGAGGTCCTCGAGGCTGACCGCCTCCTCCTCGGCGACGTCGTCCGGCGTGTAGCTCACCGTCGTCTCCGTGCCCGGCTCCTCCGTGACGAGCAGCGCGCCGCAGCGTGAGCAGTAGTTCGAGGCCTCCGGGTTCTGGAAGCCGCACTCTGGGCAGTAGATGTGGCTCATTCCTCGCTCGGAGGCGCGGCCTTGCCCGCGAGGATCGCCGCGAGGTGGTCGACGTCGACCACGCAGCCGCGCCTGCAGCTCGGCCCGGAGCAGGTCGATCTTCCCGTGCAGGATGCGGCGCCGGTACGAGACCTCCTGCTCTTCCTTCGTGAGGTCGTCGATCAGCTGCTTGAGGTCGTCGTCCTTGAGCGATGCGAGATCGGGAAACGCTTCCACAGAGTGCCTTTCGTCGGGGATGCGGCTCCTCCTAGTGTATGCAGGAGGACGCCGAAGGGTCAACCTCAGCTTGAGACTCTCGTCTCCGCCTCGGAGCCTTCGATGATCTCCTCGACCAGGCTGCGCAGCTCGTCTGCGAGCTCGTTCGACGCCTCGCGCGTCTTGCCCTCGGCGTAGATGTGGACAACGGGCTCGTCCGGGTCCGGCAGGACTTGCGACCACCCGCGCCGGTCGAGCACCTTGATTCCGTCGAGCAGATCGAGCTTCCTGTCGCGGAGGCGCTCGGTCAGGACGCGCATGACAGTGCCCTTGAGCGACCACGGGCAGTGCAGGCGCCGGTGGACGAGCGTGCTGGTCGGCAGCTCAGAGACGAGCTCGGAGAGCGGCTTCTCCACCGGCGCGAGTAGCTGCAGCAGGTAGCAGAGGCTCGCGACCGCGCCGTAGGCCGGCAGGAACTCCGGGAAGACGTACCCACCGCCGACTGCGCCGGCGAAGATCACGCCGTCCTCGGCCGCGGCGCGGGTGAGCTCGGCGAGCGACGCCGGCGTGCGGATCACCTCGAGGCGGCTGCCTTTGACGATCTCCTCGACGCGGCTCGTGACTGTGATCGGGAACGCGAGCTTGCCGCGGCGGCCGTTCGAGCCGAGCAGGCGCAGGAAGAGCAGGAGCGTCCGCTCGAGCGGCACTTCGTGGGCCTGCTCGTCGACCAGGAAAAGCCGCTCGCCCGCTCGATCGAAGACGACGCCGAGATCGGCGCCGATCGCGCTCACCAGCCGCTTTGCCTGGTCGAGCGATTCGCGCAGCGACGTCATGCTCTCCGGGCTGTCGGAGGTGAATTCGTGCGCGCTCACCGTCGCCACGCCGAGCGGGCCGAGCACTAGCGGCAGCACGAACGAGGCAGACGAGCACCCGTAATCGACCACGATCCTGAAGTGCCGCTCGCGCACGGCGTCGACCTCGAGCGCCGCCAGCAGGTCCTGGGCGTAGCTCTCCCGGACGCGCGCCGGGTAGGCGATGTCTCCGACCGCGCCGAAGGCCGCGCGCCGGAGCTCGTGGCGCGTGAAGTGCTTCTCGACCTCCTTCTGCATCTGCGGCGTCAGCTGGATGCCCGGCTGCTCGCAGAAGCGGATCTGCACCATCTCCGGGTCGGTCAGGCTGACGCCGACGTGGAAGCCGGCGTCGTAGCCCTGCGTCTTCAGCAGGTGGCGCCCGATCGCCGCGGGCAGCACCCGCAGGTCGGCGACGTTCACTCCGGTCGACGTGAGCCCGGAGACCATCGCGCGCTTGATCATCCGGCAGGCGGTCGGCGATTCGCGGCTGGCGACGACGCGCGCCCCACGCTTGAGCGCAGTGCCCAGCGCCGCCGCGAGGCGGACCGCGGTCTCCGGCGTCAGGTCGACGTTGACGAGGCCCGACACCCCGTCCTCGACGAACAGGCGCGACGGAGCTCGCGATTCCCAGATCAGGCTCTCGTGGATCTGCGCGCCGGTCTCGACCTCCTTGTACGGGTAGATCCGGACGCTCGGCAAGACGGCGCTCTGCGGGCCGAGCGTCACCTCGTCGCCGAGGGCGGCGCCTTCCTGCACATGGGCGTGGGCGCGGATGTCGCAGTTGCGGCCGACGACCGCTCCCTCGACGCGGGCGCTGCGGCCGATGTGGGTCGACGCGTCGATCACCGAGCGCTCCGTGTGCGCGCGCTCGAGCAACGTCACGCTCGCCGACAGCACCGAGTAGGCGCCGACGGAGGCGTCGGGCGCGATCCGGCAGTAGTTGCCCAGGAACGCGGGCCCTTCGATCGACGCGAGGTCGTCGACGTCCACGCCTTCCCCCAGCCACACGTTCCCGCGCAGCCGGATCCCGGGGATGTTCAGGCGTACCCGCTCGTCCAGCGCGTCGAAGTTCGCCTGCCGGAACTGGTCGAGATTCCCGATGTCCTGCCAATAGCCGTCGAAGATGTGACCGTAGAGCGGCCGGCCCATCTCGAGCAGTAGCGGGAAGAGCTCCTTCGAGAAGTCGTGCGGCCGGTCGTCCGGGATGTGCCGCAGCACCTCCGGCTCGAGGACGTAGATGCCCGTGTTGATCGTGTCCGAGAAGACCTGGCCCCAGGACGGCTTCTCGAGGAAGCGCTCGATCCGCCCGTCCTCGTCGGTCACGACGATCCCGAACTCGAGCGGGTTGTCGACCGACTTCAGCCCGATCGTGACTGCTGCCTTGCGTTCGCGGTGGATGCGCATCAGCTCGGTCAGGTCCACGTCGCAGAGCGCGTCGCCCGAGATGACGAGGAAGGTCTCGTCCAGCTTGTCGCTCGCGAGCCGGACCGACCCGGCAGTGCCGAGCGGCGACTCCTCGACCGAGTACTCGATCGCCAGCCCGAGCCCCTCGCCGTCGCCGAAGTAGCTGCGAATCGCCTGCGGCATGAACGCGACGGTCACGATCACCTCGTCGAAGCCGTGCTGCTTGAGCAGCTCGAGGATGCGCTCCATGCAGGGCTTGCCGACGACCGGGACCATCGGCTTTGGCTGATTCGACGTGAGCGGCCGCAAACGCGTGCCCTCGCCGCCGGCCATCACGACTGCCTTCACGTGACGCTCACCTCCCTGCGCGCTTTCAGGAGGTAGCCGCCGAGTGCGACGACGGCGAGGCCGACTCCCGTCCAGAAGATCCAGAGCGGCCAGTCGGTGCCCGGCTTCGTGACCATCATGAACGGGAGCGAGGCGTAGAGCAGCCACGTGGCCGCCTTGCCGGGAAGGTTGACCGAGAAGTCGTAGCCACGGCCCATGACGACCTTGTACCCGGCGACGAGCGCCACATCACGCGCCGGGATCGCGAGCGCGATCCAGGGCAGGCGGCCGAAGTGCCAGAGCAGAATCACCGCCGCGTCGATCAGCAGGCGGTCGGCGAGCGGGTCGGCGATCTTCCCGAAGGCCGACTCCACGTGCCAGCTGCGGGCGAGCCAGCCGTCGATCTGGTCGGTAATCGCCGCCGCGCCGAACAGGATCGCCGCGGGCCAGCTGTGGCCGTCGTCGGTGGCCAGCAGGAGCCCGACGAAGACCGGGATGACGGCCAGGCGCGCGATCGTGAGCGCGTTCGGAAGCTGGGCCAAGAGGGCCGGAACTGCGCGCGTCGCCATGCTGACAGGATACGGGGGTGGCAGAGACGCTCAGCCTGCCGGGGTTCGTGAACGCCCACAGTCACGCGTTCCAGCGGGCCTTGCGGGGCCGAACGGAAGGCGGCGACTTCTGGGCGTGGCGCGAGTCCATGCTGGCCCTGGCCGAGGGACTGTCCCCCGAACAGGTTCGTCTGGGTTACGTCCAGGTCTACCGCGAGCTGGTCGCGGCGGGCTACACGGCGGTCGGCGAGTTCCACTACCTCGGCCTGCCAGAGGCGCACGCAGCCGTGGAAGCCGCGGCCGAGGCTGGGATCGAGCTGGTGCTCCTGCTTGCCGCCTACGGGCGCGGGGGGCTGGAGCGCTTCCGTCAGGAGTCGCCGGCGGACTACCTCTCGCAGCTCGAGGAAGTACGCGCGAGCGGCGTGCGGGTGGGCCTCGCGCCCCACTCCGTGCGTGCGTGCCCGCGCGACTGGCTCGAGGAGATCGGGCGGTATGCGGCTGCGGAGCGCCTGCCGCTGCACGTGCACGCCGACGAGCAGCCACGTGAGATCGAGGAATGCCTCGCGGAGCACGGGCTGCGGCCGGTCGAGCTGCTCGCAGAGACCGGCTGCCTCGGGCCGCATTCGACCGTCGTCCACGCCACAAACGCGGATGCGCGCGAGCTCGACCTGCTGGCGGAGGCGGACGCGCGCGTGTGTCTCTGCCTGACAACCGAGGCCAACCTCGGCGACGGCTTTGCGCCGGTCGAGCAGCTCTGCGAGCGCGGGATCGGGATCTGCATCGGGTCGGACTCGAACGTGCGAATCGATCCGCTCGAGGAGCTGCGCGAGCTCGAGGGGATCGCGCGCCGCCGCACGGGCCGCCGCGGCATCGTGTCCGTCTCGTCGCTGCTCTGCTTCGGCGCCGACGAGGGCGCGGCCGCGCTCGGGTTGGAGCGCTGGCCCGACGCCGAGGTCGACCTCGAGCATCCGTCCCTCGCAGGCGTCGACGACGTGTACGCGGCGCTCGTCTTCGGCTGCAGCGCGGACGTCTTCGTTTGACCCCCGAGGCGCCCTTGCGGCAGACGAAGTTCGGCCTCGCGCCCGACGGCGAGGGCTGGTTCGTCGTCAATGCGCGTGAGATCCGCTGGCGCGCGTGGGAGCGGTTGGGCGTCTACTGCGACTTCGAGGGCAAGAAGCGCTTCAAGCAGCTCGGGTTCAACATCAGCGTCCTCCAGCCCGGCGAGAGCCTCGGCCGCTACCACCGCGAGAACGCGCAGGAGGACTTCCTCGTCGTCTCGGGCCGCTGCGTCGTGATCGTCGAGGACGAGGAGCGCGAGCTCAGGGCCTGGGACTTCTTCCACTCGCCGCCCGGGACCGCGCACATGATCGTCGGTGCGGGCGACGGCCCGTCTGTGGTCGTTGCGGTGGGAGCGCGTGGGCGCCGTTCGAAAGGTCTCGTCTACCCGGTCTCCGCGGTGGCGGCGAAGCACCGTGTCTCCGTCGTCCAGGAGACGCACGAAGCGTCCAAGGCGTACTCCGATCTCGCTCGCCCTGTGCGCGTTTCTTACGAGGAAGGTTGGTTACCCGACCGGTTGAGCCAAGAATCACTCGTTCGAGGGACGTTACGAACGGAAGAATTGTCCGTAGCCGACATCGATAGAGGTGACAGCACCGACGTGAGGCGTCCTGCGGCCCGCCTCGGCGAAGGAGGGTCAGTGTCGACACGGAAGGAAGAGCCGTCGTGACCTGGTGGCTCTGGGTCATAGCCGGAACGGGCATCTTCGTTGCGCTCTCGATCGTGGTCGCGATCGCGGTGGCCGCGGTCCTCGGCCAGATCGGGTCCGACGTATCGCAGCTATTCGAGACCGATGTCTGGACAGACGCACCTCTCCGGCGGGAGGAGGACGAAATCGAGGAAGACCGCGCCGAAGAGGCGCTGCACCGCCCGCACGTGAGGTCGTAGAGCAGTCGGCGAATCTAGGTCCTTCGGCTAGGCCCGGCCTCTACAGGTGTCGCGCCAGCGTCCGCAGGACGTCCTGCATCACGCCCAGACGGTTGTTGCCGAAGCGCCAGTCGAACTCCGCGAAGCCCGAGACGCCCGCGGCCGCGCGGGCGCGCACGTACGCCTCGCGCCAGGCGTTCACCCGAGCCGTGGACAGGCCGTGCGTGTTGCCGCCGAGCCCTGCCGCGAGGTGGTAGCCGGGCGTCATCCCGGGGACATATTTGCGTGCAAGCGTCCGACGGACGGGCCCGCCCCGCTGCAGGCCATGCTGGCCACTCGCGGCGACGCGCGCCGCGGCGGCCGGATCGCCCGCAAACTCCGGGTACTCCTCGCCGACGAGACCGAGAGCCGCGCGGTTCAGCATCCGCCAGAAGGCGCTCAGCTCGGGAGTGAGCGAGCGCGTCACGAGCGTGAAGGCCGCGTGGGCCCACCAGACGATCCCCTGCTGTGACCCGTCGCCCAGCCGCGGCCGCCCGAAGAGGAGGCCACGCAGGACGCCGCGGGTGAGCTCGCGGTACTGCCGTCCCAGGCTGCCGGCCGCTTCGGCCTGGATCTCGTCGAGCTGCCACGCCGCGACCGCCGTTCCAGTCGCGGAAGCGGGCGCCGAGCTCGACACCCCAACGCACGCGACGCGACGTGGGCAGCCGTAGCAACTCCGGCAAGTCCGGCAGCGACCCGTTGAACTGCTTCGCCGTGTCGGAAAGGCGCCGCTCATCGGCCGGCGGGAGCCGCCGCTGCTCCCAGTACCAGCTCGGCTTAAGGTGGAACATCGGCGCGTAGAGATACCCGGCGTGCTCAATCGCGTCCGAGAGCTCACGTCCAACGCCGTAACTCCCCACGTAGACGCGCGCGGGCGGGCCCAGCGGCGCCTCCCGCGCCGCCCGCAGCAGTCGCGGCAGCGCCTTGGGCGCGAAGTACGAAATTGCTACGAGTCGCGGCATCGTCCGACTGAAAAACCCCGCCTGGGCGGGGCTTTTCTCGATCGGGGCGCCGAGATTTGAACTCGGGACCTCTTGTCCCCCAGACAAGCGCGCTAACCAGGCTGCGCCACGCCCCGTCGAAGCTGAGTCTACCGCCGCCTGGGAGCTACGTACCCAGCCGCTTGTAGAGGCGGTCGATCAGGTCCGGCATCGCCTCCAGCTTGCGGGTGATCACGCGCAGGCGGTACTCGCGGAAGTGCTCGGGCTCGACGCCCAGTGACTTGGCGAGCTGGCGAACGACCTTGTCGGAGGGCACCGGGCGGTTGCCGTGGACGAGGTGGTTCAGGTAGCCGGCCGAGAGCTTCGTCTTGTCGGCGAGGCCGCGGTACGTGACGCCGGTCTCGGTCATCAGCGACTCGATCGTCGTGCCGAACGGCTGGTCGCTGAAGCGCCGTTTCCGCGCCATCAGAGAATGCTCCCGAGCTCACCGAGCGGCACGCGCCGCTCCTCCCCACTCGCACGTTCGCGCACATCGACCGCGCCGTCCTCGAGCGTCTTCTTGCCGGCGGTGACGCGCAGCGGGATCCCGATCAGGTCGGCGTCGGCGAACTTCTCCCCGGCCCTCTGGTCGCGGTCGTCCAGGAGGACGTCCGCGCCGGCCGCGTCGAGCTCCGCGGCCGCCGCGCCCGCCGGCTCCTCGGCGCCGGGAAGCGCGACCACGTG
>VAXD01000042.1:0-2817 GCA_005884155.1 Actinomycetota bacterium | reverse complement strand
GGCCGCGATCGTCCGCGCGAGGCCAATCCCGTACGAGCCCATGACGAACGGCCGCTCCTGGCCGTCCTCGTCGAGGAACGTCGCGTCGAGCGGCTCGGAGTAGTCCGTGTCGAGCTTGAAGATGTGGCCGAGCTCGATCGCCGTCTCGAACTGGAGCGCACCGCCGCACTTGGGGCAGCGGTCGCCTTCGCGCGCCTCGCGGAGGTCGGCGAAGCGCGGCTCGAAGTCACGGCCCGCCTGAACGCCGCGGAGGTGGAAGTCGTCGCGGTTCGCACCGACGACGTACTGGCCCTCCTTGAGCGTTTCGTCTGCGATGACCTCGACCGACACGCCGATCGGCCCGATCGAGCCGCCTGACGCGCCGAACGCGGACTGGATCTCCTCTTCCTCGGCGGGCCTGAAATCCTCGCCGAGCTCGGCGAGCAGCTTCATCTCGTTCAGGCGGTCGTCCCCGCGCACGAGCGCGAGCACGACACGGCCGTCCGCCACGACCGGCATCGCCTTCGCGGTCGCGCGTTCGTCCACGCCGAGAAACTCGGAGACGCCTTCGATCGTTCGCTGGCCCGGAGTCTCGACTTCTTCAGGCGCCCCGAGGTCGTCAGGAAACTGCGCCTCGGACGGAACGCCGCGTGCGATCTCGATGTCGGCCGCATAGTCGCCGTTCTCGCAGGTCACGAGCGTGTTCTCGCCCGAGCCCGCAGGCGCGAGGAAGTCGAACGACTCGCTGCCGCCCATCATTCCCGACTCCGCCTCCACCTCATATACCTCGATGCCGCAGCGGTCGAAAATCTTGTGGTAGGCGTCGCGATGCAGCTCGAACGAGTGGACCAGGCCCGCCTCGTCCCGGTCGAACGAGTACGAGTCCTTCATGATGAACTCACGCAGGCGGATGAGGCCCTTGCCCGGCCGCGCCTCGTCGCGCTCCTTGATCGAGAAGTGGTAGAGCATCTGGGGTAGCTGCCTGTAGCTCTGCAGCTCCCGCGCGGTCCAGGTGACGGTCTCCTCGTGCGTCATCGGCAGGACGAACTCGGCGCCCTTGCGATCCTCGAGGTGGAAGATGATGTCGATCTTGCCGCGGCCGGAGCGCTCCCACAGCTCGGCCGGCGTGAGGAGCGGCATCAGCATCTCCTGCGAGCCGATCGCGTCCATCTCCTCGCGGATGATCCGCTCGATCTTGCGGTGGACGCGCCAGCCGAGCGGGAGGAAGGTCCAGACGCCGGCGGTCAGCTGACGCACGAACGCGCCGCGCACGAGCAGCTTGTGGTTCACCGCCTCGGCGTCGGCCGGCGGCTCGCGCAGCGTGGGTAGGAAGAGCTGAGAAGCCCGATGGATCACCGTTGTCCCCGCAGACTATTCGAGCGGGATCATCGAGGCTTCGGCCATGGCGAGCGCTGCCGGCTTGGCCATCTTGAGGCGCTTCGGCCGGTGCATGCCGTCGGCGATCCACTTGTCGATCTCGTGGAAGAGCTCGTCGATCAGGATGTCGGAAGAGACCTTCTTGAGCACACGGCCGTGGGCGTAGACGAAGCCGACGTCGCGACCGCCGGCGATGCCGAAGTCGGCGTCGCCCGCCTCCCCTGGGCCGTTGACCGCGCAGCCGAGCACGGCGACCTCGAAGTGCTGCGGGTAGTCGTGCAGCCGCTTCTCGACCTTCTCGGCCAGCGTCTGCACCCCGACGTTGTCTCGACCGCAGCTCGGGCAGGCGATCATCACCGGGCCGCGCTCGCGCAGGCCCAGCGCCTTGAGGATCTCGAAGGCGGTCTTGACCTCCTCGACCGGGTCGGCGGTCAGCGACACGCGTACCGTGTCGCCGATTCCGTCCACGAGTAGCGCTCCCATCCCAACGGCGCTCTTGATCGAGCCCGAGTACGGCGTCCCCGCTTCGGTCACGCCGAGGTGGAGCGGGTACGGCACCTTCGCGGAGAGCATCCGGTAGGCGCGGATCATCGTCGGCACGTGGCTCGACTTGACCGAGATCTTGAATTCGTAGAAGCCGAGGCTCTCGAGCAGGCGCACCTCCTCGAGCGCGGCCTCGACGAGCGCCTCCGCCTGGTCGCGCTGAGCGACGTCGGCGAGGTGCTTCGGGAGCGAGCCCGAGTTGGCGCCGATCCGCATCGGGATCCCGGCCTGCTGCGCAGCGCGCACGACCTCGGCGACCTTGTCCGGCCCGCCGATGTTGCCCGGGTTGATCCGCACCGCCGCGACGCCTGCTTCGATCGCGCGCAGAGCAAGGCTCGCGTTGAAGTGGATGTCGGCGATCACCGGAACCGGAGAGAGCCGGACGATCTTCGGCAGGGCGTCGGCGTCCTCGCCCTTCGGGACCGCGACGCGCACAACCTCGCAGCCGGCCGAAGCAAGTGCCGCGATCTGCGCGGTCGTCGCCTCGACGTCGTGCGTCTTCGTGAGCGTCATCGACTGCACGACGACCGGTGCACCGCCGCCGATCGTGACGTTGCCTACCTTGATCTGGCGCTCACTTGGCACGCCGATGAGTGTAGTGGAGGCACCTCGAACCGGACCCGCTCAGTCAGGAGCTGAGCGGGTCCGCTTCGTATCTCTCAGTGGCAGAGGCCCGGCGGGCTCGACGTATCGCAGTGGTTGTTCCGGAAGGTGTTCGTGCCCAGACCGTCCCACTGCAGGTCGAGCGTATTGCCGAACGCATGGTTACGGGCGACCGTGACGTCTGTCGACGTCTGAATCGAGATTCCCGTCGGATTCCCGAAGACGCGATTGGCCCTGATCCGCGTCCCGTCTCCGCCCGAGAAGTTGAGGATCCCGAACGCCCGGTTGTTGATCGACCGATTGTGGAAGACGACG
>VAXD01000122.1 GCA_005884155.1 Actinomycetota bacterium | reverse complement strand
GAGCGCCCTCAGCCGCACGAGCTCATGGTCGCCACTGCGGTAGTGGTAGATCCCTGGCTCGACGCCTTCGACACGCCGCACGAATGGATAGACCTCGACGGGATGCAGCCCGCCACCGGAAGGGCTCGTCTTCCGGATCGCGAGGTCTCCGTGGGCGAGCGGCGCTGATGCGTGGGCGCCCCAGACCGAATGCAGGAGCGTCGCGAGCTCGAGCTTGGTCACCGGTCGGCTCGAGTCGAAGCTGCGGGTCGTCCGGCGCAGGTGCAGCAACCTGTGGAGCTCGTCCTCGTGTGTGACCGCCGGCAGCGGCATGCGGCGGCCCTCCCGCAGGTGAAAGGGGGACTGCGGCGCACCGGCTCGCGGCGGCCGCGGCGGGCGCGAGCCGTCGCGTCGCTGCGCGGTCACTTGCGTGCCGTCCCAGCGGGTGCCGACGAGGAACGCAGCCGCAGCCGGATGCCATCCGAGAGCGGTCAACTCAGCGTCGCGGCGACGGAGGTCCTCGAACGGCTCAGCCGGCTCATCCGAGACGAGAAGCCCGCGCGAGGCTAACGAGATCGCCTCGTGGTCGACCCGCCAAGCCCAGCGGCGGGTCGAGAGCCCTACCAGCACGCGGACCTCGTCGAACGAGAGCTCTGCGCGACTGCCTGTCAGCAGCGACAGGACGCGGAGGGCAGCCGCCGCGTCGTCGCCGGGTGCGGCGAGGACGAGATGGCGTGTTCGTCGCACCCACGGCACGCTGCCGGGCCGATCAACCGCAACGACGCGGCGCCGTCGTCTAGTCCGTCTCCTGGTCGGGGCCGAGCTCCGGTGCTTGGTCGGGGCCGAGCTCCGGTGCTTGGTCGGGGCCGAGCTCGTCGGCCGCGCCGCCGCTCTCGTCGGGCTCGTCGTCCGGAGCCGGGCGATCGGGGTCCATCGTGCTCATTCGGATCTCCTTCTCGTCGAGGAAGTCGTGAGTATCTCACCCGGCCGCCCGAGCGGCGAATTCGGCCGCGCGCTCCGACCCGACGACGTTCCCTTTCGCGAGGTAGCAGGCGAAGGCCTCGTCGGCCGCGTGGCGCGCTCCACGCTCGTCGCCGCAGCCTTGGAGGACGGCCGCGAGGTCGAGGAAGGCGTCGCCCCGCTGGCTGCTGAAATCGCTCGCCGACGAGAGCTCGACGGCCAGCTCCGCCTCCCGGCGCGCCTCGTCGGTTTCTTCGCGTGCCAGGAGGACGAGCGCCCGGGCGCTGCGCGCGTAGGCCTGGGTGACGATGTCGTCCCGCCCGCCCCACTCGAGGGCGAGCGCGGAGAGGCGCTCGCCCTCGTCGAGGCGCCCGAGGGCGACGAGCGCGCGCGAGAGCAAGGCTGCCGTCGACGACGCCACGGACCGATCGCCGAGTTCCTCGAGGAGGGCGACCGACCTGCGAAGGTGCCGCTCCGCGCGGGCCCCATCGTCCAGGACGAGCTCGGCGAGGCCGGCGTACTGCAACGCGCTCGCCACGGCCAGCGGTGAGGCCGTCTCCTCGAGCACCGCGATGCTGTCTCGAGCCAGGCGGCGCGCGCGCTCGGCCCGCCCGCGCATCGCCTCCAACGGTGCCAGCTTGCTCGAGATCGACGCTTCCGTCGTCGGGCCGAGCCGGTGTGCTCGCGCCAGGAGCTCCTCGCACCGCTTCGCCGCCTCGTCTGCGGGCCGCGGGCCGAACAGCACTGCACGGGCGAGTGCAACGAGTATGGAGGCGATCAGCCTGTCGTCGGACACTCGCTCGCCGTGGCTGAGCGCGAGGTCGAGCATCCGCTCCGCCTCGGCACAGTGCAATGCCAACCAGCGCTCGTGCGCGAGCAGCACCAGGGCGAGGGCACGTCCCTCGTCGTCTTCGAGCCGCTCGAAGGTCGCGAGCGTCTCCTCGCCGACGCGCCTCAGCCCCCGTGCATGATCGATCGGCCGGAGGTGGAAGCGAAGCATCGCGAGCTCGATCCGAGCCCGAGCCTCCACCGCCTCGAGACCCGCCCGGCCCGCCTCGCGCTCGACGTCGGCGAGCACGCGCTCGGCGAGGGCCAGATCCGCCGCCTCGTGGGCCGCGACACCGCGGCGAAGCGCGATCTCGATCCTCGCCGTCTTGTCGAACGAAAGGGCGGCCGCGCGCGTGAAAAGGCTCAGGGCGGCCGCTGCGTCCCCGCGCGCGAGACTGCGCCGACCTGCTCCGTCCAGAATCGCGGCCGCACGTTCGCCGACCGATCTGGTCTCGTCATCGAGGGGGCCGAGCTCGCCGCGCAGCACGCACGCCTGCTCGAGGTGGTAGCCGACGATCTCCGCCGCCTCGGCCAGCCAGACGCCGAGCTTGTGCTCGAGCCACGAGGCGAACAGCAGGTGGAGGTCGGCGCGGCGGCGCTTGGCGGTGCTGCGGTAGGCGGCGTCCCGCAGCAGCAGGTGGTGGAAGCGGAACGCCACCTCGTCGTCGAACGAGGCCTCGGCGGGCCTGACGAGCACGTCGTCGGCGAGTCGGTCGAGCGCATCGTCGACCGTTGTCGCATGCGCTGGTCCGACGAGCGCGGACACCGCTCCGCGGTGGAAGACCTCGCCCTCGACCGCCGCGGATTCGAGCGCACGCCGCTCATCGTCGGGCCGCGCGTCGAGCCGGGCGTTCAGCAATGCCTCTAGGGTGGGCGGCAGGTTGCTGGGATCGCCGGCGACGTCGACGTAGTTGACCAGCTCCTCGAGGAAGAGCGGGTTTCCGGCGGCGGCGGTGAGGAGCCGGTTCAGAGATTCGGGTGCGAGCGAGGCCGTCACCGCGAGCCGCTCGACGAGCCCCTTCGCTTCGTTCGCCGTGAGCGGCTCGAGCCGGGCGTCGGGCACCCACTCCGGGTGCCGCGCGGCGAACTCGGGACGAGCGAGACACAGCACGAGGATCGGCTCGCGCACACGCTCGGCGATGTCGGTGAGGAGGTGCACGAGCGGCTCCTTGGCCCATTGCAGGTCGTCGACCATCAGAACGTGCGGCCGCCCGCCGGCGTGGATCTCGAGCAGGCGCCGCGTCGCCCAGGCGATCTCGTCCGCCGTCGCCGCGCCCTCGGCGAGGCCGACCACCTGCGCGAGCACGGCGCCCGCGCCACGAGCGTCGCTCCTCCCCGCGAAGACTGCGTCGATCCGCTGGAGCGCGTCGAGGGGCGCGTCCCGTTCGTCGATTCGCGTGATCTGCCGGACGAGCTGGCCGAGGGGGAAGTACGTGATGTCTTCGCCGTACGGGAGGCAGCGAACCGGAAGGACCTGCACCGTCCCGCCGGCACGATCGAGCGCCGTCTCGACGAGCCGCGACTTGCCGACGCCGGCGTCGCCGAGCACGAGCAGCCGTGCCGCCGTCTCGGCTGAGCGCAGCCTGTCGATGGCGGCCTCGAGGACGGCGAGCTCGTTCGCCCGGCCGACGAACGGGGTCGCACGGATCGGCGCGCGTACGTCGGCACGGATCCCGAGCAGCCTGTACGCCTGAAGCGGTGACGTCTTGCCCTTTGCGGCCAAAGGGGTCAGCGGCTCGACGTCCACGGCACCGGCGACCAGGGCATACGTCGTCTCGCCCAGCAGAACGGCGTCGGGGGGCGCCGCTTGCTCGAGGCGTGCGGCGACGTTGACGGCGTCGCCCGACACGAAGCTCTCCCACCTGCTCGTGTCACCGGCGACGACCTCGCCGGTATTGAGCCCGATTCGCACCGACAGCCGCACGCCGAACCTCCGTTCGAGGCGTGCGTTCAACGTCTCGAGGCGTGCTTGCATTTCGGCCGCGGCGCGGACGCCGCGGAGAGCGTCGTCCTCGTGGGCTGCGGGCACACCGAACACGCCTACGACTGCGTCGCCGATGAACTTCTCGACGGCTCCGCCGTGTGCTTCGATCGCACTTCGCATCTCGCCGAAGTAGTCGAGCATCAGCTCCCGGACCGCCTCGGCATCGATCCGTTCGGCGAGCGCAGTCGATCCAGCGACGTCCGCGAACAGCAGCGTCGCGGGCTTGCGCCGCTGATCCTGCTCCGCCGCCAGGCGCATGCCGCAGCCGTTGCAGAACCGTGCCGAGGCCACGTTCTCGTGGCCGCAGAGCGGGCAGGTCGTCATCTCGCCGAAGCTGGTTCGCGAACCCGCTTCCGGTGTGGCCGACGGTTCCATACGTCGAACCTACCGCGATTCGCAGGCGGTATGTGGATGGCCGCCCTCTTTCGACCTGATGGGCCGGGCAGGGATCGAACCTGCGACCTTGGGATTCAAAGAGGTTGCTACCGGGTTAGCGTGCTCTCCGGTGAACTCGTAAGGGGTGCACCAGCAAGCGAAGGCGGTTCCAGTGAGCTCGGGCCCGGCACTTCGATCCTGTTGACCTGCTGTTGACCTGGATTCTCGCCAACTGTGGCAACACACTTCTGCTCGTTACTGCCCCACTCTGCAGAGCATCTTCGTTCGCCTAGGCGGAGGCACGCCGGCCGTCGCGCGGGCGAGGTGCGCTTGATGCCGTTCGACTTAGCCGCAGGGTCGTCTGCCTGGGTGGCTTCGGAACGCTGCGCGACAAGCTCTTCGTGGCCGGCGCGTGACATGTCGAGCTCTGTGGGATCGGCGGCCGACCGTAGGGCGAGCTCCGCCGCTGGTTGCAACGGGTGTAGAGAAGGGGGAAACTTGTCCGGTTGCGATGAAGAGTCGCATCTGCTCTACCTGAGGAGAGGAGAGGCTAAATGCGGAAGCTGCTCGGTCTTGCAGCGCTTCTCACGCTCGCATGCGCCGCGATGGTCGCGGCACCGTCTGCGGGCGCGTATGGCAAAGACGCGGTCTACCAGATCAC